>JACPDM010000034.1:2682-55280 GCA_016184045.1 Micavibrio aeruginosavorus | reverse complement strand
TCGAAAGCCTCAGGACCGCGAACCTCGCCGACGATGATTCGTTCCGGGCGCATACGAAGACAGTTCCTCACGAGATCGCGCATCGTGATTTGCCCTACCCCCTCAAGGTTGGGCGGACGCGTTTCAAGGCGCACGACGTGCGGCTGCTGCAACTGAAGCTCTGCGGCATCCTCACAGGTAATGATTCGCTCCCCCTGTTCGATATAGCGCGTAAGACAGTTGAGCATTGTTGTCTTGCCCGAGCCCGTACCGCCGGAAACCAGGACATTAACGCGGCAACGGCCAACCGCCATAATCAATTTTGCACAACTTGGCGTCATCGAGCCAAATTCCATCAGCTTTTCAAGCGTCAGTTTTTCCTTCTTGAATTTCCTGATGGTGATCGCCGCCCCGTCGATTGCAAGCGGTGGAATAATCACGTTCACACGGCTTCCATCCGGGAGACGTGCATCGCATATCGGAGAGGCTTCATCAACGCGGCGCCCGATGGCGGAAACAATTCTCTGTGCAATCGTCGTCAGGTGCTGGTTATCACGGAATTTTATATCCGTTCTCTGGATCTTTCCGCCGACCTCGATATAGGTCGTCTCAGGGCCGTTAATCATAATATCCGCGATATCGTCGCGTTCCAGAAGAGATTCCAGCGGGCCGTAGCCTAGCATGTCATCGCCGCATTCCTTGGCAATCTGCTCCAGTTCAGCCGGCGTTACATCAAGATTCCGAAAACGGGCAATTTCCTGCACCGCGGACTGGACTTCTTCCCGCGCGGCCTTGGCATCCATGCGCGCAAGCGCCTTAAGATCGATGCCATCCCGCAAATCAAGCCAAATGCGGTTACGGGCGCGTTGCAGGCGCAAGGATGTCATGGATGACGCTTGATCCGCAGGCGCAACCATGCCGCCGCCATGCGGGTCGGAAAGCAATCCATCTTCATCCATGCTTTTTCGTGGCTTGTCCGCGCCGCCGCCTTCAGCGTTCAGCGCCTGCAGCTTGCTTAACGTCTCAAGATCCGGCGGCGGTGCAGCAGAAGTCGGAGAGGGCAGAGAAGAATCAACTTTTTCTTCCGCCGGCTGAATCGACGCTGGCGCAGGGGCGCGGCGCGGTGCAGCGGCTGGCGCCGACGGTGCAGGACCGGAAGTCGTTTTTTTCCCGAACGCCACCGTTTCTCACTCCCAGGGCTAAGCCTTTTCTTTCAACTTGCTAAAAATCGCGCTGAAGGGGCTTTTTTTCTGCTGATCGTCATTTGCGATCGTAGAAATACTGCTCCCGGTTCCAGCCAGAACTTTCGACATCATGCCCAAAAGATTGCGTACGACGGCAATGCCCTCCGGAAGCGAATTAAGTTTTCGCCCCTCGTTTTCAGATCCGGAAAAAAGCGCGGAATTAAAGGCGATCGTGACCGCCGTCGCGCGCTCCAGCGCCCTTTCCAGCTCTTTTTTAGGAACTTCCTGCTTGGGGGCGATCCCTTCCATGCTGACCACAAGATCAAGGCTTTTGGCGATATCGCTACGCAGATCCTTGATCTCCTGAATCAATGTCCGCGCCGCCCGCAACGAGGGCAGAAGAGGAGTCGTCACCAGCACAATATGATTCGCCCTGCTAAGAACGATTCGCTGCAAAGACGTCGGCGATCCGGAAAGATCGACAATAACGACAGGGTAAGTCGTCATCAGCTTGTCAATAAGCCCTTCGTATCCGGATGCATCGACAGAGTCGTCGAGCATGACATCGCCGCCACTGCTTAAAACATGCAGGCGCTCATTGGCCTGATGCAGCATGCGTTTAAACGAGTCTTCATTTTGAGATGCCGCTGCGCGCACCGCTTCCTGCAAGGTTGTCGCGGGTTCGAAATTCATCCCGATGCTCAAAGTGGACCGCCCGCCTGCCGCATCCATCAAAATCGTTTTCTGGTTCAGCATGTCGGCGGATCCCCATGCCATTGCCTGGGCAATAACCGTCGTTCCAACACCCCCCTTGGCCCCCATAACCGCCACAAGACGGCTACCGGTCGCACCAATACGCTCGATCAGGGTTCTTGCGATATGAAACGCAAATGCCTGAGCTTTCACTGGCCGCACCAGATAATCGCTGATCCCCATGCCGATCAGCTTGCGGTAAAGATTGACGTCATTCACAGGACCGATAACGATCGCCGCAGTGCCCTCAGCGCAATAGCTGGATAGCGTTTCGAGACGATTGGTGAATCCATCGTCAATCGATTCAGTTTCAATAATCAAAAGATCAGCGCTAACCGCGCCCGCCTTCAAGGCCTCTGCTGCCTGTTCTACGCCGCCCGGGTGATGCTCTATCGTGACCCGGGCAAAACGCCAGTCACTCTGCAACGATTTGAAAGACTCAATGGACTCCGCATCGTTTGCAAACATGACGACCCGTGCGCTGGGCAACAGGACGGAAATATGGTTGGAATCATCTTCAGTCATGAATATGCATATGGGGCAAGACGTTGAACTCATTGAGCGGAGATACATCCCGCTATCCTAATAATGTGCTGAGAAAGTTACGAATTCGTTACCTTTTCAGACCCGGATAACAGGAAACAGAGGGGAAAATTCAGAGGATTTTATTGCCCTTCCGAAGCGACCTCCCCCGCGATCGGCTCATTAAGATCGCCAACCATGTAGCGCTCCAGCGAATTGGCGGTATAACGCCCCTGCGCATTATCCATATGGTCGCTTCCCATCAAATCTTTCGGGCGGGTAACCTGTTTGGCAAGATGGGTCTCGATACTGCAGCCAAGCTTATAGTCATCGGCCTGCTTGAAAGTGGCAAAATCCATGTCTATAGCCGATTCACAGCCGGAAGGCGCGCGCGCCTCCAGTGCATCGTAACTGACCAATGTGGTTGAGCCATCGCCCAATGCCTGGACCGGCATCGTATCAATATTGATTGCCCTGACGCCCTGGGCGCGCAAACCGTCAGAAATTCTGGCTGCAGCCTCGCTCGCGCGCCTTGCCGTATTGACCTGCGACACCGGATCATAGGTTACCGTCACCTGCATCGGGGTTTCGCCATAGCGCCGGTAATCTTGCGCAATTTTCTGAAGTTGAGGCTCTCCCAGATCCGATGTCTTGATCTCGAAATCAGTACTGCTGCGATAAACCTCAGCCCGATTGTCCGTCACTTCGGTCGGTACGTTGTAAACGATCGAATCGCAACCGCCCATTAACAGAATGGCAACGAGAACACCCAGACCGGATTTCGTTTTGATACGCATGCTTGTCTCCATAAGGTGGCAATCAGTTGATCAGATAGCCATAACGCGACCCATCGTCCAGAAGACCCGAGGCCTTTCGCCCATAGATCCGGCGAATATTATCGGCAAAAGCATTCGCGAGAGGAACAGCTTGTCCAGCAGGGATATTGTCATCCTGCTTCTTATTTTCCTTCTCAGCGTACGGCGAAACAAGGTATGCCGTGACTAGGACAACCAGTTCCGTTTCATCACGATTGAAACTGCGTGATGAAATCAAATCGCCCAGAACCGGAACATCGTTCACGCCCGGCAAACCAGCCATACCCTTAACCGTATTGGACTGCAAAAGCCCGCCAATCATCATGCCGCCACCGCTGGGAACCTCGATTGTAGTAGATGCCCGGCGAATATTCCGGCCTGGAACCTCAAGCCCCTCGAGCGTTACTGTTTCATCCCGCGAAACCGACGACACTTCCGTGTTCAATTGCAGACTGATCCGGTTCTCGGACATAACGGTCGGACGGAAATTAAGCGATACGCCAAAGGGACGGAATTCGATCAAAACGTTGCCGTCACTATCGCGTCCCGCCGGCACAGGGAACTCCCCGCCCGCCAGGAATCCGGCCTCCTGACCAGAGATTGCGGTCAAATTCGGCTCAGCCAGGGTTTGAACCATCTCGCCCTGCTCAAGCGCCGAAAGAATCGCGCTGATCGGGCCGACGCTGCCGCCATCATCGAAAATAAGGGTTCCAAGCCCAAACGCCGGCTGTGTGATCCCGACTCCCGACGTCGAAATGCCAAGAGCCCCTATGAAATTCCCCTGCTCCCTGTTCAGCTCGCTTTCAATGCCGAGCTCCTTGATCAGCGACTTCGAAACCTCAAGAATCTTCACGCGAAGCATAACCTGCTGCTCGCCTGACACATTCAGAAGATTGACAATAATTTCATCCGTTGAGCCCTCCATATCCTGTATCTCGCCGATATAGGCGGAAACGACCTGGGATATGCGGTTCGAGATAGCCGGGTTGGATACCGTCCCTGTCAGGATGACCTGATCATTCAATGCTTTTACGATAACATGTTCATCCGGGTACAGTTCGTTAAGATATTTCTGGATCGCTGCTTCATCGATCATGACATGAATGTCCAGACGCTCGATGACATTCCCTTCAGAATCCAGCGCGATCAAATTCGTATCGCCAAGCTGCGAGCCGACGACATACAGCTTGTTGGATTGCAAGGCAACGACATCGGCAACCGCCGGATTGGCTACGAGGATATCGGCGACATCGCCCTTGATTTCAACGACCTCACCCTTACCGAGGGTAACCCCGACAAGATTTCCCCCGCGAACCTTCGCAGCATCGACTGAAACCAGATCCGCCTTGTCTGCATAAGCGCAAAGTACCGGAACAAAAGTTAGCCCGGCAACCAGAACGGCAAATGCCGCAATCCTGCGGAAGGAAAACAGTCTATTGCACAATCGTTTCATCGCAACACACATCGTTAATGTTCTTTCATGGATGATCATGACCGGACGGCCATGAGACGGGTGGGCAAATTTAGCGGACAGGCATATTCGTGACATTTCCGCCATTATAGATTCGTACATTCCCGCGTTGAACGCCAGAATACTCCTCCAAACTGTATATTTTTCCAAAAAGTTCCCTATTAATCCGCGCAAGACGCGCATCCGAAACCGTTGGAGAATCGTCAACGACAATTTGATTATCACCTAGCGGGCGCAAGACTAGAGTGATGTCACCCATTTTCGTCGCCAGCGCAATAATTTCAGCGCCACGCTGATCAACTTCGAGCGTCACGGTCTTCGCGAGCTTAGCCGGCGCATTCTTATCGACTACGGCGCTCTGATCGATCCCGAGAACCTTGACATTCTCAAGGATTGTATCAGCAGCGCGCTCATCGAGATTAAGCGCAATCATCCGGTTTACATCCGCAGCCAGCGTTCCGTCCCCGCCATTATTACTAAATCTATTACCACCACCTCCAGCATATCGGATATCGATCTTATAAGTCAGAACAACATCGACAAAATCGCCAGGGTTGATAAACCCCCCGACCATTGTACTGGGTATGGTTTTAATCGAAACTGCACGCATGCCAGGCGCGAGCTGGGCCGCAAGAAATCCCCCCTCCTCACTGACCATGGCGCTTCTCAAAACGGGCTCGTCCATCGCAATCGCCCGGATTGTCCGGCCCTTGGCGGCATCCGCCAGTTTTTCATTGTTGCCCTTGCGCTGGATTGTCCCGGGCAACGCCGCATCCTGCGGCCAACTCTTCCATTTCACATTGGTTTCGGTCAGGACCTCTCCAACCCCGATATCCTGCGCGGCGACCATGATCTGTACGCGCGGAGCAGCATCGCTCTCTTCTTTCTTCCCGCCTTTCAACATGGCGCTCATCAGTGCGGCCACAAGAACGGCGATCAATGCAGCGCCACCAAAGGCTATCAGGACATTCTTGTTCATCGATTCCCTCACGGGTTTGAAAAAAGGCGGAAGTGCAGTCAGAGAAGCATTTAAATGACAACCGGAACCAACCGGAACGCCGCCCGGGCGGGCAGCGGGAAGAGGCATTACCCGAACACTATACCTCTTTTTAACACAAGGTTAAATCCCCAAATATCCTACCCGCCGATTCCTGCCGCCCGGAGCAACGGGAGAAATTCGAAATATCCCTGCCTGACAAAGGCCGCGCCGCCGCCGCCCACAATCGCAATTCCATAAGGCAAGACGCGCAGCCCCGCCTTTAACCGGCAGGGCCAAACTCCGGCAGGATCGGCTGCAAAGAACCTGAAATACGACAGCACCCTGCCCAACACCACCAGGCCAAGCCCGGTAAAGGCCATAACCATGAAAAACGGAACCATCCCCTTCAGCCCCGCCCATAGAGCAATAGCGCTGGCCAGCTTGGAATCTCCAGCCCCCCATATCCTCAGGGCGAACATAACAAATGTTACCAAAGCAACAATTCCCAGCGCCAGCCCATGCGCCGCAAGCGGCTCAAATGGCCCCTGCACGCCCATCGCCCGCGAGAACACAAAGGCGATACAGAAAGCCGCAATGATCGCCACGGGATAACGGTTTGGAATGGTCATTGTACGGAAGTCGCTGATGCCTGCGACAATCATTGCGCCAAGCGCAACCAGCAGCGACAGGCAATAAACGACAAAGAAAAAAATGACCATCCAAAAGACCTTCCTCAAAAAGCAAAAGACCCATCCCGATTGCAGGATGGGTCCTTTGCGTAAAACGTGAGCCTATTAGCCGCCACGTGCCTCAGCAGAGGCCATTTTACCGGCGATAGTCGAGAACATGCTCGCCAGGCTATCCCCGAAGAGGAACACAGCCGTCACGATAGCGAGCGAAACACCGCCCGCAATGAGGCCATACTCAATCGCGGTAGCACCTTTGATATCCTGTTTATAGGCCTGAACAAAAGCCATCAGTTTGAGCAACATTGCTTTAGACTCCTTCATTTCCTTGTTTGGTTTCCAGCATTAAATTAACCCGTTAACTTCGCATAATGCCATTGCAGCACCATTGAAGCCTAACCTACATTCCCCAGAATATACCTGATATTTTTAAAGAGTGGTTAAAAAAAAACACACCTTGCGGAAAATTTACAGAATAAAACTCCAGGGAAAGGTAAATAAAACACCTTCTGGCGTCCTGATCTTTTTACATAAATTTTATGAATTCATGGATTCATGTAAAAAAGGACCAATAATTACTTATGCCATGTATTTCTGTATTTCTATTTATTTAAAAATTTAAAAACAAAACATTAAATCGATTATAGCCCACAAATATTATGGTTTTTATTTGCATAATTACTAGAGCGGTTTACGCCATACCCTGACGATCACATGCATTCCCCATACAAGGCCTTTTGTTTACCGCTCATCCGGACTTTTTCTCTTCTGCATCAGAATCAAGCGGAAACCCGAAACTGTCAACCGGTATTTCCCCGGTAACATCACGGCCCCAGCGCACGACCATTTCCTTCTGGTGTTTGGCTATCTGTTCAAGGCGGCTGCTGGCACGGGAAACCATGAACGCTCCGACAAGGCCGGAAACCGTCCAGTCGATCATATAGCCGATCCCGGCCGCGCAATACATGACGATGATCGTGCGGGGATCCGTCACGATCATCACGGAATTCTCAATGCTGTGCTCGGACGTCCAGAGCTGCAGGATAAACGGCGAACACCCGGCCAGATTCATCGCCCCGACCGTCAGCACCCGGGTTTTTTCCGCCGTCCTGTCAATAAAGGCCGCAGCCGCCGTTGGCAGCATGCCAAAGAACAGCATGACGGTCGTCGGCAAGGCCGCAAGGGCGGCCAGCAGCATAAAGATCAGCAGAATCTGGCCTTTCCAGCCCAGATGCGCCTTTTTTTTCAGCTT
Source organism: Micavibrio aeruginosavorus (assembly GCA_016184045.1). Lineage (GTDB taxonomy): Bacteria > Pseudomonadota > Alphaproteobacteria > Micavibrionales > Micavibrionaceae > Micavibrio > Micavibrio aeruginosavorus_C. The sequence goes on along the minus strand of JACPDM010000034.1, from coordinate 47,639 downwards.
TTTTCTTGCGCCCGCCATGATCAGAAAATGCTGCCTTTGGTAAAAAACATGAAGACGAAAAACAGAATCGTAACGCCGGAAATAATACAGGCGACAAGCGCTGCAACCTCGCGCCCCATTCCGCGCCGGAACTGCGCCGGGTCTGCGAGCTTATCCTCAAGCTTTGCGCTCTCAACGCGGAGCTTGTAATAATCGCTGCGCGCCTGATTGTAATTCTCCGTATCTTTTTGCATCGTCGCCGGATTGTCGAGGATGCTGGCGATCTTGCCGAGATCTCCGGTTTCAGCCAGCTGCCCGACTTTGTCCTTCATCGATTTGCGCAATTCGCGGTCATGAACGCGCTCGTAAACCGGATCCATAATCTGCGCGAACCAGCGGCAAATCCCGGGAAACTTCTCAAGACGCGAGCGCTGCTGGATCGTCGCCAGCGTTTTAAGATTGCCAAGAATGCGCTTGTAATGCTCCGGCGCATTCAACTCCATCAGGAACGGGTCGACATCCTTGCGGTCCTTCACGGAAATAAAGGCGATGCTATGGCGGTCCAGCATCAACTCCGGGCGCCCGGGTTGCGCCGCCACCTTTTCGAGCGCAGTCATCAGGTCCTCGGGCGTCTGCACATAAAATCCCTTGATCTTGTCGCTGAGGCACGGGCATTCGGCATTCAAATAGTAAAGGCATCGCTCAATGCCATAGGCAATATTCTGCTGCTTTAGAATCGCCCGGCACGTGTCATAGCGGGACACAAGGCTGCCGACATCCACCTGCGTTTCGACCTGCGCCGTCAGCCAGAACATCACGACCTGCTGGTTGATGAGGTCAAGAAAAGGCTGGAGATCGCTGCGCCGGATCATGGCGTCGGTCAGGGCGTAGGAAATCCCCTCCGGCGCCAGAGTCATACCCTTGTAGCGGATGGGCGCTTCGGGATCGAGAGCAATGGACACCCGGCTGATCAGGCGGTCCCAGTAACCCGGCCCCCGCCCTTGCTCCGCTACGGCCTCCATAGCGGTTTCCAGCCGCGTCATAATGGTGGAATCCTCAAGCGACCGCTCGACCCATTGCGCCAGATGGCCGTTTTCAATGATCTGTGCAGCCTCGGACTGGTTTTTATTCAGGTCCATGGCGAGCAAGGCCGGACGAAAATACCGCTCATCCAGAAAGTGAATCGGCCTTGCGGCCTTGATTTTCTTGGAGGGCGGTTTGGGTGAAAGACGCTGCCCTTCCATCCAGCTGATGATGTCCTCAAGGGTCCAGCGCTGCGACCTGTCGTCCTGCAGGCATCCGCGCAGAAGTTCGAGAATCGCGCCGGTGAAGCGGTCCTTCCCGGTCAGGGCGATATAACTTCCCTGATCGATCTTGAAGCGGATCATCTCTTCGGTGGACATGCCTTCCATCGGATCGCGGGAGCGGAGCAAAACGGCAAGGGTCGCGCCCAGAGAATAAATATCGCTATCCAAGGTCGGCAGGCCGCGCCCGATCGGATCGGCCATCGCCCGCTCGATCGTCTCCAGAAAAGCGGGCTGGCAATAGGATGGCGGCGTCGCAAGGCACTCGCCGAGCAGAATGCGATCGAATCCCGCCCCGACGCCAGTGACAAAGATATTCGACGGCCGGATATTGCCATGAACGACATCTGCGTCGCGCATATCCAAAAGCGCATTCACCAGAGGCCGGATCATCGTGTCCTGAACCAGCTCCGGCTTCAGGTCCAGGCCCCGGAACTGCCCCTCCGGCATTAAAGGCTGCCCGGCAAAAAGCTCGTAAATCAGGACGTAGCGTTCGGCCCGCGCCGGAGACCAGTAAACCGGCCCGCAGGCCACCAGCTTGGTCAGGTTGGCATTGATGAGCCGCGAGAACGCCGCCGCCGCCCGGGCCCGGGGCGTCAGATTGGGCTCGCAGACAAGGGCATAATGCGTCGCGTTCGATACATCGGTCAGGCCCGATGCGGCATAAGCCTTCACCGGCCCCTGATCGAACTGCTTGATGCGCTTTGCGGGGTGAATGTAAAACTGATCGCGGTAGGAGGCAATCTGCTCCGCCAATGGATCGGACAGACCGATCCCCGCAGCAGATTCCGCGGGGTTCTGGGCCTTCTGGTCCTTGTTCGCCTGGGCGTCACTCACAATAATTCTGGAAAAAAGAGAAAGCGGGGCCGTCGCCGCAAGGACGACATGTTCCATTCTACCTGCGCGCGGCCCATTTGTAAAATGCCCCCGCCCCGGAATCTCCGGGGCGGGGGCACATTCATACAGGGCGGCTATGCGGCCAGAAACGGATCCTGCATCAGGATGGTGTCGTCACGCTCCGGACTGGTGGACAGGAGCGTCACCGGGGTTTCGACCAGTTCCTCGATCCGGCGGACATATTTGATTGCCGTTGCGGGCAGGTCGGCCCAGCTCCGCGCGCCGCGCGTGCTCTGGTTCCAGCCCTCGATAACCTCGTAAACCGGCTTCAGATTGGCCTGATGCAGTTGCGAGGCCGGAAGATGATCGACGATCTGGCCATCCAGCTCATAACCGGTGCAGATCTTGATCTCCTTGAACGCATCGAGAACATCCAGCTTGGTCAGGGCGATGCCGTGAATGCCGGAAATCTTCGTCGTCTGCCGCACCAGCGCCGCATCGAACCAGCCGCAGCGGCGTTTCCGGCCAGTGGTCGTGCCGAATTCATGCCCGCGCGAGCCCAGCAATTCGCCGTCCGCATCCAGCAATTCGGTCGGGAACGGGCCGGAGCCAACACGGGTGGTATAGGCCTTGGTGATCCCGAGAACGTAACCCACGCTGCGCGGCCCGACGCCGGAGCCTGAAGCCGCCTGGCCCGCCACCGTGTTGGAGGACGTGACATACGGGTATGTGCCGTGATCGACATCGAGCATCGCCCCTTGCGCGCCCTCGAACAGAACCTTCTCCCCGCTCTTGTTCGCGGCGTCAAGACGCTTCCACACCGGGGATGCATATTGCAGGATCGTGCCGGAAATTTGCATCAGGCCGTCATAAACCGCCTGCGGCGACACCGTTTCCGCGCCAAGCCCCTTGAGCAGGGCATTGTGATGCAGGAGCAGGTTTTCGATTTTCTCTTTCAAAAGCGTCTCATGCGCCAGATCGCAGATGCGGATGCCGCGCCGGGCGACCTTGTCCTCATAGGCCGGACCGATGCCGCGCCCGGTGGTGCCGATGGACTTGCTGCCCCGCGCCGCTTCAAACGCCTTGTCGATGGCGGAGTGGATAGGCAGGATCATATTGGCGTTCTCGGCAATCATCAGATTGGCCGGGGATACATCGACGCCCTGCGCCCGGACGTCTTCAATCTCTTTCAGCAGCGCCCACGGATCGATCACGACGCCGTTGCCGATGATCGCCAGCTTGCCCTTGCGGACCACGCCGGACGGCAGCAGATGGAGTTTATAGGTGACGCCGTCGATGACCAGCGTATGTCCGGCATTATGCCCGCCCTGAAAACGGACCACGATATCCGCCCGGCTGGACAGCCAGTCGACAATCTTCCCCTTGCCCTCGTCCCCCCATTGGGAGCCGATGACTGCAACGTTGCCCATAAAGTCCTCCGATGTTGGCTGTTACGGACCAGTTTTGCCCGATCGCCCGGCTGGAATCAATATGAATCGCTAGGAAACGGCGGATTTCAGGGAATTTTGAAGCACAGGCCGCGCTGCCGCGCCCGGTTTATGCCGCGGGGCCGCCGGGTGGCCGGCGGCGGCACTGCCGGATGCGAAGGGCGGTCGCAAAACAAGGTCGTCGATCCGATCCTGCGCTCAAGCTCGTTGAACGCCTCATCTTCCTCGGGCGTCACGGGGATATCGTCGTAGGAAAAGGCGGCCTTGAGCGAATCAGGCACGGCGGACCGCCCTGCGAGCTACATCCTCGAACTGCGGCGAAGTCAGGCCCATAACCTGCATTGCTTTCATCTGCCGCGCCGCAAGAATGGTCTTGGCGGTATCGACATGGCCGTATTGCGTGGCGATGTTAAAGGCCGTGCGGTCTTCCTCATCACGGGCGTCGAAATCGACGTCCTCGAACACCAGTGCGCGGATGGTGGCCTTGTCGCCCGTCGCGGCGGCGGTAAACAGGCGTTTTTGTGCGATGGTATCGGCCATGGAAATCCCCTCGTTTTGTCAAAAGATGGCGGGAGTATAGTTTTTTATTTTCATAATGTCAATGAATATGATAAATAAGACCCTGTTCCGCCCGACGCACCACCCCGTTCCGCAAGGAGGGATGCTTAATATGCTGAGAAATATCTTTAACAGCGCCGCAAGGCCGCCCTACCTTCCCGAAAAACCCCTTGTGCTGGTCAGCACACTGGGAGATGACAGCTCCCGCGGCGACAGCCACGGCTATATCGGCCTTGGGAAAGCGGTCGCGCAAAAACTCGGCGGCGAATACCACTATGTCGATGAGGAGGTGCTTGCGACCCTTTATCCGGAGATCAAGGGCGATCCGCTGGCCGCGCATCTGCAAAAAATCGGAACGCCGGACATCATCTTCTCCCGCCACCGCTGCGACTGGACCAGTCAGGCCGACCCGGACAAAATTCATAAACTCCCGTTCATCATCGACGAAATCAACGAGAACCTGGGACCGTGGCTCGGCTCAAGGCGGGAGATGGTCGCGCATCACCTGACGCCGGAAATCTACAGGGCCGAAGGCGTGAAATTTACAGATGCCTATCCCGGCCTGCCCCGTCCGCTGATCGCGGTCATGATGGCCGATGACACCTCATTCGGCTTTTCGCAAACACTGGCGGCCAGAATCAAGAATTTTCCTCAATCCACCGTGTTTGTCTGCTCGAGCCGCAGAACGTCGTCAGGTGGATACAATACGATGCTGTCATCCCTTGACAGCGCTTTTAATCGTATCGGCATTCAAGACCGTGTCATGCTGCTGGGGCACGACCTCAACAGCGGCAGGAAAAACAGGGCCTATAATCCCTATATCGGGCTTTTGGGGCAGTCAGACCATATCATTGTCTGCGGCTCATCCCTTTCGATCGTTTCGGAATCGGTTTCCACAGGGAAAGCGGTCCATGTTTTTTCCAGTGTCGCGAAGGATGAATACAAAAGATCCATGCAGCAGGGGCTGGTCGTTGCCTTCAATGACGCTGCGAGAAGTCCGCTGGAAAGCCGCGCGATTTCTGCCATAAACACGACAGAGCAAACGGCCGAAAAAATCGCTCGCCAATACCGTCGCAAGCAGCAAAAGGCTCTCGGGTTCTGGCGCGCTATCGGCGCTTACATGATGGACGGGTGAATTTTACGCCGGCTTTGCCGCCTGCTCGATCGCCACGCACAGGTCGCTGACGACAGATTCCACAAGCTCCGGGTTGTCGCCTTCCGCCATGACGCGAATCAGCGGCTCTGTCCCGGACGGGCGAACGACGAGGCGACCGCCGCCGTTCAGGGATTTTTCCGCTCTGGCCAGCGCCTTCTTGACGCTCTCCGCTTCAAGCGGCTTGCCGCTTTCAAAGCGTACATTCTTCAGCACCTGCGGCAGCGGCGTAAACACATTCAGCGCCGTCGAGGCCGGGAAACTTTGCTGTTTCAGGACCGCCAGAACTTGCAGCGCCGCCATCAGGCCGTCCCCGGTCGTGCCATAGTCGGACATGATCATATGGCCCGATTGCTCACCGCCCAGATTGTATCCGTCCTGCCGCATGCGTTCCACCACATGGCGGTCGCCAACAGGCGTACGGACCAGATTGAGACCGAGGGAGCGCATATAACGCTCAAGGCCGAGATTGGACATCACTGTCGCGACAAGGCCGCCGCCGCGCAGGCGTCCGTCCTCGTTCCAGCGCCGCGCCAGAAGACCCATCAGCTGGTCACCGTCGATCCGCGCGCCGCGCTCATCCACCATGATCAGGCGGTCGGCATCGCCGTCAAGGGCAATGCCGAGATCGGCTTTCTCCGCCACCACTCTTTCCTGCAGGGCCTGCGTCGCCGTCGCGCCGCATCCGGCATTGATATTGCGGCCATTGGGGTAAATGCCCATGGGCACGACATCGGCCTCCAGCTCCCACAGCACCTGAGGCGCGACCTTGTACGCCGCGCCATGGGCGCAATCGACGACGATTTTCAGGCCCTCCAGGCTCAGGCCCTTGGGAAAGCTGTTCTTCAAAAATTCGATATAGCGGCCCTGCGCATCGTCAAGGCGGCTGGCCTTGCCGATAAAATCCGGCTCCGGCAGATCGGATGACATATCCTGATCCAGGCGGGCCTCGATGGCCTCCTCTAGCGTGTCGGGAATCTTGTAGCCGTCCGCGCCGAACAGCTTGATGCCGTTGTCTTCATAAGGGTTATGCGAGGCGGAGATCATCACCCCGACATCGGCGCGCAAGGACCGGGTCAGCATGGCGATCGCAGGCGTCGGGATCGGCCCGACCAGAATCGTTTCCATCCCCATCGCCACGAAACCGGCGGCCATGGCTTCTTCCAGCATGTATCCTGAAAGGCGCGTATCCTTGCCGATGATCGCCCGGTTCTGGTGAATGCCAACATGATCGTCCCGAAGAGAGAGCGCCGCCGCCATCGCGACCTTGAGCGCCATATCCGCCGTCATCGGAAACGTATTGGTCCGTCCGCGGATGCCGTCCGTGCCGAAATATTTACGGGTCATGTGATGGCCTTAAATCCTGTGTTTTCTATCAAGGGTACGCTGCAAACCTAGCATATCTCCAAACCCTGAGTCACCCCGGGAATATCGCTGTTTTCCTGGCTCCTTCAGAGCCCGGCAAGCGCCGGGACGGCTTGCTGCACGATAAAAATCCCCAGCGTATAGAGGGCCGCGCGCCACCACGGGATGCACAGCAGATGCGCTGCCACAAAAGCAGAGCAAGCCATGATGTAAACGGCAAACCCGGTTAAAAGAACCCCCGCCAGCATCCCCGCGCTTTCCGTCCATGGGCCCCCCATCACCGCGATCATTCCGGCGAACGGAACGATCACGGCGATCCCCATCCAGTTTCCAATACTGATCCACCGGGGCAGAACATCCATCCGCTTTTCCAGCTTGCAAAGCAAGTATAGCGCCAGCAGGACCGTGACAAGCCCCAGCGCCGTCACGGCACCATAATGAAGAACGCCATATTCCCCACCCCGCCCGAGAGCACGAAGGGCCATGGCATCGACAAAAAAGCTGACCGGCCAGACCGCCGCCAGAACAAGGAACGAGCGCATCATCGCCGCAACGGAAGGGTCGAACCGTTCGATCCCTTCGCGCCGGAACAGAAAAATGTCCAGACAGCCTTCAAAGGAATTCCGCATCGCATGGATCAAAGGGGGCATCGCTTCGCTCGCGCTCTGGCGCGTTGATGGTTGTTCTTCCCTGGCCATTATAGAACCTGCCCCTCAATGAGAACAGGGGCTTTCCTGCGAAAGCCCCTGTTCTGACATGGTTTTGAATATAAAACTACGCGCCCTGCGGCAAACTGCCGCCAAGGCTGCCCCCGGTTGGGACCGATGATTTTGGTTTTTTGTCGTCGGTATCGTCGCCGCCCACATCGCGGATGATCGGCTCGCCGCGCAGCAGCGCCTTGATCTCTTCCCCGTTCAGGGTTTCATACTCCAAAAGCGCCTTGGCCAGCGTATGCAGCTCGTCGATATTCGACGTTAGAACTTCACGCGCCCGCGCAAAACCGGCATCGACGATGCGGCGGATTTCCGCGTCGATGATCGAGGCCGTGTCGTCGGACAGGTTCTTGGTCTGCGACACGGAATGACCGAGAAAAACCTCCTCCTGATTGGCGCTGTAGAGAAGCGGGCCGAGCTTGTCGCTATAGCCCCATTCCGTCACCATGCGCCGGGCCATGTCGGTGGCAAAGCGAATATCGCTGGATGCGCCGGTCGTGACTTTTTCCTTGCCGAAGATGATCTCCTCAGCCACGCGTCCGCCCATTGCCACGGCCAGATCGGCCTGCAACTTGTCGACGGCCTCGTGATAGGCGGTGAGTTTTTTCTCCTTGTCGGACATGGCCATGGAGTTGCGCTCCGCGCCCATCATCACCTTGTCCTTGGCATCCTCGAATTCTTCCATGCCGACGACGCGCTTGCCGCGCCGTGCGGCGAGAAGCGCCGCTTCATTGACGAGGTTGGCAAGGTCGGCGCCGGAGAAACCGGGCGTGCCGCGCGCGATCACCATCGATTCGACATTCTTGGCCAGCGGCACTTTTTTCATATGTACCTTGAGGATCTTGTCGCGGCCATTGATATCGGGCAGCGGCACGACGATCTGGCGGTCAAAACGGCCCGGGCGCAGCAGCGCCGGGTCGAGGACGTCCGGACGGTTGGTCGCGGCCAGAAGGATAACCCCTTCATTCGCCTCGAAGCCGTCCATCTCGACCAGCAACTGGTTGAGGGTCTGTTCGCGTTCATCGTTGCCGCCGCCAAGACCGGCGCCGCGATGGCGTCCGACGGCGTCGATTTCATCGATGAAGATAATGCAGGGCGCGTTCTTTTTCGCCTGCTCGAACATGTCGCGCACGCGGCTTGCGCCGACGCCGACGAACATCTCGACGAAGTCGGAACCGGAAATGGTGAAGAACGGCACATTGGCCTCCCCGGCCACGGCGCGGGCGATCAACGTCTTCCCCGTCCCCGGCGATCCGACCAGCAGAGCGCCTTTCGGGATCTTGCCGCCAAGGCGCTGGAATTTCTGCGGGTCTTTCAGGAACTCGACGATTTCCTGCAATTCAACCTTGGCTTCCTCGATCCCGGCGACGTCGTCGAAGGTGACGCGGCCATGGGCTTCGGTCAGCATGCGGGCGCGGGATTTGCCAAAGCTCATCGCCCCGCCGCCGCCCTTGCCCTGCATCTGGCGCATGAAGAACACCCAGATGCCGATCAGCAGCAGCATCGGGAACCACGACAGCAGAACGCCCATCAGGCTCACGCGGTTGGGATCGTTGCTCTCCGCGGTAATGCGCACGCCTGTTCCGGAAAGACGCTCGACAATATTTTCGTTATCAGGAACCACGACCCGGAAAGGCTTGCCGTCGGCGGCATAATGCCCGATCGCTTCGGGTCCCTTGACCGTCACATCGGCGATCCGGCCCGAAGAGGCATCGGCCATGAAATCGCTATAGGCGATAGCGGCACCGACCCCGCCGCTCATCTGCTGCGTCTGGGCGCTCTGAAACACATTGAAAAGAAAAGCCAGCGTCACGGCGACAGCCAGCCAGAACAACAGATTGCGACCGAAATTGTTCACGGGGAAACACACCTTTCAGGGGTTATACAGACACGCTTATACTACAGGATAAATAGCGTATTTGTCCAAGGAGGCAAGGAAAACTTGACAGAATCCGCCCTGACCCAAAACGGCCTAGATCTGGAATTCGCGCTTCCAGCGTTCGCGGTTCGGAAGATCGGCGGGAACATGGCGAGCAAGAAACCCTTCCGACACGCCGCCCTCGTTCGGATTTCCCATCCCGCCAATGCGGGTCAGCGCCGCGCCCATATTATTGAGGAAAGCATCCATGATCACCCGGTTTTTCAGGGCACGGTCGGCGGCCTCGAACATGGGCGTCCGCACCAGCACGGCGCAGCTTCCCTGGGTGATGCCGACCGCGCGAAAAACGTCTTTAAGGCTGCGTTTTGGCAATTCTGTCCTGAACTCCAGCGTCTTCTCGCCCATGAATTGCAGATAGCTCATGAACTTGAAATAGTGCTGCTGGCCGCTTTCGGCGAATTCGCGCGCAATATCCAGATGGAAGGGTTTGACGCGGCCCCTTGCGTCCAGCGTCCAGTCGGGCACGGCCTGCCGCCCTTCGATTTCGATCAGCACGGCGCGCCCTTGATCCGCCTTCTCAAGCAGCGCCTTCGGGAAAATCCCCATGCGCGCCGCCGCCCGGTCGAGTAGCAGCATATCGGCCTGATCCAGACGGCTTAAGGCCGTATCGTACTCGCGGCGGTACACATCCACCCCGGCATATAGCGCGGCAGCCGGATCGTTATCGCGCAAGGCGGCTTCGCGCCTTGCATTCACCTTGGCCACAACATCCGCAAAGGGCTGCGCTGCCGTGAAGATGCGTTGATTATTCATGCGATCCCGCCTGTTCCGTTCAGGTTATTTTTGTAACGGGTTATCCTGTCACATTTCCCGGCGGATCAAAAGCGCCCCGTCTTTCCTGTTGATGGAAAAGACAAATCCGCCAAGGGTGAAGGTTTTGGCCTGCGCAATGTCGGCGAACATTTCCCCCAGCAGGGTTTCAAGCCGCTCAAGGCGCGGGCCGTAGCCGTCAGCGCCCAGATCCGCAAGCACCTGCCGCACCACGCGCAGACGGATGTCTTCCGGCGCGGCGCGCAAGGATGACAGGCGAATAGCCGCCCTATCCCTCCCCATGGTAACGGCGGTGCGCCGGATCTTCGCGGCATAGAAATCCAGCGCCTGCCGCGCCCGCTGCAACCGCGCCGCCGTGGCCGCGAGGCGCTTTTCGCTCAGGCCTTCGGCCTCCAGTACCGGCAGGGATTGCCGCAGGCGCACACGCGCATAATCGCGATTCTGATTGCTGGAATCGCGAATGAACGGAATGTCATGCGCGGCGCAATAGGCTTCAAGATCGGCCTTTGACCGCGCCAGCAGCGGACGCATGAGCGAAAACCCCGCATCGCCGGGATAAGGCGCTTGCGTCGCCATGCCACCGAGGCCATCAAGCCCGCTGCCTTTGGCCAGCCGGAACAGGAATGTCTCAGCCTGATCGGTCCGGTGATGGGCAAGAAAGAGATGACGAATGCCCAGCCCCGCGCAATAGGCCGCCATCAACTCATAGCGCTTTGCCCGCGCCCGTTCCTGAATGGCCGATCCGGGCTTCCGCCCCTTCCATGGCAGAATATGGTGCGTGATGAGCGGCCAGTCCGCCACCCATGCCCCGACCTGCCGCGCTTCGGCGGCGGATTCAGGGCGCAGGCCGTGATCGACGGTCAGGGCATGAATTTGCGGTTTCTTTTTCTGCGCGGCGAAATAGATGGACAGCATATGCAAGAGCGCCATGCTGTCAGGGCCGCCGGATACGGCGACGGCAATCGCTGCCGGGGTTTTCTTGAACAGGCGGGAGAAATCCTCCACCGCGAATCCTACTTGCAGCCAAGCCGGGCGATTTCCTGATCGGCACGGGTCAGGACGGGGGCCGATCCGGCAGGGTATTCTTTCTTGAGCTGCCCGAGCGCGACGCAGGCATCCTGCGTCTTGCCGAGGCCCGCCAGCGACATGGCCAGTTTCAGCAGGTTATCAGGCGCCTTCGCCCCTTTCGGATATTTGCGGTATGCTTCGGCGAAGGTGCGTGCCGCCTTTTCGAAATCATTGCGCACATAATAGGTTTCACCCAGCCAGTAAAGGGCATTGGGTACCAGCGTATTGTCCGGGTTGTCCTTGATGAATTTGTCGAAGGCGATTTCCGCGCTGGCGTAATCCTGATTGCGCAGCATGGCATAAGCCGCTTCGTAATCGCCCATCGGCGTTCCCGGCGTTGCAGTGGCGACGCCGGAGGAATCAATCGTCGTTTCAATCGCGCCGAGCTGCCCTGCTGTCGGGGAATGCGCCGGGGCAGGCGCGTTCGGGTCGGTCATGCCGTAATTGTCCATAGCGCCGCCGCCTTGCGGCTGCATCTGGAGCTGCGGCGGCGTGACCTGATAAGCCGCCATGCCCATGCCGGAAGAAGCCGAAGGCGTTGCGGACGGAACAGCGCCCTGCTGCACGGCACGGTTTTCAAGGGCGGCGATGCGGCCCTCCATCTCCTTCAGGCGGTTGATGTCATAGCCCAGCTCCTCGATCCGTCCCGTGATGGACCGCATATCGGTTTCGATCTGGTCGAGGCGGTTTTGCAGGTTGGCCTGCGCCGCTTCGTTGCCGGAGGAGAACGCGCCGGGCGGCGGCGTTTCGCCCTTGAAGATGGCGCGGCTCAGAGTCTGGATTTCGTTTTCAAGGCGCTCGATCCGCGCGGCAGTGTCGGAACTTTGCGCCAGAGCCGGAACAACAGGCGCGAAAACAAGAAGGGCGACGATGGCCAATTTTAAACAGGCCCGTGATTACTCGACAACGGCAACGCCGCGGCGGTTCTGCGCCCAGGCTTCAGGGCTGGAGCCCATCACAGCCGGACGTTCCTTGCCGTAGCTGACCGTGCTGACGCGGGACGCATCGACGCCCATCGAGGTCAGGTAGTTCTTGACCGAGTTGGCACGACGCTCGCCGAGGGCGAGGTTGTATTCACGGGTGCCGCGCTCGTCACAGTGACCTTCGATGCTCAGGCGCACGTTCGGGTAACGCTTCATCCATTCCGCTTGCTGCGAAAGGATCTGCTGCGCTTCCGGGGTCAGGTCATAACGGTCGTAGCCGAAGAAGACGCGGTCGCCAATATTCACGACCAGATCCTGCTGCGAACCCGGAACCGGGCCGTATTGCCCCATCGCGTTCGGGTCCAGCGCACCGGCGGTCATGGAGTCGGCCTGACCGACCTGCACTTGACCGACATCGGTTGCCTGCTCGTCATCGGTCGACGAACATGCGGCAAGAGCCAAAGCCATTCCGGCCACCATCAGAAGATTGCGCACGCGCATATCACCACTCCTTCACTTTCTATATTAATGTGGGTCTTTGTAATTACTGATTGAAACCGGCGGGCTTCAGGACAGTCATGCTGATGAATGAATAGGCGTTATTCAAAACCATGACAAGGTCTTGAGGACGATAAATAAACAGTATTTGCGGCATGAATGGGGCGGCAAGGCGGTCTTTTTGCGAACATCTGTGGATAACCCCGCCCGGACCCGGAACGGTCTTTCAGTTCAGGCTTTCCTGGATCTGCTGGAGAAGGAGCGCCGCCTCATGCCGGTCGCGGTCGCCGGGCGCTTTGGCGATATACCCTTCCAGCGCGACGATGGCCTGTTGCAAGCGGTTGGTCCGGGCGCAAAGCACCCCGGCGTCGAGAAGCAGCCGGTATTCTTCCGGATCGATAGCCCGCATCGCCTGCACGACGCTGAGCGCCCCTTCATAATCCTCGGCCTCGATGCGGCGGAGCTTGATGTTGTTCTGGAGCCGCACCAGGATCGTGCGATTGTCGGCGGGCTCGTAATAACTGGTGGAAAGCTCCGCGTTCGGCCCGAGCGATTGCTTGACAAGACGCCGCAGGTCGGGAGCCTGCAACACGGCGCAGCCGTTGAACGGGTCGAAAATCAGGCGCGCGGCGTCGTAATCGATCCGGCAGACGAAATGCCCCGGAATATTGAGCCCGTGAACCGCCCATCCAAGATAGCGCCCGATCTGGATATAGAGGATCCCGAGCGCAATCGGCAGGCCGCGCCTGCGGTCGATGACGCGGATCAGGCTGGCGTTTTGCAAATCGTCATAGGTTTCGTTGTCGCCGGAATAATCGTATTTATCGACAACGATGTGCTTGAGCGCGGCAAGCCGCGTTTCCGCGCTGTCCTGCGCGCCTGCATCGATCAGGGCATCATGGCGATCCTTCACTTCCGCCGCAAGACGCTGCATGTGCGACTGGTAACGCTCCAGAGAAAGCCCCGGTTGTTCCAGCGCCGCAAGGTAAATGGCCGTCCGGCCAAGGTCGATGGCTTCATCCGGCTGCGCCCCGATGGACTTCAGCGTTTCCATCAATTGCGCCGGATCTGCCGTCTGGTTCATGGATCAGTCCATCCCGGCGCAGCGCCGCCGTCGCTTTGCACCGGCTGCCCCAGCGGCTTCACATAGCTGATGACTTGCTTGACGTTGGGGATGGTACGAGCAAGGGCGATCACCTTGTCCAGTTCCTGCTGACTGCGGGCGACGCCCATCAGGTACACCGTGCCGTTGACAGTATCGATGCTGTAATTGATTGCCTGAATGTCTTTTTCAAACGTCATGGCGGTGCGCAGACGCGTGGTGATCCATCCGTCCTTGACGAATCCCGCCACTCCTTCGCCTTCATCGACCCGGATTTCATTGATCACCTGCTTCACGCCCTTGACCTGCCAGGCGAGGCGCACGGCCTCGACCCGGTCATCGGGGTTCTGCACCGACCCGGTAATCAGGACGCGTCCCTGATCGACGGTGAGGTTGAGCTTCGTAAAGGTATCGACCTTATAGGAAAACCATTTCTCGCTGATCGTCGCCTTGATGCGCAAGTCGCTGGCGGCGGAACTCAAGCCTCCCTCTTTCGAGGCGGCAATCCCGAGCGTTGCCCCGGCCCCCGCGGCCACCCCGATCGGCGAGCATCCCGCCATGCCAACAGACGCCGCGACGGACAAAGCCAAAACAACAGAACGGATGATTTTCATGCGTGCATTCCCGGACGGGTAAGAAGAAGTCGAATCGTTGCCCTGATTATAGTGCGAATTTTTCCGAGGTCAAAACGTTATCGCAATACATTTCCCCGTACCCTTTTCCCTGACGGAAACGGGCACGGGGAAGAAGCAATCACGCTTTACGGCTGCGTATCCGGCAAGCCCTGCGCCGTCTTCGCTAGACGTACCAAATTGATGAATTCCGCGCGGTAGCCGAATTCGTCCACGCCTTTCGCGCCCTGCGCCTGCGCAATGATGTCGTCATAGCTCAGTTTGCCGGTATATTTCCCGCCTTTGAGCATCTGCCCGAACCCGGCGACGGCCACGGCAAAGCGCACGTCATCGGACGCCCCGAAACTGTCCGCGACCAGACATTTCGCGTCCGGCGGGCATTTCGTATCGGCCAGAGATTTTTCATCCGCCGCAGTGATCGGCGTGGTGATGAGTTTCGATGTATCCCCATTCGGCAGCTTGTAGCGAATTTTGAGGAATGCATACTCACTGCCGAAATTTGCCCCGGCCTTATGCTCTTCCGTTTCCTCCGCCGTATAGCGGCTTTCATCGACGGCGCGCGGGCCGTCCTTGGGCGTCACTTCGTAAATCGCTGTCACCGTGTGCCCCGCGCCGATATCCCCGGCATCGACGGCATCGTTGTTGAAATCCTCCCGGTTCAAAGCGCGCGTTTCATAGCCGACAAGGCGATATTCCGCGACCGTCGCCGGGTTGAATTCGACCTGAATTTTGACGTCCTTCGCAATCGGGAATAGCGTCGACGCGGATTCCTCGACCAGAATCTTGCGCGCCTCGTTCAGCGTATCGATATAGGCGGCGACACCGTTGCCGTTCTGCGCCAGCGCCTGCATCATCGCATCATTGTAATTGCCCTGCCCGAAACCAAGAACGGAAAGGAAAATGCCGCTTTTGCGCTCACGCTCCACGAAGTCTTTAAGCTCTTCCTGATTGGTAATGCCGACGTTGAAATCGCCGTCCGTCGCAAGGATGACACGGTTGACCGCTTTCCCGTCGAAATTAGCCTTGGCAAGATTATACGCCTGACGGATTCCCTCTGCCCCCGCCGTGCCGCCGCCTGCGCTTAAATTTTCCAGCGCGGCAATGATTTTTCCCTTCTCTGAAATTTTCGTCGGCTCCAGAACCGTTCCGGCAGAACCCGCATAGGTGACGATCGCCACATGATCGTCCGGCGAAAGCGTCTCCAAAAGCATCTTGAGCGAATTGACCAGCAGCGGCAATTTATCCGGCTCGTTCATCGACCCCGACGTATCGAGCAGAAAAACCAGATTGCTGCGCGGTCTTTCGGCGGGTTCGATGTCATAGCCGCGAATACCGATATGCACCAGTTTCCTCCCGTCGTTCCACGGGCTTGGAACCACAGTTACGGACGGCCTGAACGGTTCTGTCTTCGACTCCGGCAAGGGATAATCGTAATCGAAGTAATTGATCATTTCCTCAACGCGCACCGCGTCTTTCTGCGGCAGGAAACCGGCATTCAGCTGCTTGCGGATAAACGCGTAGGACGACGTATCGACATCGATAGAAAAGGTGGAAACAGGCTCCTGCACGACCGGCTTGATCATGTTTTCGTCAAAATCTGTAAACTTGTCGCGTCCGATTTCCTGATGGAATTGCGGCATGACCGCGTCCATCTCCGCCGCGGCAATCACTCCCGTGGGCATATTCGCTTCCGCGCGTTTTTGCGCCATCGGCGCGGCGAGCTGCGCCGCATCGAAAGCCAGTGCCGTCAGCCGGGATTCAGATTCTACCGGCTGATCCTTCTCCTTCTTTTCAAGCCGCGCTATGCTGCCGGTCACTGCAATGGAAGAAAAATTGTTTCCACCGCTTCCGGCGCTCAGTGTTGAGCCCTTCCCGACCATGGGGGCCTGCATCTGCGTCAATGCGCCGCCTGCGGCCAGCACCACCACCATTGCCGTCGCCATGCCGCCATAGACCAATTTCTTGTTCATGTTCTCCCTCCTTGGGGTTTGATTGGACCTGCCTGTAAGGCGGACCCCGAAGGAGAATCCTTGGAAAATATTTTTTGGCGCTTTCCTTGCCGCGTCGAATTCGGCCAAAGCCAGATTAACCGCCCGTTTGCGGGCGTTTTCATCGGCGGCGGGCAAGCCCGTACCCAATATGGTTTTCAGCTGCCGGTCATCCATGATGGCGCTCCTTTTTCCGTTCCTGAAGGGCCAGTTTCTTGCGGGCCTCATGCACGTACCACGACACCGTGCTTTCCTTGACCTCCATCACCGATGCCGCCTCGGCATGGCTCATCTCCTCCCCTACGACCAGCAGCAGCGCCGTTTTTTCCTTCACCGGAAGGCGATCGATCTGCGCCAGAACTTCGCGTACCATGAGATTGGTTTCCGCGATCGGGGCGCTGGCGATTTCGACATCGTCAATATCGTCGTGACCACCGCGCGCGTTCTGCCGCTTCCAGTCGATTGCCGTATTGATGACGATGCGGTAAAGCCAGCTGGTAAACGCCGCCCGCCCGTTATAACCATGAATGGCGCGGGCCAGCTTGATGCAAACGCACTGGGTAATATCCTCGGCATCGCTGCGGTTGCGGCACCATTTGAAACTCATGCGAAAAACCGTGTCGTAATGGCGCTCCAGCAAATGCTCGAATGCCCGCGTGTCGCCCGCGCAAGCCATTCTTACCAGTTCGCCATCGTCATGTTCCTCGGTCATCTATCAATAGGACGGCGCGTTGCGCCGTTTCCTTGGAAAATTCTTTCAAGCCGTGAAGGCTGACTCAATGTGTTTGATTTTAAAGGGAAATTCAATGGCAATGACATCAAAACGCAAATCCATTCCCGCCGCGTTCCGGGAAGCGAGCCAGCACTGCGCCGCCCGGACGATTCGCCCGGCCTGCCGCGCGCTGACGGATTCCAGCGCCGCCGCAATCGTTCCGCGCGTCTTGACCTCGACGAAGACAAGGGTCTTTCCCCGGCGGGCAATCAGGTCGATTTCCCCAAGGGGGGTTTTGCAGCGCTGCGCCAGAATGCGGTAGCCTTTCAGGCGCAAGAATATGACGGCCAGAAACTCCGCCTGCAAACCCGTTTTATAGCTGGTCAATTTTTGAGTACCAGCGCCAGGTCGTAGATTTTCTTCTTCGGCTGCCCGGTCATTTCCGCGACATGGGCGGCGGCGTCCTTGACGCTCATATTCACCATGGCTCGCCGCAGCAAGTCCTCAAGCGTCGCATCGTCATAGGTTTTCTCCCCCGGCGGTCCGACGACGATGACGATCTCCCCCTTGGGTTCTCCCGACTCCTGATAATACGCGGCAAGATTTTCCAGCGTGTCGCGGCGCGATTCCTCGTACATTTTGGTGAGTTCGCGTATGACCGCCGCCGGGCGGTTGCCAAGCGTCTTCGCCATATCGGCTAGCGATTCAATCAGGCGCGGCGCGGTTTCATAGATCACCAGAGTCCCCGGAACCTCCGCCCATTCGCGCAGCACGTCGCAGCGCGCCTTTTCCTTCGGCGGCAAAAACCCGAGGAAACAGAATTTGTCCGTCGGCAGGCCGGAAAGCTGCAACGCCGTCAGCACAGCATTCGCCCCAGGCACCGCCGTGACGGCAAGGCCAAGGTCCTGCGCGTCGCGCACCAGCTTGTAGCCGGGATCGGAAATCAGCGGCGTTCCCGCGTCGCTGACAAGGGCGATACGCCGCCCCTGCGCCAGAGATTCCAGCACATAGCCGCGCACCCTGTCCGCCGTGTGGTCGTTATAGACATCCATTTTGTTTTTGATGCTGTGCGCCTGAAGCAGCTTTCCGGTCATGCGCGTGTCCTCGCACAGGACAAGGTCGACCCCGGCCAGAACCTCGAGCGCCCGCAGCGAGATGTCGCGCAGGTTGCCGATCGGCGTCGCCACCAGATAAAGCCCCGGGGCAAGCTGCACAGGCCGCAAATCCGCCATTCTTGTCCCTTTATAAAAGGTTGAACCCCCTGTAGAATGGCACACCTTTATTGTTTCCAGCAAACGGGTTTGCGCCATGATCAGAAATTTATTTTTTGCCTTTATCGCCGTCCTTTCCCTGCAAGGGTGCCTTGGCACCGGCTCTACGCAACAAAGCGGCGATCCGTGGAACCGCGGCGGTCAGGTGCAGGAGGCGCAGACCGCTCCGGACAGCATCGCGCAGAAGGAACAATGGATCACCGGGCAGACACCCCCTGCCGCCGTGACCGCGCAAGCCCTGCCTGACATGCAGCAACCTGTGCCGCCCGCGGCAGGCACCGGCGCCTATAACGCGACCTTCGGCCATGCCGGGACGCAGATGCAAATCCCGCCCGTAGCCCCGCCGCCTGCCGCCTTGCCCCCGGTCAAGGTCGCCATTCTCGTGCCGTTGAGCGGGAGCAGCGCCGATGTCGGCGAAGCCATCCTCAACGCGGCGCAACTTGCACTCTTTGACGTCGGCGCGGACACGTTCGAACTCATGCCGCGCGATACGAAAGGCACGGCTTCCGGCGCGGCTGCCGCAGCGCAATCGGCCATCCATGAAGGCGCACAGATGATCCTCGGCCCGCTTTTTGCCGAGGAAGTCCGCGCCGTTACACCGATTGCCGCCGCTTCGAATATCAACGTCGTCGCCTTTACCACCGACTGGAAGCAGGCCGGACAGAATACCTTCGTTATGGGATTTATGCCCTTCGGCCAGGTGCAGCGGGTCGTCAGCTATGCCGCGTCAAAAGGAATCCGGCGCATAGGCGTCATCGCCCCACAGACGGAATACGGCAACGCGGTGATGATCGCCTATAGCGCAGCCGCACAGCAAAACGGGATCGCCACGGTTGACGCCCTGCGCTTTCATCCCGGCGATACCGGCCTTTCCGTGCCGATGCAGAATTTCTCGCGGATCGGCGCGCGCAAGCTTGCCAACGGCACTTTCGCGCCACCGCCTTTCGACGCCGTCTTCCTGCCCGTCGGCGGCAGCGACGCGCAGACCATTTCCAACCTGATGAGTTATTACGAACTCGACCCCGCGCAGGTGCGTCGCCTTGGCACGGGCCTGTGGGACGATGATGCGCTAAGGCGCGAAACCAACCTGAACGGCGGCTGGTTCGCCGCCCCGGACCCGAAAGCCCGCGCCGTTTTCGAGAGCAAATATCGCGATTCCTATGGCATGACGCCGCCGCGTCTTGCCAGCCTCGGTTATGACGCCACGGCGCTCGCCGCCGTTCTTGCCAAGACGGGATTAAGCAGCCGCGGCGTGCCGGCCTTCGATCGCGCCGCGATCACCAACCCGAACGGGTTTGCCGGCATCGACGGCATATTCCGCTTCCGCGCCGACGGCCTTGCCGAACGCGGCCTTGCGATTCTGGAGATGCGCGGCGGACAAATCAGCGTCGTCGACCCCGCTCCGCGAACATTCCAGTCTGCGACGCAATAAACAGATATAAAAAATTTGCAAATCATGAACTGCCTGCATGCGTATGCCATGCGGGCTTTTCATTGACTTAAGCCCTGCAAAGCCGATGAAATGGAGCAATGATGGCCGCAACCTCATTGCTGAAGCAGATCGGAAATTACGTCCGCCAGTTTATCCGCGGGCAAGGCGGATCTGACGCAAGGCCGCGCCATGCCGGGTCTTCCTATGGCGACAAGAACGGAGCGCGGAGAAAACTGACCCCGGAAAAACAGGCCGCGCTCGAAAACCTTACGCAGAAACTCTTGCAAAAGCAGGACCTGATCCTCTCCGGCAAGCTCCAGCTGATTGGTCTGGAAAAGGTGCGGCAACGCCTGGGAAAGCGATGGGACGGATTCAAGCCCGTCATTTACAAAATCTGCGAAGACGCGATTTGCCGCTATATCAATCCCGGTGATTTCTACCTGCGCTATCGCAATGAAAGCTACATCATCCTCTTTGCCGAGCAGGACCCTGCCGTGAACGACCTCCGCGTCGCGCTGATCGCAGCGGAGATCCGCAAAAACATCGCCCTCGAAGACGAGCTTGCGGGGCTGGAAATCACGGGCGCCATCGTTCCCGTCCGGGCGGGCGGCGAAGACGGCCTGACCGTTCTGGACAATCGTCCTGACAATGCGCCGCAGCTCTATGCGCCCGTCCCGCAGGCGCAGCCGCCGCAGACCTTGCAGGATCAGATCGCCTCGGCGCGCAAGACCCTGATCGACCCCGAACCCGCCCCCGGAATCCGCCAGCCGCGCGCGGCGCTCGACCTCGGCATCGACTTGAGCGCCGCAGCGTTCAGCGCCGTGTGCTACCTGCCCGTATGGGATCATTACAAGGGGCGGCTGACCGCGCATCTCTGCCTTGCCGCAAACCGGGACGGATCAGGCAGCAGCATCCTCAGCCACAAGGCCCTCTACAACGGGCAGGGCGCGGCGCGCAGGGGACTTTTCGACCTTGCCATTCTCGCCAGCGTGATCGGTTGGCTGCACAGCCACCCGGACGATACAGGAAAATTCGGCATCATCTGCCCCGTGCATTACGACAGCCTGTTCAATGTCGAAACCAAGGTGAAATACAGGACCATGTACCAGAAAATCACCGACTCGATGAAAGAGCGGATTTTGTTCATGGTCCTTGACGTCCCTCCCTACGCCCCGTGGGCCAGTCTCAGCCAGTTCGCCGCGCCGCTGAAAAATTACGGGCGCGTTCTCTGCGCGCAACTGCCCTTGAGCGCCAACGCAGATTTCGACACGCTGCGGCGGGCAGGGTTCGACAATATCGGCTTCCTGCTTGAGCCGCCGTCCAGAAACGGCGCGCAGGATTCCGAGATCCGCATCCCCGGCGAAGCCCGGCAGTTTATCGCCAAAGCCAAAAAGCACCTGATCCGCCAGACCTTCGCCCTTGGCGTCAACGACCCGATGACGGCGGCAATCCTGGCCAAGGCCGGCGTCCGTTACATCAGCGGCGATGCCGTATATCAGGCCATGCCGCACCCCTCGGAAGATATCGATTTTTACAAAAACGACATGTTCCGCGTCTGGCAGGCCCTGCGCCACACCCGGCAACCCACGGCCCGGCAATAACCTGAAAACCCCGTCTATCTTGCTGAAAAATCTTTATTTTCACGGGCAGTTTATTTAATACTTGCCGTTCCGTTTTGCCTCCGCTATAGAGCTTCGTCTTTAAAATTCTCTTTTATGGGGCCAAGGCAATCCATGCAAAATCAAACCGCGTCGCTTCCCGTTTCCGATACCGAATCCTCCGCCCGCAGCGCCGGACGCCCGCGCAGCGAAGCCTCGCGCCTGGCGATTCTGGATGCGACGCGCCGCCTGATGACCCATACGTCCGTGCGCGACCTCTCGATCGAAGCGATCGCCAAAAAGGCCGGCGTGGGCAAGACCACGATTTATCGCTGGTGGCCGAACAAGGTCGCGGTGGTGATCGAAGCCTTCGCCGAACAGCTCGACATGCACATGCTGACTGCCGGGAACGAAACCCCGTCGGAAAATCTGGCCCGCCAGCTCGACCGCCTGATGCGCCAGTTGCGCGGGCGCAACGGAAAGATCATCGCCGACCTTCTGGCCGAGGCGCAATCCGATGCCAAGGTGCTGGAGCAATTCAACCAGTTTTACATGCAAAGCCGCCGCAACGCTTTCGGCCAGACCATTCTCAACGGCCAGAAATCCGGCGAATTCAGCGAAGCCCTCAACACCGAAATGGCCGTCGATATGATCCTCGGCCCCATCTTCATGCGCCTGATGCGCCAGGAAGCCGGCCTCGACGAAGCCTTCGCCGCCGAATATCCGGTTATGGCGATTCACGCGCTGAGCGCATAGACATTCACCTCTCTTGCGTTCTAGCAAGCAGCGGATTTTCCTCGAAAATTCGCCCTGCCCCGTGTTACGCTGATTCCATCAACGGGAGAGGTGCGTGCGCACGCCCCGGTTTTCCGGAAGATTTGAAAAACGCCTTGAAAAAACGACAAACGAACTGAAGGAAATACAAGAAATCCGATAAATGCGCGTTTCAGAAAACATCAAAAAAGATATCCGGCGCGTACCCGCAATATTGGCCTTCTTATTGGCTGCGGCTTATGGGGCGTCCGCGTTCGCATCCTATCACTGGGCACTGGATCTTTTTAGTCATTTTACGTTTCAGTACCTTATAAGCACTTTGGTATTGCTTCCATTTGTAATTTCCCTCCGCGAATGGAAAACAACAGCCTTGCTTGTTGTTATCGCCCTGTTTTGTTTCAGTGAAATATTTTCTGTCCAGCAGTTCAGAAACCCGGACACCTCTGGCTCAACAATAACGGTCCTGCAATATAATCGTCATGCAACCCAGACAACCCATGATGATCTGAAGGCTTATCTTGTTAATCACAAGCCCGATATCGTTGTATTGCAAGAATCAAACCCGACCGTGGCCGAAATGACAGGCGGCCTGCGTGAGATATATCCCTATCAGTCTGTAAATTTAAACAGAAACCCCGAATGGCTTCTCTTCCCCTTGGGGATCATCATCCTCAGCCGGTTTCCTATGGAGGAAGTTACCGTTCATGGTTTTGATGATTTAAACTATGACAATAACTATGTTCGTGCTTCTGTTATTGTGCCGGATATTGATGAACCCATCATTTTATTTGCCATGCACCCGCATATGCCAATGGGGAATGAAAACTGGACCGAAAGGAATCTTGAATTAGAAATCATCTCAAAAAATATCATGCAAGAAGACAGCAGTCACATCTTGTACTCAGGTGATTTCAATACAACGCCATACTCTCCCTTTCTGCGCCGATTGCTCAGAAAGACCGGATTAAATCTTTCTTATGATGCCTTGGGGCCAATTCCTACATGGCCTTCATTTAACAAATTTTCACTTCTCCAGATTCCAATCGATCACATCCTTTTCAGCGATGGATTCCGCCTGACCCGGATAAGACGCCTCCCTCCGATGGGCTCCGACCATTACCCCCTCCTCGCCGAATTTTCGATCATCCCGTAAAGTTTCTCTGCGTTACGTCACGCTCCTCGTATCTCCGCCGCAAGAAAGAAACAATTCGAACCGGAAGGCTGCCGGGATTTTTCTCGAACCGCAGCACTAACCTGTGGTAGGATGATCCCATCAACGGGAGAGGTGCGTTTGCACACTCCCGTTTTGTTTTCCGAAAAATCATAAAACGCCTTGGAAAAAGCGACGAACGAACTGAATGCACGAATCACCCTTTAAAAACAATGCGCTACGCCCTGACAAACAGCCGATTGCGTTTTGATCCCTTGGCGCGGAAGCGTTCGTCTTCCTTCAGCCCGGCGGCAAAAAGCGGCTTTTCGATCCCATCGCGCACGTTATCGACATTGCGGCCTTCGATCTCGATGATCAGGGATTTGACGTGGCGCAGGGTTTCCGGAGCCCCGGCCAGAATCAGGTCCTCGATGCCGTCCACGTCCAGCTTGATATGGTCCGGCGCGGGCACGTTCATAAGGCGGCGGAAATCATCGGCGGTGAAGGCGGGGATGGATTGCCGGAATACAGGTTTGAATTCAAGGAACTGCGTCTCTGCCTTGTCCAGCGCATTCCCGGCATGGCCGGTTGAAAAATCGTTCATCATCAGGTGGCCGATTTTCGTTTCGTTGCCCAGCGCCACGCAAAGCGGATTGATATTGCGGTCGAGATTGTTGAGATGGATATGCTCGACCAGCAGCGAAAAATTCAGCGCGCTCGGCTCGAACGCATAGACCGTAACCTGCGGGTTCAGTGCCGCATAAAGCGTATAGAGACCGATATTCGCCCCGATATCCCAAAAGACGTCGCCGGGTTTGATATAGGTATCGATCCATTCCAGCGTTTCTGGTTCTTCGTTGTGAAAATTGCGCACGGCGCTGATCGTGCCGTGGCCGCGCATGGCGTAAAACGACAGCGGCCCGCGCGCGGTTTCAACGATGCGGCGGCTGCGGCGCGTGACGTCTTCGGCCACGCGGGCGATGGTTTTGTCCTTTTGCCGTTCATTAAGGGGCAGCGTCGCAAGGCCGATCAGGCCGTGAATGACATTGGCGATGGTTTTGCTCATTTTGATCTATGCCTTTTGTGAAAATACAAAAAGGAGCCTAGCAATACGCAAGCGCCCCCTTCAAGAGCAAAAACCCCGGAGGACCCATGCGGGCTCCGGGGTTTTGAGATTGTCAGGCCGGGCAGAAGCTTATGCGGCTGCTGCGATTTGAGCGCCGCGCGCGGCTTCGGCGCCGAGCGTGGCGGCAATCGCGCCGACGACCGCGGCGATGCGGGCGGCGGCCTGGATTTGCTCGCGGCTTATTCCCGCCTTGGTCAAGACGGCTTCATGCGCCGTGACGCAATACTGGCAGCCGTTCATAGCGGACACGGCGAGCGCCCACAGCTCGAAATCGACTTTTTCAACGCCGGGATTGCCGATCACGGTCATGCGCAATTTCGCGGGCATGGTCTGGTAATCGCCGCCCATCGTTCCGGCGAATTTATAATAGATGTTGTTCATCGCCATGATCGACGCGGCGGCGCGGGCGGCGGTCATCGCTTCTGCGGACATATTCTGGGCCGCCAGCGTTTCCATCGCCGCGATCACCTCGGCATTGCCGGTCGCCATGGCGGTGGCAAGGAACGTGCCCCATTTCTGCTGGGCGGACAGGATTTCCTCCGCCGCAAGGGTCGAGAGATTGAGGCGCAGATCCTTGGCATAGTCGGGAAGACGGTTTTGCAGGGTCTCGATAGACATGGCGGCTCTCCTTGATACGCGGGGGGTGGGAAAAATCGAATGGTGGCTTTCACCACCATTCTGTTTTTGCCACCTTATGCGGCTTTTTTCAGGTCGATCGTCTCGCCGCCGACCGGGCGGTTGCAGGCGCAAAGCTCGTCGGTTTGCAGGGCGTCGAGGATGCGCAGCGTTTCTTTCGGGTTGCGTCCGACGCTCAGGGCATTGACGCTGACATGCTGGATGACATTGTGCGGATCGACAATGACGGTGGCGCGCAGGGCGACACCGGCGTCGTAATCGCGCACGCCAAGGCCGTCGATCAGCGAGCCATTGGTGTCGGCGAACATCCACATATCGAGGTTATGAAGATCCTTGTGCTCGCGGCGCCAGGCCAGCTTGCAGAACTCGTTGTCCGAGCTGCCGCCCAGAAGGACGGTCTCGCGGTCGGCGAAGTCCTTGTTCAGTTTCGCGAACTCGACGATCTCGGTCGGGCAGACGAAGGTGAAGTCTTTCGGATAGAAGAAAAAGACCTTCCATTTGCCCTCAAAGCTGGCTTCGGTAATGGTCTCGAAAGCGGACACGCCGTTTTCTTCGTGCTTCATGAATTTCGGTTTGACGCCGGTGATAGAAAATTCGGGCAGTTTGTCGCCAAGGCCAAGCATGGTTGGTTCTCCTGTAGGAAAGTTGAAGGACAGGATGAAAAGATGCGTCCTGACGGGTAAAAAATCCAATTGGAATTTCCTTGTTTTTTGATAGATTTTTCCTATATATATTCTGGCAATATAATAGGAAAAACCGATGGAAAACCTCCCCAGCCTGCGCCAGCTCCAGTATTTCATCGCCATTACGGAAACAAACTCTTTCAGCCGCGCCGCCGAGCGCTGCAACGTCACCCAGCCGACCTTGAGCGGTGCGCTGCGCGATCTGGAAAACCTGCTCGGGCAAAAACTCTTCGACCGGTCCAGCCGGAGCGTCGCCCTGACCCGCGCGGGGGAGGAATTGCTCCGCCCCGCGAAAGATCTTGTGTCGCGGGCGGAACAGATGATCGAGCTGGCGCGCAGCCATCACAGCCCATTGAGCGGCGGGCTTCGCCTTGGCGTCATTCCGACCATCGCGCCCTATGTCCTGCCGCAATTGCTGCCCGCCCTGAAAAAACACTATGCCGCCCTCGACCTGACGCTGAAGGAGGAGCAGACAGGCCGCCTCCTCAAGGCGCTGGAATTGCGGGAGATCGACGCGGTCCTGATGGCCTTTCCTTATGCGACGCCGGGAGCGGAGCAGATGATCCTCTGGTCCGAGCCCTTTGTCATCGCCATGCCCGGCGTAAAACCGCTCGACCCGCGCCCGGCGCAAATAGACGATCTCGACACGCACAATATCATGCTGCTGGAAGACGGGCATTGCCTGCGCGAACACGCCATCGCAGCCTGTCGCCTGCAGCCGCAGACGCAGCGCAGGACCTTCGGCGCGACCAGCCTGCCGACACTTTTGCAGATGGTCCAGCACGGGTTTGGCGCGACCCTTCTCCCGGCCATGGCGGTTGACGCCAAAAACCCGCCGCAGGGAATTACCATCCGGCCTTTTGCCGCGCCGCAGCCCTCCCGCCAGATCGGCCTTGCCTGGCGCAAGGACAGCCCGCGCGCGGAGGAATACAGGATACTGGGCAAATTTATTGTCAAAACCCTGCATCCGCGCTAAATAAAGGCCATCATGACATACAAGGTTGCCGCGTTTTACCGCTTTGTGAAACTCAACGACATTCCCGCCCTGCGCGCGGAGGTGAAGGCGTTTTTGCAGGCGCATGACATTTGCGGCACTATCCTGCTCGCGCCCGAGGGGATCAACGGCACGATTGCCGGGATGCCGGGGCAGCTTGATACGGTTATCGATTTCCTCGACCGCCTTTTTGGCGTCAGGGCGGGCGAGCTGAAATACTCCGCGGCGCAGGAAAAACCCTTCATGCGCCTCAAGATCCGCCCGAAGAAAGAAATCATCACCATGAAGCAGCCGGACGCCGATCCGACTGTGCGGACCGGAATCGCCGTCGCGCCGGAAGACTGGAACGCGCTGATCGCCGATCCGGAAGTTCTGCTGATCGACACGCGCAACGACTACGAAACCGGAATCGGCATCTTCGACGGCGCAATCGATCCGGACATCCGGCATTTCAGCCAGTTCCCAGACTTCGTCAAAAACAACCTCGACCCGAACGTGCACAAAAAAGTCGCCATGTTCTGCACCGGCGGCATACGCTGCGAGAAGGCGTCGAGCTATATGCTCAATCAGGGCTTTGAGGAGGTCTATCAGCTCAAAGGCGGGATTCTCAAATATCTGGAGACGATCCCGGAGGAAGACAGCCGCTGGAAAGGGGCATGTTTCGTCTTTGACGGGCGGCTGGCGCTGGAGCACGGTCTTGTCGAGAGCGAACCCTCTGAAATCATTCAAAAAAGCCGCGAATTCAGGCAGTCGTAAACAAAACTTAAACTTTAAACGGCTATAATGAACAATGAATTAAAAAAAATTCGTTGTGTGAGGTCGAACTTGAAATGACCTTTTCAAAGGAAGAGATTAAATCCAGCCTTTTAGGCTGCCTTGAAGTCGCCCTGTTCATGCCGTCCGGACCCAAGCGGTTCGGGAACACTTTCGATCAGGCCGTCAAATCCTTCATCATTCCGGCCTTGCTGTTTCCCGCATCGCTGATCGCTCTGTCCTTTTCAAACGTGCTGGAAGTTTCTTCCACGTCAAAGAACATTGTCGTCATGCTGCTGGCGATGCGCACTCTTCTGGTATGGATGCTGTCCTTCGGCGCCGTGGCATGGATTCTGAAGCGCGTCGATCATACAGAGCACTTTTACCGCTTCGTTATCGCCAGCAACTGGCTGGCGATACCGGCAACGGTCATTTTTATCCCGGTCTTCTGGATTGTCTCAAACGGCACGTATAGCTGGGGCGAGCTGGAGTTGTTTATTCTATTTCTTGTGTTTTATACGTATGCCTTCAGCGCCTATATGGCCGTCTATGCTCTGGTCATCCCGTGGGAACTGGCATGGTTCCTGACCATGATCGCCATCATTATCAATGACGGCACCTTCAATCTTGTGCAGTGGATCGGAATCCTGCTGAAAACCTGACGGCCCGGCCATGATGTGCGCATAGAGCGCCACAATCTGACGCCCGACGCCCTGCGCCGACATATCGCTTTCGACCAGTTTGCGGCTTTCCATCCCCATGGCCGAACAGCGCCTAGGGTCGGAGGCGATTTGCAAAATAGCATCGGCAAGCGCTGCGGCATCCTTCTCCGGAACAAGCAGGCCGTTGCGGCCCGGGATGACAATTTCGCGGTTCCCCGAAACATCGGTAGCCACCATCGCCCGGCCGCAGGCTCCCGCCTCAAGCAGCGCCTTGGGCAGCCCCTCCCCGCCCCATGTCGGCTGGACAGCAAGATGAGCCTGCGCCCAGATCGGGGCCATATCCTGCTGATGCCCCTTCCATGTCACATTCCTGTGCGTCCCGCACCACTGCGCAAGGCGCTCCTCGTCCCATGATCCGGGCGTACCGTGATCGGGCTTCCCGCAGAGCCAGAGGTGAATATGCGGTGCCGTATCTTTCAGGATGTCAAACGCAGCCCGCAAAGTCGGCAAACCCTTCATATCGATCATGCGCCCGGCATAGACGCAGATAAAGGGCGGCGCGGGCGGAAGATCGTGGACCTGATAATGACCGGTATCGACTCCAGATCCGCGAATAATGGCGGTGCGGTCATGAACGACGACGCCGGATTGTTCCAGAACGGCACGATCGTCGCCGTTCTGGAACAGGGTCCAAAATCCCTTGCGGCGAAACAGGGTGCGAAACCCGGCAAGTAAAACAGGGCGGATCAGGCGCGCCTTTGGCGTCGTCGCGCGAAAAACATAGCCCAGCCCGGCGAACGCATTCAAAACACGCGGGGTGCCTGCAACCCACGCGGCAACCGAGCCATAGAGAACGGGCTTCATCGCGATATGATGGACGAGGGCCGGCTTTTCACGCCGGTATATTCGCGTGAGGGCGGCAATCTGTCGCAGCGCCAGAAACGGATTCAAGCTCCTGCGCTCAAGGGACAGATGGATGACCCGAAACCCTTCCGCCTCAATACGCTCCCGGTGCTGATGAACATGACAGATCACGCCGACATCAAACCCTGCATCGCGCGCAGCGCGCGCCATGGGAAGGCGGTGAGAATAGAAATACCAGTCTTCCGTCACGAGATAGAGCAAGATAGGCTTCATGACGGTTCTTCATCCCTGCGCAGGAAAAAAGCGACGACCCGGCGGAACCGCGCCGGGCGCAGGCTCATGTATATATGCGCCAGAATGGTAACAATCCAGGCATAGGCAAGAACATATTCCGGCACGCCCAGCAACATCCCGCCGATACCGATCATGCCGAGAACAAATCCGATCAGCGTGATAATTGCCGTCGCCCGTGCGACGGAAACGCCCGCATTGATGAAATGGTGGTGAAAATGATTGCGGT
Source organism: Micavibrio aeruginosavorus (assembly GCA_016184045.1). Classification (GTDB taxonomy): domain Bacteria; phylum Pseudomonadota; class Alphaproteobacteria; order Micavibrionales; family Micavibrionaceae; genus Micavibrio; species Micavibrio aeruginosavorus_C. The sequence continues at coordinate 18,186 of JACPDM010000034.1, read as the reverse complement.
CGGCAGAGAACGGGTGACGCCCCTGCGCCACACGGCGGGCGAATTGCGCGCATGTATCCATGATCGGCAGCGCCAGAATCCACGCCACCGCAATCGGCACGATCACCGGATTGGAACCCATACCCAGCGTCATTCCGAACCATGCAAGCGACAGGCCAAGCGCCATGCTTCCGGCATCGCCCAGAAACACGCTGGCCTTGCGGCGCAGAGGATTGCGCATGTTGTAAACAAGGAACCCGGCCAGTGCCGCCATCATGATGCCGATTGAAACCGCCTGCTCCCCCGCCCCGGCGACAAGGCAGGCCGCCAGCATCCAGAACAGCGCAATAAAACTCTTTCCCCCGGCAAGCCCGTCAATTCCGTCGATCAGATTGATGGCGTTGATCAAGAGAATGCTGGCGATAACTGAAAACGGGATATGCATAAACCCGAGCCAGACCGTACCGAAGCCAAAAAGATCGCCCAGAGAAACAACGCGGGCATTGCCGAAAACGACGATCAATAGCGCCGCGATAAACTGCGCGAGGAATTTCCAGCGAGGGCTGACGGCATAGCGGTCGTCCAGAGCACCTGCCAGCATGATCACCGCAAGGCCCGCCCAGAAAGGCCATTGCCCCGCCGGATCCGCCCCCGACAGGGCGGAGAGAATGATAAAAACCGGAACGATGACAAGTCCTCCGACAGGGGGCGTCGGCTGCGCATGATCCTTGCGTCCGCCCGGCTGATCGACAAAGCCTAAGCTCAAAGCCATTTTCCGCGCCAGAGGCACAAGGCCAAGCACGGCAAAAAAAGACAAGAGAGGAAAAACGGATTGCAGCATCGCGCCAGACATAGCGCCACTCTGGCATACTTCGGATAAAGAAAAAAGCCCCGCCCCAAAACCTATCGGCAGTCAATCAATCCGGGCTTCAGCATCCGTGATGTCGCCGGCAAGAGAGCTGAAAAAACTGCCGAGAGAATCCCCAAGCAAAAAAGCGGCGACGATAATCGCCAGAGAAACACCGCAGGCTATCATGCCATATTCAATTGCCGTCGCGCCGGATTCATCCCCGGCCCACCGGCGAGCGCAGGCGCCCAGTTTGAAATTGAACATTTTGAAACTCCCCGTATCCAGCGATTCTCATTATATCACGCCTTTCGCTCGGCGCGCCGCCCTTTCGGGAAAACGCTGCGGCGACAATAAGTTAACAGTTTCCTCCGGCAAGGAAAAGACGTTTTCCTCGATCATATCCGCCAGAAGATGCGCCCCGGCAAGGCAGGAGACCAGGCCGTGAGAGCCATGCCCGGCGCTAACATAGAATCCCGGCTGCCCCGGAACCGCGCCGACGACCGGGAAGCGATCATGGGAAGAACAGCGCAAAGCAGCCCGCGCGAAACTGACAGACCCGGCATCGAAAGCAAGATCGGGAACCGCCTGCGCCGTGCGCTCCAGAATGTCGTGCGTGTCTTCTTCCCGGATATCGGTTGTGGACAGCCATTTTTGAAACGTCGATCCGGCAATATGTTCGCCCGCAGCGGCCGGGCTTATATAACCGCCGAAACAGATATTGACCCCAAGCCCGGCACTGGTCGGGGTTGCCGGAACGCGAACGATCTGGCCGCGCAGGGTATGAACAGGGAGCCACGATACGAAATCACGGGCTGAAACGCCGTTCGCAAGAATCACGGCATCGAAATCTTTCAGGGAAGAAGAATCCGCAGAAGATGAGAGTCGAATCTCCGCCCCGCCCGCCCATTCATGACAAATATCCGGTGGCACGGCGTATCCGGAATCCGGGAGATAAAGAGATTCCTGTACGATTCTTACCCCCGCCAGCGTGGAGGAGTCCGGCGCGGAAAGAATCTGCATGTGGTCGGGGTGCCATCTCCAATTCTCCCGGCACGCATAAAAACGCTTGCGCTTGTCGTCATCCGTCATCAGGTGAAGACTGCCGCATTTGACGGCGGGCAGGCTACGTGCCGCCAGCGCGAATCCGGACATGTAAAAATCCGCCTCGGCGCTGCGCTGCGCGCTAAGACGCGGATTATAGATGCCGCGCGGATTCCCCGACGCCCCCGACGCCAGCACAGAGGCGGCATCGAACAAAGCCGGGCTGTACCCGCGCTTTTCCAAAACATGCGCGCAAGATGTTCCCGCCAGACCACCGCCAATAATCGCAATGCGGCGCGGACGCGGCGCGGGCAAGCACGCCGCCCGACCCTGATACCGCGCAACAGTCATATCGCGCTTGCGTCCGTAACCCCGCTTCTTTTCGACGGCAAAGCCTGCGTCGGCAAGCCCGCGGCGGACAAAACCGGCAGCGGTGAAAGTTGCGGCGCTCGTGCCATCATGACTTAATCTTGCCATCTGCGTGAACAGCGTTTGCGTCCACATTTGCGGGTTTTTTGCCGGGGCGAAACCGTCCAGGAACCACGCATCAATCCCCATCGGAGCGACAAGGCGCGGCAGCGCCGCATTCACATCGTCAAAAACCAGCGTCAGGCGCACACGGCCCAGATCGACCCTGTGCCAGCCGGGAATGCGCAGCGGATAAGATGCCAGAAGACGATCCATCCTGCTGCCCAATTCCGCCACCCACGGCATCAAGGCTTCTCTAATTTGCTCTTTGGTCAGGGGATGAAGTTCAAACGACACGTAGTCAAGGACGGAGTCCGGCGCGGCCGTTTTTTCAAACAAATCCCATGCCGCCAGAAAATTCAGCCCCGTGCCGAAACCCGTTTCCGCGATCGTAAAACGGGAGCGTTCGCTCCAGCCCTGCGGCAAATCGTTCCCTTGCAGGAACACATGCCGCGTTTCCGCCAGCCCGTCATCGGGCGAAAAATAGATGTCGTCAAAAACGTCGGAGCGGATCATGGCCCAGCTTTATCGCGTGGACGCAAAATCTTCAACCCATTCCTTTATCGGGAAAGCGCGGTCCCTTCGCCGGGACGGGCGGCGGGTTATTGTCGTTGGCGGCGGCGGCATAATTGAACGCCTTGCCGAGGAGCCCGCGCGAGCGCAGAAAAGCCTTATTGTTGGCAGCCCTTCCGTTCAATTCGCGAAACAGAACACCCTCATCCCCGCTGCCGCCCTGCTCCAGCGCGTGCCGAAACCTGGCTTTGAGGCTGCGATCATACAGTCCCGCGCGTGAGAATTTTGCAAAAATGGTGGAATCCATGATTTGCGCCCACTGATAACTGTAAAAGGCCGCATCATATCCGCCGCCGAAAATATGGCTGAACCGCGGCGAAAGGACAGGATGATCGTGCCCGCCCAGGCGGAATTTGCGCAGAACCTTGCCTTCGAAAGATTCGACGCCATCGATATTCGCCGGATTGCGCGTATGCCATGAAAGATCCAGCCATCCGCGTGCGGCACGATTCAGCACGGTGCGCCCGGCCATGAATTTGCGCGATTCCCTGATTTTCTTTTTAATGTCATCGGGGATTTTTTCGCCGGTCAGGTGGTGGCGCGCAAAATCGTCCAGAACAGCCGGCTCGAAGGCCCAGTTTTCCTGAATCTGGGAAGGGAACTCGACAAAATCCGTATCGACGGATGTGCCGGAAAAACTGGCGTAACGGCACTGACTCAGCATGTTGTGGGTCGCATGGCCCATCTCGTGAAAAATGGTCAGGACATCGTCGTGGGTCAGAAGGTTCGGCTTTCCGGGTTCGCTCTTTGGAAACTTCGCGACCACCATGTCAACGGCGCGGCGAACCTTCCCTTCAAAAAAGCCTTGGGGGAAAGCGCTGATGTTCCAGGCGATCCCGGCGGGCTTGCCATCGCGCGCGAAAAGATCGAAAGCGATCACCCCCATGGGTTTTCCCGAGCGCGCGCCTATGACATCATAGGTCCGGATATCGGGATGGAGCTTTGGATAGGTTTCATTGGGAATGAAGCGCAGCCCGAAAAGTTTTTCAAAATGGCGGAAGGTTCCCTGCAAAACATTTTCAAGCTCGAAATAGGGGCGCAATTCCTCTTCATCGTAGCCAAGAACTGCTTTTTTCAGCTTTTCTTCGTAGTAGTCTATATCCCACGACTCAAGCGTATCGATACCCTGACGCCGCGCGAAATCCCGGATCACATCCATTTCACGCAGGGCGGCAGGCCTTGCTGCGTCACGCAGCCCAAGAAGAAAGCGGGAAACGGTTTTCGCATCCCGCGCCATATTATATTGCAGCGTAAGCGCCGCAGGATTCGCGTGACCTTTAAGACGCGCGTGCCGGTGTTCAAGGCCGATCAACTTTATGATGGCCGCGCGATTGTCATACGGGCCGGAAACCCCGGCATTGTTGTACACTTCCCGCATTTGCCGCCGCAACTCGCGATCATCCGCCGAGCGCATGAACGTGCTGTAAACCTCATGCGTAATCCCGAACATGTATTGTCCGGGCAATCCCTTTCCTTCGGCACGCCGACGCGCATTGTCGATCATGAAATCCGGCAAGCCTGAGAGGCGCGACCGATCGCCGACCGTCAGGAAAGATTCCTCTTCCGCCCTGCGCATGTTTTGCTGGACCTGCATGGACAGGGCGCTGATCTGCTTTTCAAGCGCCACCATCCGCTCCCTTTTTGCAGGGCGCATATGGATGCCGTTTTCCCTGAAACCGCCCACATACATGGCAAAGAGTTTTTTCTTTTCGGGATTCAGATTGAGCGCATTGGCATTGATCGCCAGCCCAAGAACGGCAAAGCGATTGAACAAATTCCTGTTATTGAAGGCTTCAGTAAAAACCTCGTGATAGCGCTCAAAGAAATCTTTTTCAACCGCGTCATACTGCTTACGCTCTTCGGGGTCAGCCGGAGCCGCGCAAAAGAAAATTCGGGAGAGATAGCCGATGAGCCCGAAAGGTTTCTCAAGCGCCTCGACCGTGTTGCGGAAGGTGGGGGCTGACGGATTGTCGGCAATGCGCTGTACCTCGGATCGAAAATACTCGACCGCGTAATCGAGCGCGGGCTTCGCATGCCCCACCCGGATTTTATCCCAGGCGGGGACATAGTTGGTCTCTTCGCTGAAATGGAAATACGGATTTTCCTTCAGGTGCGCCGGAAGGCTCTCCCAGAAACGATTCATTGATGCTCCCTGTAACGAGACTTTTTCAGCCGCTCATTTTTATGTGCCTTCATTTAAGAGCATTCTTCCGGAAAGAAAAAGGAAGAAAGGACGATGCGCCGCGAAGTACGGCGCATTATTATTTTCTGGAAAATGATTGCGCTATTACGAAAAACACAAACCCTTGACCTGCCCCGCCGAAACCCGGACACTATCCGGAGTGCCATGTATTTTCATTTTCCGCGGAGATTTCCGATGCCCCCCAAATTTCCCCTGATTCCCTGCCTGTTTCTCGCCGCAACGCTTTTCGCGGCCCCGGCCATGGCGCAACAGGAAACGCCCATTACCGTCATGGTTCAAAGCAGCAGCGGCACGCCATTCGCGACAACTCTTGGCAACGCGCAAGTCACCATGCGCGACAAAATCACCGGCGACACGCTGGCCAGCGGCGTTACGGATCATGGAAAACTCGGGCTTTCCCTTGATCTCCCGCGGCCAACCCCGGTGAGCATCACCGCCATGGGCCCCCTCGCCCAGCAGCAGGGCATGGTCAGCGCCACACATGACATGCTGCTGATTCCCGGCAAGGATTACTCCGCCGGGAACGGCATCGTCATGACCCTGCCGGGGGTTGTGGTCGATCTGGTGACGCCGACCCCGGGGCAGGTCATGACCAGCGATGCAGAGAAAGACGTCATCATGACCGCCCATGTCATCGGCATGGACGGCAAGCCCGCCGAAGCCGGGCGTTATGAAGTCGAGGCGACAATCTATATCGGGTCTGTCATCGCCGGGAAAACCCCGATGACGGCGGGCAGCACCCCGGGAGAATTTACGGCCAAGGCCAGATTTCCGGGCGCAGGCACCTATATTGTTGCTGTAACGGCCTTCGACGCGCAAACCAAGGAAGGCGGCGTCGACCAGACTGCCGTTTCCATCATCCCCGGCGCAGGCGAACAGCAGACCACAGGCAAGAAGAAATAGAAGCAAAGGACAGATACAAGGCATGACGCATACAAACCCGCTGCTCGGCGTCTTCGCGCTTCCTAACATGGCGCCGCCCTTTGACCGCATCCAGGACAAGGATTACCTGCCGGCGGTCGAGGCCGCGATCGCGGAGGCGCGGCGCAATGTCGAGGCGATAAAGTCAAACCCGGGCAAGCCGGATTTAGAGAACACCATTATCGCCCTGGAAACGGCGAGCGAGACGCTGGATCAGGTTACAGGCGTATTTTACAATCTGCTCTCCGCCGCGGGGAACGATTTCATGCAGGAACTCTCGCAAAAAATCGGCCCTCTGACATCGAATTTCTCCAGCGACATCGCGCTGGATGCCGACTTGTTCGCGCGGATCAAGGCCGTATGGGATTCCCGAGACGCCCTGCGCCTTAACGCCGAGCAGCACAAACTGCTCGAGGAAACTTACAAGGGATTCGTGCGCAGCGGTGCGCTTCTGCCTCCGGAGAAAAAAGCCCGGCTGCGCGAACTGAACGAACGCCTCTCGGTTCTTGGCCCCGATTTTTCGAACAATGTCAGGAAATCGGCGGAAGCTTTCGAGCTCTGGATCGACGATGAATCGCGGCTGTCCGGCATTCCGCCGACCGCCAGGGCGATTGCCAGGGAAATGGCCGAGCACAAGGGCCAGAAAGACAAATGGCTCTTTACCCTCGACGTCCCCAGTTATATGCCCGTGGTGCAGTATGCGGATGACCGCACCCTGCGCGAAAAAATCTGGCGCGCCTTCGGCAGCCGCGCCTGGAAGGATCAGCACGACAATAGCGGGCTGGTTATGGAGATCGTGCGCCTCAAGCATGAGCGCGCGCAAATCCTCGGCTACAAGACCCACGCCGATTACGTCATGGAAAAACGCATGGCGGAAAAACCGGAAGAAGTGATGGTCTTTCTCGAGCGCCTGAAAAAAGCCTATAAACCTGCGGCGTTGAAAGACCTTGCAGCCCTGCGCGACTTCGCCAAGAACCATGGTGGGCCGGACGAGCTGATGCCGTGGGATATCGCCTATTACAGCGAAAAAATGCGCGAGAGCCTGTTCGCCTTTTCATCGGAAGAACTGCGCCCCTATTTCCCGCTGAACCGCGTTCTGGCCGGGGTGTTCGAGCATTTCACCCGCCTGTTCGGGATGCGTTTCACCGAAAACAAGAGCTATCCGGTCTGGCATCCGGATGTCGTCGCCTATGACGTCTTCGATGACGCAACGGATGCGTTCATGGGCACGTTCTATGCCGATTTCTATCCGCGCGAAGGAAAGAAAGACGGCGCGTGGATGACCAGCTTCCGCGATCAGGGCCTGTTCGCGGGCGCGGTGCACCGCCCGGTCATCGCCATCGTCTGCAACTTCACAAAACCGACCAAAGACCAGCCGTCGCTGCTGTCCTTTGACGAAGTTACGACCCTGTTCCATGAAATGGGCCATGCCATGCACGGCATGCTTTCCCACGTCACGTACAAATCCCTCGCGGGAACCAACGTGCTGTGGGACTTCGTCGAGCTTCCCTCACAGGTGCAGGAAAACTGGGCTTACAAGAAGGAGACTCTCGATCTCTTCGCCAAACATTACCAGACCGGCGAGAAAATCCCGGACGACCTGATCGAAAAACTGAATGCCGCCAAAAATTTCATGAGCGGATGGGCGGGCCTGCGCCAAGTGAATTTCGGATTCCTGGATATGGCCTGGCATACCGCCGACCCGGCATCAATCACGGATGTCGCTACCTTCGAGGACGCGGCCACGGCGGACACCACCCTCTTCAAGCGCATGGCCGGGCCAAGCTCGGTCGCATTCAGCCATCTGTTCGCCGGGGGCTACTCCGCCGGGTATTACAGTTATAAATGGGCGGAAGTTCTGGACGCGGACACCTTCGAGCTGTTTGAAGAGCGCGGGCTTTATGACCGCAAAACGGCCGACGAGTACAAGGCCCATATCCTGTCGCAAGGGGGGCGTGAACATCCGCGCGTCCTTTATGTGCGCTTCCGCGGGCGAGAGCCGGACCCTGACGCCTTGCTGCGGCGTGAGGGGCTGGTTTAAAGGGCGCTGACGCCCTCCGCCCCCTGCAACCGGTCATATTTCGTAAACTTCAAGAATTTTGGGGTTAGCCCTTGTTTTTTAACAATGTTTTTCCATAGTCTGAATTTTTATGAAAAAAATTTCACCTTTCAGCCACTTTTTATATTGCACTTATCCACGGGACTACGTTAAATGTTGCCACGAACAGGCGTCCTTAAACTTTGGGAAAAGCAAAGTCTATGCCGATAACAACAGCACAAATTCGCGGCGCGCGTGGAATTCTGAACTGGAGCCAGTCCGATCTTGCGGACCGCACCGGAATCTCGGCAACGTCGATCGGCAGTATCGAGAACGGCCAGAGCACCCCGCGCGCAAATACCCTCCAGACAATCCAGAAATCCTTTGAGAATGCCGGGATCGAATTCCTCGGCACCGATGGCGTCCGCCTTAAAACAGGCGACATCCGCATCTTCAAGGGGCATAACGGCCTGATCGATTTTTACGACGACATCTACGATGCGGTCAAAGACGGCTATGAAGGCGAAATTCTGGTCAGCAATGTCGATGAGCGCCAGTTTATCAAGCATCTTGGCGCATACGCCGATACGCATATCGAGCGCATGCAAAAGCTTGTCAACAAAGTGACCTATAAGATCCTGATCCGCGAGGGGGACAATTACATTCCCGGATCATCCTATGCAGAGTACCGCTGGATCCCCCGCGATCTGTTCGCGTCCGTGCCGTTCTATGTCTATGACGACAAGCTGGCGATCATCCTGTTCGACGCGGAAATCACGATTATCAAGATGGAGTACCCCTCTATTGCGGAGGCTTACCGTGTCCAGTTTGCCGATATGTGGCGCCGCGCCACGCCGACAGACACGATTTCCCCTGCACTCAAAAGTGTAAGTGATGGTAAAACGAAACGCTAAAAAGAAGCCGAACCTCAAACCATGGTGCTTTGGCAGCAAGGGGCAGGGTCAGGCAGATTTCAAAAACGCCGTCACGCACGCGGCGCTTGACCTGTTCAAGCGCGACCAGCGCGGCCACCTTGGCGACATCGCCTATCTGAACGGCGGCGGCAAGCTGTATGAGAAATTCATGCAGGTGAACGACAATTATTCCCTGCATTCCGGTGAAATCAGCAACATCACCGCCAACAAGGCCGCTATCGCGCAGGACCTTGCCGGAACCGAACGCGCCATCATCGTCGGCCCCGGCCCGGGCGAGTCCTTCGACCAGAAGGAAATGCAGATTTTAAAACTTCTTCCGCAATTGAAAGAAGTGCATTTCGTCGACGTAAACGCCGAATTCAACAAGCAGGCGGCCAAAATCGTCCGCGACTATTCCCGCAGCAGCGGGCGAAGAATCCGCGTGCAGAACCATGAAATGGATTTCCGCAACGCCGTCTCCGTCCTGCCGCCGCGCCCGAACACGACTGTGTTTTCAACCGGATCGCTTGTTTCCAACGTGCCGAATGCCCCGCTTGACTGGTTCCCCAATCATGCGATGGGCGAATTTATCGGCGGCTTTGCCAAACTGGCCGGCGATGGCGGTAAAGTCCTGCTCGGTTACGACTCGAACAGCAGCGCAAATACCCTTGAAAAGGCTTATAACGAGGATCTTGCCCCATTCATCGAAAACATCATGCGGATCATCGTCGATCATTCCCGCGGCATCAAGGGGCTGAAGGCGTCTGCCGGTTTCTTCCACTATGAGTCCGAATGGCTGGAACGCGCCGGGCAGGTCGCGCACAAGCTGATCGCGGAACCGGACCAGAAATTTGAAATCTGCCTTGAAGGAAAAACGCATTCCTTCTTCCTTGAAAAGGGCGAGGAGTTCATTGTCATGTCCTCTCTCCGGCCCTCGGTTGAGCGGCTGACGAAAATTGCCGAAAACGTCTTTATGCAGACCGGAAGCGTCTATGCCGCCGAAAGCGGGATCGTCGATCAGGTTTTCACGGTCAAGATGCCAAAGCCGACCCCGGGCCAGCCCTGATTTCACGAACATGTTTTCCCCTTCCCTTTTTCCCTGAATTTCGCGACACTTTGCGGGTAAAAGGGAGTTTCAGCCATGACCAGCCACGAACTCGATGGCCAGTACCAGATCACCAGCACCACCAGTTATCAGGGACCGCTGGAGATGCGAAGCGACGGCATCACGGAAATCCGCAATAGCCAAACCAGCCGCAGGGACAAGGCAAACTGCCTGTGGACCAGTACATTCCGCGTTCTGGGCGAAACCGAAGTGGAAATGGTCGCAGTTGCCGACCCGACGGACGCGGACCCCGATTTTTCCCTGCTACGGCCCGACGGCTCCCCCTCGCGCCAGCCCGTAACATATACATCGACGCTGAAACTGATGCGCAAGGGCGACAAGATCCAGATGACTGGCCAGATTGAATATGGCGGGAACGTCACCTTCATCACCATGCGGCGTATCGGGGATTAGGACCGGATTTCAGCGTTTTTGCACGATGCGGGCAGGCAGAAGGTCACATAGCATCTGCGCCAGAAAATCGTATGTTTTCTCCGCACCCGGAAGCTGCGGATTGAATTCGACAATTTCGACCATTTCAATCGCATGGGTCCGGACAATCCCGGCGAGGACCGGGACGATTTCTTCCGGCTTAAACCCGCCGGGAACAGGCGTCCCGACAGAAGGCGCATCATCCAGGGAGAATGCGTCCAGATCGATCGAGAGCACAAGGTGGTCGCAACGGCCAGCCAGCTGCGTCACCGAATCCTGCAATGCCTGTGCAATGCCCTGTGCGCGCAAATCATCCATGCTCATCAGGCGAATTCCGTGCGCAGCGGCAATATCGTATTCCGCCGCATCAACATCGCGCAGACCCGCATAAATCACGTTTTCCGGCATGACAACAGCCTTCGCCGGACCAAGCGGCGCAAGCGATTTATCAATTCCCAGAAACGCCGCGACGGGCATGCCGTGAAGCGCCTTCGAGAGCGACGATTCGAAGGTGTTGAGATCGGCATGGGCGTCGATCCAGATGACGCCGATCTTTGCCTCCGGGCCAAAGGCTTCCGCCATTCCGGCGATAGATCCGGCAGCCATGCTGTGGTCGCCGCCGATGGTGACGACACGATTGCCATTCCGCAATTCTGCCGCGACATTGCGGCCCAATGACTGGCAATGCCATGCGACGATCTCAAAGCGCTCGGGCGAGCCGCGCGGCGGCAGATCTGCATGGGCGACCTGCCCGTAGGGGCCAGACCAGTGCGCCTGCGGGTCGACCACCCAGACGGCGTCGATGCCTGCATTCTGCAAACGCTCGGTCAGGCCGTGATCGCGTGCGTAAAGCGGGCCGTATTCACATCCCGGTACAGACGCACCCGCGCCGCAAACATAGGGAACAAGAGAGATCGGACACATGATGCCTCACAGGCTAAACGATGATGCAGTGCAAGCGCAAGAGCTTAAAAAATGCCCTGAAATAGCGACGAATTACGGACCGCCACGTGCCCAGATCGCACCAGTCCATATCAACGGGAACAACCAGCGTTTTTTGCGAGCGTTCCATGACGGCAACATCGATGGAAAGCGGCGGCGCGACGGAAAATCTGTCCCCGAGGCGTATGCCATCCCCTGTGAGCCCCCCTTCATGGACTGCGTTTCTCACCGCGGATAAAAGGCCGGGCTCAAAACATTCGAGCTCCGACAGGGCGGCCCCTGCAGACAGCAGAAACATGCCGCTATTCCAGTCGCTGGCGCCGTCTTGAAGGAGCGAAGCGACGATAGCGCGCGGCGGCTTTTCAACAAAACGGTCGATGCGAAAAACCCCGTTTTCAATCATTGAGCCGCGCCGGATATAGCCGAATCCCGTTTCCGGGCGCGTTGGGCGCACCCCAAAGGCGACAATCCATCCCTTTTGCGCCAGGGGCGCGGCACGCCCGATAGATTGCAGCAACGCCTCCGGATTGCCGATCCAGTGATCGGAAGGAAGGATGAGCAATAGACTGTCCGGCGGCATCATCAGCGCCGCTGCCGCCAGCGCTGGTGCGGTATTGCGTCCGCGCGGCTCTGCTACGACCAACGCTGGCGCAACCCCGACCTCCGCCATATCGGCGCGGGCGCGTTCTGCCAGCTCATGGTTGAGGATAATGACAGGCGCAGCGCAATCGCGTACCCGCAGCATCGTCTGCTGGAACATCGTATGCCTGCCGTACAGGCGGAGAAAAGGCTTTGGACACCGGGGGCGGGAGAGGGGCCGCAATCGCCGCCCCGTGCCGCCGCAAAGAATGACCGGAACGACAGCCTGCAAGGCGTGGTCAGGCTGCACGCAATCCCCCCGTCTTCCGGTACCAGTCGTAAGTCGCCGCCAGACCGTCGCGCAGGGCGATTGAAGGACGCCAGCCCATTCCATGCAAAACGCCGGAATCAAGAAGCTTGCGCGGCGTTCCGTCCGGCATGGCGGGATCGAACTCGATCCTGCCGGAATACCCGGTCACGTCTGCCATCATCGCGGCCAGATCGCGAATGGAAATTTCTTGCCCTGACCCGGCATTGACCGGGGAATCGCCGCTATATTCGCATAAAAGAAAAACGAGCGCCTCAGCCAGATCATCCACATGCAGAAATTCACGCAAAGGCGAGCCCGTCCCCCAAAGACGCACCGTTTTGTCGCCCCGCCTTACGGCCTCGTGGAACTTCATCATCAGCGCCGGAATAACATGGGAATTGAGCGCATCAAAACGATCCCCAGGGCCGTAAAGATTGCAGGGCATGGCCGAGATGAAATCGCAACCGTGCTGAATCCGGTAATATTGCGCCAGTTTAATCGCCGCGATCTTGGCGATGGCATAAGCTTCATTGGTTTGCTCCAGAGGGCCCGTCAAGAGCGCATCCGGCACGATCGGCTGCATGGCCATACGCGGATAGATGCAGGACGATCCGAGATAAAGCAATTTTGAAACGCCGCGCTGCGCGGCGGCATGAATGACATTCGCCGACATCATCATGTTGTCGTACAGAAATTCCGCCGGATGGCGGCGGTTGGCCTCGATTCCGCCGACGGTGGCCGCGGCCATGATGATTCCGTCAGGCTGGTTGCTTTTGATCCAGCGTTCCGTCGCGGCCTGATCGCGCAAATCGAGCGTCCGCCGGTCCACGGTGAGAAGGTCGCAACCCTCCCGCGCAAGGCGGCGCATCAGCGCAGACCCGACAAGACCGCCATGCCCGGCGACCCAGATCCGCCTATTCCGCAGCAAGAACGTCATGCCGTCCTCCACGCATCAAATCGGCTTCGGCATCGACCATCTCCGCAACCAGAGTTTCAAACGTGTGCTCAGGAACCCAGCCGAGCCTCTCCCTCGCCTTGGCGGGGTTTCCTCTTAAACTGTGCAGCTCCGCAGGCCTGAAAAATCGGGGATCGACCGTCACCAGCGTTTTGCCGCTGCGGGCGCAAATCCCCTTCTCCGCCAGGCCATCGCCGGACCATGTAACGGTCGTACCGGCATGGGCAAAGGCGGCAACGACAAAATCGCGCACGCTATGATTCTTCCCTGTTGCCAGCACGAAATCGTCCGGCGCGTCCTGCTGTAACATCATCCACATGCCACGCACGTAATCGCGCGCATGGCCCCAGTCGCGGCAGGCATCGAGATTGCCGAGCGCCAAAGACTCCCCGCGCGCCACGGCGCGGGCGATCTTGCGCGTGACGAACTCCGCTCCGCGCAAGGGGCTTTCGTGATTGAAGAGGATGCCGTTACACGCAAAAACGCCGTAAGCCTGCCGGTAGGTGCGCGTGATCCAGTAGGCATAAAGCTTGGCGGCAGCATAAGGGCTGCAAGGGGAAAACGGCGTATTTTCATCCTGCGGCGCGGGGGCATTCCCGAACATTTCGGAACTGGACGCCTGATAGAACCGCGCCTTGTCCTGCATATTCAGGGCGCGGATCGCCTCCAGCAACCGCAATGTTCCGAGCGCATTGACGTCTGCTGTCTGCTCCGGCACGTCAAAACTCACCGCAACATGGCTTTGCGCGCCGAGGTTATAGATTTCATCGGGCTTTGTAGCTTGCAGCATGCGGATCAGGTTGCCGGAATCAGCCAGATCGCCGTGATGCAGGTGAAAACCGGGCCGATCCAGAAGGCCGCCCCTCAGGCGTTCGCAGTCATCCGTGGCGGCATAAGGGCGCAAGCCGTGAACGGCATAGCCGCGATCCAGAAGAAAGCGCGCCAGATAGGCGCCGTCCTGCCCGGTGACACCGGTAATCAGAGCGACTTTGCCAGTTACTCCCATGCGAAACCCCTACTCCGCAGCTTCCGGCGCATGGCTTTGAGCAGGCTGCGGGCGGCGGAACGGCCATAGAACCTGATCGATAAAGCGCGGCGGCATGGCTTCGGAAATGCCGATATCGGCGGGCGGGCGACGGTTTTCATTAAACCACGTTCCGAACAGTATGTCCCAAAGGACGACGTTCTCGCCGTAATTTTTATTGCCTTCGCGCAGATCGCGGCTGTGGTGCCAGCGATGCAGCCCCGGCGTATTGAATATCCACGACAGCGGACCAAAGCGCATTTCAACATTGCAGTGGGTCAGAATGCCGATATAGGCCGTGATGGCGGAAAGCCATGTTATCACCTCCATCGGCGCGCCCAGCGGAATAAGGATCATCATGCCGGGAACAATGCTTTTCAAGGAATCGACGAAATGGAACCGCCCGGTATTGACGACCCAGAGTTTCGTCACGCTGTGGTGGATGGCATGAAAGCGCCAGAGCGGCGGCCATTCATGCGCCAGACGGTGCGCCCAATAGAGCCCGAATTCGGAAAGATAGACCGCTATGACGACCTGCGCCCAGAGCGGCCAGTCACGCGGCCAGAAGCCATGGCCGGGTTCAGCCATAGGCGTAACATAGGCGGCAAGGCCGATCACGGAGCTGAATACGATCAAGGTCTGGACAGTGCCCTTGCTCAGCAGCGTATGGGCGATATTGGCCGGGGTCTGCCCGTCGGAGGCCAGCCAGCTGCGCTCATGCGGCATCAGGTATTCGAGCAGCAGCAAAACCCCAGCAAGAGAAAAATAGGTCAGATTAAACGTCAGCACCGGCTTGCCGATGCTGTAGCCCCACGCCGTTGCGGCAAGACATCCGCCAAGCAGCACCGGCCATGCCAGCCATGAAACAATCAAACGCACTCTGTCCGACATTCTCTTCCCTCGCCCCTTCAAGGAGTCAAATTAGCCAAATTGGGGGCGAAGATAAAGACTTGAAGAAGGAAGACCTTAAGGGGCGGCTTCTACGGCAGTTACCGGGTGCGGAGCATGCGGTTTGTGCGCGAACAGCAAAATGCCGGTATTAAGGGCAAAGATGCCCGTCGCTACCCAGAGAAGCAGGACCGCATTGTGTTTTTTCGGCGCGCAAGGAGGATGGTGGCAGCCCGTATCATGGCAATCATGCCGTGCAGCATAAAGCTGCATCCCCCAGCC
>JACPDM010000034.1:0-2668 GCA_016184045.1 Micavibrio aeruginosavorus | reverse complement strand
CTGAAAAAGCAATCAGCAGACGTTCATAATCCTGAAACCGGGCATGCAGGGCGTCAAAGCCGGGGAAAAGGGTCGAAAACGTCCCGAAACCGGCCAAAAGGCTCAAAATCCCCATCAGCATCGGCAGGCCGCAGCAGAAAACATGGCTCAGGGCGCTGAACAGGGCGACCCAGCTGACCACGTGGTGAACCTTATGCCTTTGATTTTGCGTACGCATTTTGTCCTATCACCTTGGTGAAACCGTATCCCGGCGGCCGGAACGGACTTTAGCCTGCCGGATTATGATAAACAAGGAAAAAACGGCTTTCTTCCCACAATTAACTATATTTGGCGATAGCGGCGGCAACCGTCTTTTTTAGCTCCTCGCCCAGCGGGTGTTCCTGATGCTTCAGGTTCTGGCTATAGGCGACCTGCATCACATCGATATGGGCCTGAACGATAATGACCTGTTCTTTCTGGCTCAGATCGATATTCAGGATGTAATCGCGCAAGGATTCGCCAAAATACTCCATCAGATCGAACCCGAACGTCCCTGCAAGATCCTTGATCTGGTTGGCGACATTGGAGATCGCCCGGGCGTTCGCGCTGCGCTTGTCAGAGGCCATGGCTTTCGTCTCGTTCCAAAGGCCGTTCAGATCCTCAAGACACTTCTTGATCTCATCAGGATATTGCTCGGACATTTTATGGAGGACCGCGTTGGCTCGGTCGATCGAGTTCTGGTCGATCTTGCCGGGACCGCCTGTCGCCGTCCCTCCCGCCTTGATTTTCAGGCGATTGATACGGTTATAGATTTCGACCTGGGGTTTGTCCTCGCTCATATGCGCTCCTCTTACTTACAAGCGTTCATCGTGTGTAATGATCTGCGTCGCCGTCATTTTACGGCGGTCTTCGCCCGGAAAGGGCCTGTCCTTGCGGCGCCTGTCCGGTCCGAAAAACGTGGACGTTTTGACAAAGGGCCGGGGCGTGTCGATGACGGAAAGAATCCGCGCCGCCACTTTCTCCCCCGAAACCGGCTTGACCAGCGCCTCGTTCGCGCCGTGGTCGCGCGCGGCGATAACGACGTCCTCGCTGGTGAAGGCGCTGACCAGAATGATCGGGGTGAAGCGAATCCTGTCGCTTTTGTGATTGCGAACCCAGTCGATCAACTCCAGCCCGGAACCTTCTGGCATCATCCAGTCGGCGAGGATCAGATCGATCCCCTTGATGTTTCCGCTGCGCGTCTGCGACTCCGTGATCTGGAGAAGTTCTATGGCCTCGCGCCCACTGCCGCAGACCATGATATTGCCGACGCCAAAAGCCCGCAGCATTCCACCGATCAGGTTTTGCATGAACTCATAGTCCTCCGCCAGAAGAATCGTGAAATTCTTGAGGGAATATGTGATCTGCGCCCGCTGCTTAACCGGAGTGTTCATAAAAATGCATCTGGACAAAAACTGATGTTCCATTCTACCCTGCGCGCATCGCAAAATGCAATGAGGCAAGAGGTTTTTTATGTCCGATACCCCGGCGATCGCCGCCCGCGAACCCGCACAGGTTACTCTGGTCAAAGGGAAGAAATATTTTTTCTGCACCTGCGGCCAATCGCAAAAACAACCCTTTTGCGACGGATCGCATAAAGGTACAAGCTTCAATCCTCATGTATTCGAAGCGGAAAGCGACGGCGAAGCATGGCTTTGCCAGTGCAAGAGAACCGGGAACAGGCCCTTTTGCGACGGAACGCATAACACGCTGGACGAATAGACGCCTCAGGCGGCTTCGTTGTGCTGGACGATCTGGCTTTGATCCGTTTTGCGGCGGTCGATCCCTTTCCATGTCTTGTCGCGCCGCCGCCTGTCCGGCCCGAAAAAAGTAATCGCTTTTACAAACGGGCGCGGGTGGTCGATGATGGAAAGAATCCGCGAAGCAACCTTCTCGGCCGAGACCGGCTTCACCAGAATCTCATTCGCACCCAGATCCCGCGCCTGCATGACAACGCTCTCGCTTGTAAAGGTGCTGATCATGATGACGGGCATGAAGCGGATCGATTCGTTCTTATGGTTGCGCATCCATGTCATAAGGTCTTTTCCCGACCCATCCGGCATCATCCAGTCCGTCAGAACGATATCGATCGGCTTGGCGGAGCCGTTGCGGACCTGCGCCTGATTGACGGTCAGGACATCGATAGCCTCCTGCGCACCGGAACAGGTCGTCACTCCGCCGACGCCGAAAGCCTTCAGCATGGCAACGATCAGCTTGCTGATGAAATCATAATCTTCCACCAGAAGGATGTTGAAATTGCGCAAAGAATAAATGGCTTGAGGGCTCTGTTTCATCGTCGTCATATTTTTCCCATGCAGAAATAATATTTTATCATTTTCCTAAATCAAGATACAAGCGGTAGCCTTGCCCTTCTTCCGGCGGCAAAACCCCGTTAAGGCCCGCCGATATTGTCCCGTGCGCGGTCAGGATCAGGCGCGCCCCCTTTCCGTCCGGAAGCGCCTCGACAGCATAGCCCGCAAGAACCGGCGTGGTCTTTCCCTGCCACGTGCGCATGGCATCCCATGCGACCCCCGGCAGATCGACCCGGATTTGCGCGCCGCCCGGCTGGGCCTCAAGCGTGTACTGGACGGGGCCGGACAGATCCAGCACAAGGCGGATTCTGTCCGGATGTTCCCCGATCCGTACGCGT
>JACPDM010000042.1:8082-15270 GCA_016184045.1 Micavibrio aeruginosavorus | reverse complement strand
TAGAGAAGCTCCGAGGCTTTTTCCAGATGCCCCTCGCGCTGCGCCCGCTCCAGCTCCGTCCGCGCCTTGTCCAGCTCCTCGGTCAGGCGCTGTGCCGCGCCCAGCTTGTCTTTCTCGGACGTCCAGCGTTTGGTAAGGTCGGCGGATTCCTGCTCCAGCCCGGCCAGTTCCTTCTCCAGCTTTTCCAGCCTGTCTTTGGAGCCTTTATCCTTTTCTTTTTGAAGGGCTTCGCGCTCGATCTTCAACTGAATGATACGGCGGTCCAGCTCGTCGATTTCCTCCGGTTTGGAGTCCACCTCCATCCTCAGGCGGCTTGCCGCTTCATCGACAAGGTCGATTGCCTTGTCGGGCAGGAAGCGGTTGGTGATGTAACGATGCGACAAGGTCGCCGCCGCAACGATGGCGCTGTCGGTAATCCGAACGCCATGGTGCAATTCGTATTTTTCCTTTAATCCCCGCAGGATAGAGATGGTATCTTCAACCGTTGGCTCAGACACGAAAACGGTTTGGAAGCGCCGCGCCAGCGCCGCGTCTTTTTCGATGTGCTTCCTGTATTCGTCCAGCGTGGTGGCGCCGACCATATGCAGCTCGCCCCGCGCCAGGGCGGGTTTCAGCATATTGCCCGCATCCATCGCCCCTTCGGCCTTCCCGGCCCCGACGACGGTATGCAACTCGTCCAGAAACAGGATGATCTCCCCGGCATTCGCCTTGATCTCGTCCATCACGGCCTTGAGGCGCTCTTCGAATTCGCCGCGGAATTTCGCCCCGGCCAGCAAGGCCCCGAGGTCGAGCGCCATGACGCGCTTGTCCTTGAGGCTTTCCGGAACATCGCCATTGATGATGCGCTGCGCCAGCCCTTCGACGATTGCCGTCTTGCCGACGCCCGGCTCCCCGATCAAGACCGGGTTGTTCTTGGTCCGGCGGGAGAGAACCTGGATCGTGCGGCGGATTTCCTCATCCCGGCCGATCACCGGGTCCATCTTGCCCTCGCGGGCGGCCTCGGTCAGGTCGCGGGCGTATTTCTTCAAGGCATCGAACTGCCCCTCGGCATTGGCGCTGTCGGCGGTGCGCCCCTTGCGCGAAGCATTGATGGCCTGATTAAGGGCCACAGGGGTCATCCCCGCCTTTTCCATGAAACCTGCGACATCGGCCGTGCGTGCGCCGATCATGGCCTGCAAAATGCGCTCCGCCGTGACAAACTTGTCGCCGGATTTAAAAGCCAGTTCAATACTGTTATCGAGGATCTTTGAGAGATCGCTTGAGATGCGCACGCCCCCCGCGCCGCCCCCGGTCACCACCGGCATTTTGGCGATGGCTTGCTCTACATCGCGCATCAGCCGCGCCATGTCCCCGCCCGCCGTTTCGATCAGGCGTGGCACCTGCCCGTCTTCATCCTGAAGCATGACCTTGAGCAAATGCTCGGAGTCCAGAACCTGATGCCCGGAACGCAGCGCCAGCGTCTGCGCCTGCTGTAAAAAGCTGCGGGATTTCTCGGTAAATTTTTCGAAATCGATCATGAATACGGTTCCCCCTGAGATATAGGCATTAATACCTAAATGGAGCGGCGCGCGCCTTTATCAAGACGGCATGGGAATAGTGTGTGTTTTCGTGCACAAGGTAAATGATTTTCATCAATTATCATTATAGCAAGAAAACAAAAAAGGCGGGAAATCGGCCCGCCTTTTTCTGGAAATCACAGGATATAAGCCTCTCAGGCGTCAGCCAGCTCGGTAGTGGAAGTCTCGCGCTTGGGCCCCAGAATGCTGCTGGGCAGGCCGAGATCGTCGCCCTGACGCGGCTGCGGCTGCTGGGCGCGATCGTAGGAATCTGTCGGCTGGCTGGCTTCGACGCGGGCCGCCTGAACGCCCCACTCATTGATGATGCGCTGGTAATGCTCGGCGTGCTGGAGATAGCTTTCGGCCAGAACGTGATCGCCGCTGGAGGCCGCATCCTTGGCCAGCGCCATGTATTTTTCCTGAATCTGATAAGCGGTGCCGCGAATGCGCACATCGGGACCGTTGCTGTCGAACACCTGCGCCCGGTTCGGTACACCCCCGCCCTGGCGATGCCCCCCTCCGCCGCCGTGACCGCGGTTGCGAGGCCGTCTGTTTGGTGTGCCGTGTCTCATTGAATCGTCCTTTTTTGCTTAACGCTTTGATTCTTTTATGCGTCCACTTTACCAGATTCACTGACTCAAGACCAAGGTCCATGAGTTACCGAAACAGGCTGTGCGCTTTTCCTGTTTCAGTCCGTCAATCCAAGCCATGTTGTTTTTGTGGTTAATCAAACTGTACCTGCGCCGCCGGAATCCGATCAAGAGTCCTTGCCAAGAGTTTTCTTAGTTATCCCCATATGACATTCTACAACCCGCGGATTTCCGCCCAAATCCGGGATCACGCGTTCCGGAGTCGCGCCAATGTTTTCCACGAGTCGCGGCACCGAATCGGACTGGTCATAACCGATTTCCAGGAAGAACCAGCCCCCCGGCGCAAGCGTTCTTTTTATTTCCGTAAGTATGATTTTATAGGCATCCAGCCCATCCTCTCCCCCGTCCAGCGCCAGAATCGGGTCGTGATTCCTGACCTCGGGGGCCAGATTCGCAATCACCTCACGACTGATATAGGGCGGATTCGACACAATCAAATCGAAAACCCCGTCGATTCCCGCCGCCCAGTTCGTCTGCACGAAGCGCGCCCGCCCGGCCACGCCGTTCCTCTCGGCGTTGCGCCGGGCCGTTTCCACCGCCCCGGCGGCGAGATCCGTCCCCACGCCCTGCGCCTGCGGCCATTCATGCAGCAGGGAAATCAGGATGCAGCCGGCTCCGGTGCCGATATCCAGAATCCGCCGCGGCGGATGATCCCTGAACCGCTGGAGCGCAGCCTCGACCAGCGTTTCCGTATCGGCCCGCGGCTCCAGCGTGTCGGGGGAAAGTTCGTTACCGGTAATTTCCAATACTAAAGACAATATTTGGTCTTATGTCCATCCCTGCAAAAACGCTTGCCATTTCCTGCATTCCTGCAACCATGAAAGAAAAAATATGGGAGAGTAAACACATGGGACAAGTAAAACGCTACAGGGTGGTCAGCCAGGTCGGCGCGGCAGCATTCAGCGAGCCGTACCCCGGCTACAAACTCTACAAGGTCAAGGACGACAGTTATTACAGCGCGCCGGAGCTTTATATCCTGACCCGCGAGATTCTTTTCAACAACTCGCTCATCAGCGCCGACGACACCGATGAAATCCTCGACCCCAAAACCGAAGTCGGCAAGACCTATAGCGGGCAAAGGCTTTGCGTCTATCGTCCCGCCAGCACGCTGGAAAAATTCTACAGGGTCAAGGACGAGATCCTCGGCAAAGACCCGCATCAGGGTTTTTCCAGGGATGGCGTCGAGCCGTACAGCCACCACGTCACGCTCTGTGCCCGTCCGCCCTCCGCTGCTTCCGGCTATCAGGAGGACGGCAAGCTCACCTATATTTTCTCGAAGGTGAATTTCAAGAAAGGCTACGAAATTCCGGCGGCGGAGCTGAAGAAACTGAATACCCCGTACGACCGCCGCAACTTCGATTTCTACCTGCACGACGACAAGGCCTACAACAAGCGCCTGTGGGCAGCCTTGAAGGCATCAAACGGCTAGAAGCGGCTAACCTTCGATTTCCGCCAGACGCGCGGCCTGATCGTCCGCGATCAGGGCTTCGATAAATTCGTTCAGGCCCTTGCCGCTCATCACATCCTCAAGGCTGTAGAGGGTCATGTTGATTCGGTGGTCGGTCACACGCCCTTGCGGGAAGTTATAGGTGCGGATTCGCTCCGACCGGTCGCCGGAGCCGACCTGCGATTTGCGGTTGGCCGACATTTCTTCCTGCTGCTTGCGCCACTGGGCTTCGTAGAGCTTGGAGCGCAGATAGGTCATCGCCTTGGCGCGGTTTTTGTGCTGCGAACGCTCTTCCTGCACCTCGACGACGACGCCGGTGGGAATGTGGGTGATGCGGATCGCTGAATCGGTGGTATTGACGTGCTGCCCCCCCGCCCCTTGAGAGCGGAAGGTATCGACTTTCAGATCCTTGTCGAGAATCTCTATATCGACCTCCTCGGCCTCCGGCAGGACAGCAACGGTGGCGGCGGAAGTATGGATACGGCCCGAGGCTTCCGTCTTCGGCACGCGCTGGACGCGATGCGCGCCGGATTCGAATTTCAGGCGGCTGAACACATCGGTGCCGTGGACCTCGACGGAAATCTGTTTGAAACCGCCGAGATCGTTCTCGCTGGATTCCAGAACCGTAAAGCTCCAGCCGCGCAGGGCCGCGTAGCCCTTGTACATGGTGAACAAATCGGCAGCAAACAAGGCGGCCTCGTCCCCGCCGGTCCCGGCGCGGATCTCCAGAATCGCGTTGCGCGCATCGGCCTCGTCCTTCGGGATCAGGCAAAGCTTGAGACGGTGCTCAAGCTCAGGGAGGTTTTCTTTCAGCGCGTAATATTCCGATTCCGCGATGTCCTTCATCTCCGGGTCGGACATCATGGCCTGAAGGTCGTCCATCTCTTTCAGGCTTTTCTCATAGGTTTCGAAAGCCTCGACCACGGGAGAAAGATCGGCGTATTCGCGCGACATCTTGTTAAACGCCGTCCCGTCCAGCCCCCCTTGCGACATCAGGGCGGCCAGTTCTTCATGGCGGGATTTCAGGACTTTGAGTTTTTCAAGGAGCATGACTATGCGGCTTTCTTCGCGGCCTCGATTTCCGCCGCCTTTTCTTCAACCATTTTGACAAGATGATCGACGATGCTTTCATCGCCTTCGCGCAGACGGTGCGCCGTCTGTCCACCAATATAGACCTGATGCACGCCTTTGCCACCGCCGGTAAAGCCGATATCGGTCATGAGAGCCTCGCCGGGGCCGTTGACGACGCAGCCGATGACGGAAATAGTCATCGGCGTGGTGATGTGGGCAAGGCGCTGCTCGATGGTCTCGACGGTTTTGATGACATCGAATTGCTGCCGGGCGCAGGACGGGCAGGCAACCACGTTGACGCCGCGATGACGCAGGCCGAGGGATTTAAGCATTTCAAATCCGACCTTCACCTCCTCCACCGGATCGGCAGAGAGGGACACGCGAATCGTATCGCCGATCCCCGCCCAGAGAAGGCTGCCCATGCCGATCGAGGATTTCACCGTCCCGGTGCGCAGACCGCCCGCTTCGGTAATGCCAAGGTGAATGGGGCAATCGCATTGCTCGGCCAGCATCTGGTAAGCCGCAACGGCCATGAACACGTCAGACGCCTTGCACGAAATCTTGAAATTGTGAAAGTCGTGATCCTGAAGAATTTTAATGTGGCGCAGGCCCGATTCCACCATCGCGTCAGGGCACGGTTCGCCGTATTTTTCCAGCAATTCGCGTTCCAGCGATCCGGCATTGACGCCGATGCGGATCGAGCAATTGTAATCCCGCGCCGCCTTGATGACTTCCTTCACCCGCTCTTCGGAGCCGATATTGCCGGGATTGATCCGCAGGCACGCGGCGCCGTTCTGCGCGGCCTCGACGCCGCGCTTATAGTGGAAGTGGATATCGGCGACGATCGGCACCTTTACCTGCGCCACGATCTGCCTGAGCGCGGCGGAAGATTCCTCGTCCGGGCAGGATACGCGCACGATATCGACCCCGGCCGCCTCGCACGCCCTGATCTGCGCCACGGTCGCCGCGACGTCATGGGTCAGGGTGTTGGTCATGGTCTGGACCGTGATCGGCGCGCCGCCGCCCACGGGAACATTGCCCACCATGATCTGGCGGGATTTACGGCGCTCGATATGCCGCCACGGGCGGTGATGGGTATGATCCTGATTGCTGCTCATGGCGCTGTTTTATAATGTTTCCGCCCCGAATGGGAAGGTTTCTTGTTGACAGCCCTGACTCTGTATTATTATACATAATTATTAATCAGGGAGCCCCATCATGCTGACCGTCACCAGACAGGCCGCGACCGAAGCAGAATGCGAAGCCATTCTGACGGCCAGCTATCAGGTGGACAGGCCGTTTTCCTCCCCCGTCCTTATTCTGGACCCGCTGGATTTCGCCCCGAAAAGATTTCTTGGCCTGACCTATTTCGGCTCTGCGCTGAAAAAAACCGTAAAGAAAAAACTGGCAAGTCTGCTGCCCGGCTGCGAGATCCCCCGCTCGGACCAGGTCGACGATATGAAAGCACGGGGCTACGATATATTTTCTCCCGAACAGATTGAAAAGGCGATCATCGCCAATATCAAGGCGCATTTCATTTTTAATGAAAAGAATATGGCCTTGGCCCTTCCCGTTCTCTCGCCGCGTTTTTCCGTTGCCCTGCACAGCAGGATCAAGGATTCTGCGCGAGTCGAGACGGAAGGTGCCCTGATGATAACGCGCCCACTGACCCAGTACCCGGGCTTCGACGCCCAGCACAATTTCAATTCCCTCTGGCATGAAATCGCCCACAGCGTCGCCGGGGACAATGAGGCCGGAGCCGACCTGACGGCAGCCCTTGCCTGCCGCTACGTTTTTAAAGATTGCACCTTTCTGCACCTGCAGGCCGACCTGCGCGCTGCGCACGTTGTTCTTGCCTGCGGTACCCGCAAGGTTCTGGAGGATTACGGCTGGGCCTGCGTCGAGGCCACCGAAACCCCGCTTGCCCTTAACCGCCCGGTCAGCGCGGAGGATGTACGCAAGGTTGGGGAATCCTCCTACCGCGTCCCCCGCGTGGACCGCACGGACTCCATCATCCGCGTCGCACAAAGCCTGCATCGTGCAGCGGGGCTGGCATTTGAATACCGCGACTTGAGGAAACTGGCCGATACGGCGGAAGGGCTACTGCAAAATGGTGCATTCGCGGACGCAGAGCAAAGAATGATCGCGTCACGATTCGCCCTTGCCGCCCGGCGGATCGAGGAAGGCGCCCCTGCCTATGCCAGGAACCGGGAGCAGGCTTTCAGGGCGGAGAACGAAAACAACCCCGTCCGGAAATTTCTTCTGCAACTGATCGTGTAAAACGCGGGCGCCTTTAGCGCGCCCCGCCCGCAGGCTCGAATTTCTGCATCAATGCATTGCCGTCCAGAACCACATCGCGCAGGATATCGCCCTGCCCACCCATCGGCGGCAGGGTCTGGCCGTTAACCAGCAGCTCAAGCCCGGCCGCATTCCCGGTATCGAGATGCAGACCGTAATTGCTTTC
>JACPDM010000042.1:0-8074 GCA_016184045.1 Micavibrio aeruginosavorus | reverse complement strand
CCCATGTGCGTTCCTTGACGTTGATGGTAATTTCTTTTTTGGGAGCGGCGGGGACTTCCGTCACGACAGGCTGAATGTCCGCCGTCTTTGCTGCCGCGGCCTCTTCTGCCTGCGGCGTATCGCCGGCCGCCGCCGCAACGTCTTCGCTCTCTGCCGCAGGCGTTTCCGGCGCCGCGGCGGCTGTCGCCGCTACGCCGCTGCTATCGGCTGGCACCTGAACAGAAGTCGTGACCTCCGCCGGGGCGGGCGTTGCCACCGCGCCCTGCGTCAGGCCTTCCGGTTTTTTCGCGGCATCGGGAGACGCCACCTGCATATCGGCGGGGACAGCGGGAATCGAAGATACATCGACATCGGCCTTCTTGTTGCCTGCCGTATTCAGCGCGACCCAGACACCGACCACCAGCACCAGCACGGCCAGAGAGCCGAGGATAACGAAGATATTGGGCGCCTTGCTTTCCGACGCGGCGACCGGGAAATGCAATTCGGGCTTGGCCGTCTTGGCCCCCGATTGCGCCTTGAAAATCTGGATCATCTTCTCGCCGTCGAGGCCCAGATACTCGGAATAGGTCCGGACATAGCCGATCGCGTAGGCCCGGCCCGGCAGCTTGTCGACCTCGCCGCGTTCCAGTGCATCAAGCCAACTGGCGCGGATTCGCAGATAATTCGCGGCATCGTCCAGCGACTGCCCGTAATGGACCCGCGTACGGCGCAAAATCTCGCCGACCGGCAAATCTGTACGAAGTTCCGGCGGAAGCGCGCCCTGCTGTGAGTCTGGTGCGTTTGCGGTCATGCGCTTAATTTTTCCTCCAGGCGATAGGCAGCATGCAGCGCCCTGATCGCAAGTTCGGTGTAAGCTTCATCAATTAACACACTGATTTTAATTTCAGAAGTGGAAATTACTTGAATGTTGATGCCTTTTTCGCCCAGCGCCCGGAACATCGTCTGCGCCACCCCGGCATGGCTCTGCATGCCGATGCCGACCACCGAAACTTTTGCCACTTTGTCGTCGGACCGGATTTCGGTTTTTTTCAACGCCTCTATTTTCCCTAACACGCCAAGCGCGCGCGGCAGATCGGCGCGGCGGATGGTAAAGGTCATATCGGTTTTCTTGCCGTCGGCGGACACGTTCTGCACGATCATATCAACATTGATATTGGCCTCGGACAGCGGCCCGAACACCTGCCCCGCGATCCCCGGGGTATCGGGGAGGTCCAGCAACGTCACTTTTGCCTCATCGCGGCTGAAGGCCACGCCGTTGACCACATGCTGCTCCACAATATCCTCCTCGCGTGTTACCAGCGTTCCGGGAAAGTCGCTGCCGATGGGCTCCTCAAAGGTCGAGAGAACCTGAACCGGCACATTCATCTTCATGGCCATCTCGACCGAGCGGGTCATCAGAACCTTGGCCCCGAGCGACGCCATTTCCAGCATTTCTTCATACGAAATTTTTTCCAGCTTGCGCGCCTGCGGCACGATGCGGGGATCGGTGGTATAGACGCCGTTTACATCCGTATAGATGTCGCAGCGCTGCGCCTTGATCGCAGCCGCGACCGCCACCGCCGTCGTATCCGACCCGCCACGCCCCAGCGTCGAGATGCGGTTGCGCGGCGTGATGCCCTGAAACCCCGCGATGACGGCGACTTCGCCGCCCGCAAAACGCTTTTCCAGCTCGTCCGTTTCAATCGCCTCGATCCGCGCCTTGCTGTGCACCTCGTCGGTGCGCAGCGGAATCTGCCAGCCCTGCCACGACCGCGCGCTGACCCCCGCCTTTTGCAGCGCCAGCGCCATCAGCCCGGCGGTGACGTTCTCCCCGCTCGACACGACGGCGTCATATTCGCGCACGTCGTGCAGCGGACTGATCCGCGCGCAGTATTCAACCAGCTGGTTGGTGACGCCGGCCATGGCGGAAACGACCACGGCGACCTGATGCCCCCGCGCCACCTCGGCCACGACCTTGCGCGCGGCATTCTCGATTTCCGGAATACCGGCCACAGACGTGCCACCAAATTTCATCACAATACGGGACATGGGACCCCGGAACGACCAGAACGCTTGCTATGGACCTGATTAATTCATACTGTGAACCCGCTGAAAAACAAAGCTGTTATTGACATGAAACCGCACGCCCGCACGCTCGACCCCGCCGAAATCGTCCGATTTTCCAGGGAAGCCCCGCAATGGTGGGATGAAACCGGGCCATTTGCACCCCTGCACCGCCTCAACCCGGCCCGCCTCGGCTATATCAAGGCGGCGCTCTGCCGCCATTACGGGCGGGACGAAAAGAGCCTCTCGGCCCTTGATGGCCTGTCCATCCTCGACGCCGGATGCGGCGGCGGACTGATCTGCGAACCGCTGGCCCGGCTCGGAGCCACGATGACCGGGATCGACGGCGACGCCGTGGCGATCAACGTCGCCCGCGAGCATGCCCGGAACGCAGGGCTTGAGATCGCCTACGAAAACGCCCTGACCGATGACCTGACGGAGGACAAATCCGCCCGCTTCGATGCCGTCCTCGCCCTTGAGATCGTCGAGCATGTTGCAGATGTCGAAAGTTTCGTGCGCGATTGCGTCAGCCTGTGCAAGCCGGGCGGGATCATCGTGTTTTCGACCCTCAACCGCACGCTCAAATCTCTGGCGCTCGGCAAGATCGCAGCGGAATACATCCTGCGCTGGGTTCCCGCCGGGACGCATAACTGGAAAAAATTCATCCGCCCGGCGACTCTGGCCGCTGCCCTGCGCGAGGCCGGAGCCGTGCCGCAGGAAGCGCGCGGCCTTGTCTTCGATCCGCTGCAAAGACGCTTTTCCATCTCCGAAACAGATCTTGATGTGAATTACTTCATCGTCGCAACGAAACCGAAAACCCGATCATGAACTCTTTTTTCCTTGCCCTGATTATCGTCGCCCTGCTCGCCGTCGTCGCCTCCCTTGCGCTTGGACTCTTCGTCATGGTCAAGGGCGGGGAGGTCAATAAAAAATACGGCAACAAACTGATGCAGGCCCGCATCATCCTGCAAGCCATCGCCATCGGTCTTTTCGTGATTGCGTTTCTGGGCAGCCGGTAGGCGGAATATTATTCCGCCTGCGCCCCGGCATTTGCATGAGCGATGGCTTTTTTCAGCGTTTCTGGCGCATCGTCATCGCAGATGACGTCCTTGGCCGTAACGCCCTCGAAAATCGCTCCGTCCAGAATCGCCCCGGTCAGATTGGCGCCGGAAATATCGCAGCCGGTCAGGTCGCAATAGGACAGGTCCGCGAATTTGAATAAAGCGCCGTTGAAGCGCGCGCCCGCGCAATTCGCGTAGCGCAGATTGGCCCCTTCCAGATCGCATGGACTCGACCGTTTCGTGCCGTCGCCGTTATCGAACACCAGCGCCCTGAAATCGGCGTTGCGCAGATCGGCATGGCCCATTTTGACGTCGCGCATCGACGACCCGCGAAAATCAGACCCGCGCATGAAGCAGCTGCGGAAATCCGATTTATCCAGAACCGCGCTTTGCATCTGGATATCGGTCAGGTCCATGCCGCAATACCGCGCCCCGACCGAGCGCACCGCCGTCAGGCGCTCTCCCGCGAGGGAAAGAAGAATCCGCAAATCGAAACCGCTCAGATCCAGTTGCCGCCCTTGCTTGCCGACGGTGGCGACCCAGTTGCGGTGTTCCTTGACCAGTTTTGCCAGCGGCTCGTCCAGCGCCGAAATCGGCTTGCCGACGTTTTCATCCGTGATCGCGCCGGTGAGGTCCGCGCCGGAGCCGCTGATATCGCTGATGCCGACGCCGGTGAGAATGGTGGATTTGAGGTTCGCGCCGAAAAGCTGCGCGCCCTTGATTTCGGCTTCGGTCAGGTCCGCGCCCTCGAATTTCGCGCCGCGCAGATCGGCCCCGGTCAGATTGACCTTGGCCATGATCGCGTCCGAAAAATCCGCGCTGGCCGCGAGCGAACCGGACAGGCGCGCGCCGGCAAGGTTCGCGCCGCGGAAATTCACATTCTGGCCCTGCCCGAACGAACCGTCGGTCGAAAGGCCGCCCGCGCGCAAATCCGCGTTATCGAGATTGGCCCCGGCAAGGTTCGCGCTTTCGATCCGCGCCCCGCGCAGATCGGAACGGACGAAATTCGTCTTGTTGAGATTGGCGTTGCTGAGGTCGCAGGCATAAAGCGACGCCTCGCGGAAATTCGCGCCGGAGAGGTCCATGCGCTGCATGTCACAGCCGCTGAAATCCGCCTGACGCAGATCGCGCTCCTTCAGGGACAGGCCGGAGAGATCCATTTTCTTCAGCACCGCCCGCCGCCCGCCCATGCGCCCGTGCATGAAACGGTTATGAAGCTCGACGATTTCATCAAGCTGGGCCTGAGTGAGCCTGCCGGATTGCTGCTGTGTGGCTATATTCATGGCGTAAGTCTGAAGAATCCCTTTGAACTACTTTATATTATTAGAGCCAATTTCTTAATTTTTTGCTGCAGCCCCCTGATTTACCAGAAGATCATCAACAAATGCCTTGATCTCCGACCCATTCCAGTCGGCTTCGCCGATCATTTTGTGAAGAACCTGCCCTTGCGGGTCGATAATAAAGGTGATCGGCAACCCGGTGGAAACGACCTCCCAAACCCCGTCCGTTTCATCAAGCATGACAAAAGGCAGGTCTTTGGCATCATTCTTTGCCATAAAATCGAGAATTTTCTCCGCCGGGACGCCAAAATCTGCCGAAGCCGCCAAAACCGTGAAGCGGTCCCCGCCTTTGGCTTCCTGCAAAGCCTTCAGGGTCGGCAATTCCCGGGCGCAGGGGGCGCACCATGTCGCCCAGAAATTCAGCACTACATAACGTCCGCGATAATCCTCCAGCGTCCCGGCCTTCCCGGCGGCGTCCCGGAAATGCAGCGGGATCATCCCGCGCGGATGGTCATAGGTATAGAGCATCTTGAAAAGCGGCTTGATCCGGTCCACGCCTGCGGGTTCGGCATTGCCCGAATCCCCGGCCTTCGCTAGGCTGGGAGCTGTCAGCATCATGGTGCCGCACAGGGCCGCCGCCGCGACACAAGCGGCAAGGACCGCGAAACGTTTCCGAAGGATAGTAGAAGACAATGAAGCAATCATACGGCCACTGTACCCCCGCCCTGCTGCTCATGACAATCGCTTTTCTCGCGCTTGGCGGCTGCGGCGTCAAACCCGGCCATCTCGAACCGCCCGCAGGCGCGGAAAACAACGGCTTCCCGCATACCTATCCCGCCCCGGACACGCGCCAGACCTATCCTGCGCCTGTACGTCAAACCATCACGTCCGACAAAGAAAAACGCCGCTATGACTTCAGGCCCTGACGGTTTTGAATTTATCGGCAACGTCCTGCATGCAGGCCCTGTCAACCTTGAGGCACTGGCGGAATCTTGCGGCACGCCGACGTATGTTTATAACGCCGGCGTGATCCGCCAGCGGATTTCCGCCTTGCAGGGGGCTTTCGCCGCCGCCCTGCCGCCGGATAAACAGCCCCTCCTCGCCTATGCCTGCAAGGCCAATACAAACGGGGCGATTTTGCGCCTGATGGCGGCGCAGGGGCTCGGCGCCGATGTCGTCTCGGGCGGCGAGATGATGCGCGCGCTGAAAGCCGGAATCCCGGCGGATAAAATCGTTTTCTCCGGCGTCGGCAAGACGGAAGAAGAAACCACCGCGGCCATTCAGAATGAAATCCGCCAGATCAATATCGAATCCGCCGCAGAGCTCGACCGCCTGATCGACCTCCATCCGCCTTATCCTCTCAAGATCGCCTTCCGCCTCAACCCCGATGTCGAGCCGGGAACGCACGCGAAAATTTCCACCGGTCAGGGGGGCAGCAAATTCGGCATGCCCGCTGATGAAATCTCCAACCTCATGGATCGCGCACGCCGTCATAAAAACCTCCTCCCCGCGGGTTTGAGCGTTCATATCGGCTCGCAGCTCACCAGCCTTGATCCTTATGAAACAGCCTTCCGCCGCCTTGCCGATCTGGCCCGGGCGACCGGGGCCAAGACCCTCGATTTCGGGGGCGGGCTTGGCATCGTTTACAGGGATGAAAAACTTCCCGACCTTAAGGATTACGCCGGGCTGGTGCGCGATATTCTGGCCCCGGCCGCCATGGAACTGATTGCGGAGCCGGGGCGTTTTCTGGTCGGGGCTGCGGGCATTCTTCTCACACGCATTACCCACCTGAAAATCGCGCCGGACCGCCCTATCTTGATTCTCGACGCCGGGATGAACGATCTGATGCGCCCGGCATTGTATGACGCCGTTCACAGGATCGTTCCCGTGCGCACAACAACAGCCCCGCAAATGCTCGTCGATATCGCAGGCCCGGTCTGCGAGAGCAGCGATATTTTCGCGCGCCGGCAAACCATGCCTGCCCCGGCCCCCGGCGACCTTCTGGCGATCATGGATGCCGGGGCCTACGGCGCATCGATGGCATCAAACTACAACAGCCGCCCCTTGCCTGCTGAAATTCTTGTCGATAGCGACAAATGCGACGTCATCCGCAAGCGGCAGACTTTTGACGACATGATCAAGGACGAAATCATTCCGGAGTGGATGGCGGAATGAATCCTGTTTTCAAGTCACTGCCGCGCCTGATACGCCTGCGCCTTGTGACGCTGCGCGCGCTTGCGGGGCTGTTCATCGGGCTTGAACGTGCGGCACAATCGCTCTGGCCGCTGGGCTTGTGGGTATGCGCGTTTTTCACACTCTGGCTTTTGCAGATCCCGCAGTGGTTCGGCGCGGCGGCGGAGAACGGCGCAGCGGTTATTTTCGCCATCGGCTTTATTGTTATTCTGGCGCGGTGCCTCTTTCGCCTGCGGCTGCCGGACCATGCCGACATCACCCGCAGGATCGAGCAGGACAATCACCTCCTCCACCGCCCGCTGAGCGGACTTGAGGACAATCTTGCCAACCCTTCGGATTCGCAGACGCGTCACCTCTGGCAGCATTGGCGCGAAAAACTGGCCCCGGCGCTGCGCGCCTTGCGCTGGCCGCATCCGCGCCCGGTGTTTGCGGGGATAGATCCCTATGCCCTGCGCGGCCTCGCCCTGTTCGTGCTGCTGATCGCCTTCGTCGCGGCGGGCGGAACGTGGGAATCGCGCCTGCGCCACGGCATCGCCCCGTTCGTCTTCGAGGCCGGGAACGCCCCGTCGGAAAACGTTGTCCTGTGGATCACGCCGCCGCCTTACACCGGCAAGCCGCAGATCGTCCTCAAAGGATTCGGCAAGAAGGAAAACCCCGTCGAAATTCCTGAAGGCAGCATCGTCAAGGCGCGGGTCAACGGCTGGATCGGCACGCCTGAACTCGTCTTCGGCGACAAGGCCTACAAGCTGGAGAGTTTCGGCAAAGGCAGCTACGGCCTGGAAAAGCCCGCAGAGCCCGCCGGAACCATCGCCATCCGGCAAATGATTGTCCCGCGCAGCCGCTGGTTCATCACCTACATCGCCGATCAGCCGCCAAGCGTCGAGATCACGGGCGAGCCGCAGATCCAGTCCAAGGGCGAAATCATCCTCCCCTTGAGCGTGCAGGACGATTACAGCGTCGAGAGCATGAGCGCCCGCGTCGATCTCGACAAGCTGGTTGAAAACAACCTCCTCGGCAAGGAAGTAGTGGACACCCGCTCGGTCATGAGCCCCGCCAGAACCGCCATGGAATTCAAGCCGGAATTCGATCTGGCGTGGCACCCGTGGGCGGGCCAGCCGGTCAAAATCTCCATCGAGGTCAAGGACCACAAGGGGCAGACCGCATCGGTCAAGGATATCAAACTGACCCTGCCCGAGCGCCCGTTCCGCAATCCGGTAGCGAAAAAACTGGTGGATTTGCGCAAGCGCCTGATCTGGACCCCGGAAGCGGCGTCCGGCAACGTCGCGCACGAACTGGAATCCATCCTCGTCCAGCCTGACTTGTATCACGGCGACAAGGTCGTGTTTTTGTCCCTGCGCGTCGCCATTTCCCGCCTGACCCGGCATGACGCCCCGAACGTGGTCGCCAGCACCATTTCCCTGCTGTGGGATACGGCCCTGCGGATCGAGGACGGGAATTTCAGCCTCGCGCAGCGCGACCTGCGCGACGCGCAGCGCG
>JACPDM010000033.1 GCA_016184045.1 Micavibrio aeruginosavorus | reverse complement strand
TCGGCACGGGCGCACCCGTCGCCGGGCACTAATGGCTCCCGATAAAAATACGATCGCTCTGGCTCTGGCGCAAAAATGCCCGCGCTGCGGCCATGGCGATTTGTACAAACCCGGCCTGACCCTGACCCTGCGCGATACGTGTGAAAACTGCGGCCTTGCCCTCAGCAAAAACGATTCCGCCGACGGGCCGGCGGTTTTCCTGATTTTCATTCTCGGCTTTCTGCTGGTGCCCGCTGCGCTGATCGTCGATAAAATCTTCTCCCCGCCCTTGTGGTTTCATCCGGTGTTCTGGACGATCGTTGCGCTGCTGATGACCGTCGGCGCCCTGCGCCCGCTCAAGGCCTATATCATCGCGCTGCAATTCAAGCACCGGGCCAGCGACTGGGATCAATGATCATGCGCCGCCCCCCCTTCTGGGCCAGCCTTCTGACACTCGTCGGCGTTATCATACTCTGCTCTTTGGGCACATGGCAGGTGCAGCGCCTGCACTGGAAACGCGGCGTTCTGGCCGCCATCGACCTTGCCTACGATTCCGCGCCGCAGCCTTTAAGCGCAGCCGACATCGAAAGGTCCGCCGAAAGGAAAACCTTGTTCCTGCGCGGCACTGTGCGCGGGCACTTCATCACTGAAAAATCCCTGCATCTTGTCCCGCGCGTTTTTGAAGGCCGGCAGGGCTATCATCTGGTGACGCCGCTGGTCATGGAGGACGGTGGGACGATCCTCGTCAATCGCGGCTGGATGCCGCTGGAAACGCGGACCGATCCGGATGCGTCCGGGGACGTCGCCGTCACAGGACTTTTACGCAAGCCCGACCGCGCCAACGCTTTCACGCCGAAAAATGCTTCGTCCGGGAACACGGCCTACAGTCTCGATTTACAGGGGTTCTTGCCTTATGTGCTCTATGCGGAAAACAGGGATGAAGGGCAATTGCCGATTCCGGTCGGCGCAAAACCCGTGCCGCAGAACAACCATTTGTCCTATGCGATTTTCTGGTTCACGATGGCCGGACTTTTGCTGGTCATCTACGCCCTGCGCTTTCTTGTTCCGGCAAGGAAAAAGACGGCGTAAAAATTACTGCCCCGCCGCAGGGGCGATATCATCGTAGCAAGGAAAAGATCTGGCCAGAATCCCGGCGACCATCGCTCCGGCGGACTGGCGGCGCAGGGTGTCGTCCTCGCTGAAATCCATGCGGACGAGATCGACAAGCTGCTGCGCTTTGACGCCGTCGTGGCCGCAGGCGCGCGCGCCATAGAGCGCATTTCCCTCAAGCATCGCTTCGGCGACCGCGCTGATATAGCCGCTGCACACCCCGAAATCCGTATCGAATTTCCCGCTGCAAAACGTCATCAGCGTCTGCGCATCCATGCCGCGCCCGGCGCTGGAAAAAGCGACATGGCCGAAGCCGAAAAAGGCGGCGGCAGCGATCAGAAAAAAACGAAAGACGTGACGAAAACGCGGCATGGGGTTAAAATTCCGGCGAAAAATCTGAAAATTTCATTCGCCGGATCATAGCCGGAGAAAGACAAAAATCGAATGGCCGTTCTGTTTCGCCCCATCATTCCTGTGGATCATTCGCATTGGGCGCCGGTGCTGCGCGACGTGCTCGGCCCTTATGATTTGCGGATCGCGCCCGAGGCTGTCAATCCGGAAGACGTCACCTATCTGGCAGGATGGCGCCTGTTTCCGGGGGATGCCGCCGCATGGCCGAATCTGAAGGCGGTTTTATCCTTCAGCGCCGGGGTCAACCAGTATGTCGGCCACCCGGAATTCCCGAAGAACGCCGCCCTGATCCGCATGATCGAGCCCGGGCTTTCCCGCCAAATGTGCGAATACGTACTGAGCTACGTTCTGCGTTTTCATCGCGCACACGACCATATGCGCGATATGGCGCGCGGCCCGTGGAACACCGTCATTCCGCCGCTCGCCGCCGAGCGCACGGTCGGCATCATGGGGGTAGGAGAGATGGGCGGGGCCTGCGCCCGGCCGCTGGTTGATCTCGGCTTTCAGGTGCGCGGCCGGTCGCGGACGCCGAAATCCCTGCCGGGAGTCGAGAGTTTCGCCGGGATGGACTCCCTTCCTGATTTTCTGGCAGGCACGGAAATTCTGGTCTGCCTGTTGCCCCTTACGCCCGCGACGGAAAATATCCTGAACCGGGATACGCTTTCACTCCTGCCGCGCGGAGCCTGCCTTATCAACGCCGCGCGGGGAAAGCATCTGGTCGAGACGGACCTGCTGCCGCTGCTCGATTCCGGACATCTGGACCAGGTGGCGCTGGATGTCTTCCGGGAAGAACCCCTGCCCCCCGGACACCCGTTCTGGGACTATCCGCAAATCCACATCACGCCGCGGCCCTGGCGGACCTCGCCGACCGGGAGCGCGGGGAACGCCCGCCCGGATGGGTCGATATAAGCCGCGGCTATTAAACTGCGGCTTAAAGTCCGTAGTAAAAATTCAGGGTGAGAAAAGGGGCGCGCCCGTCCGCGCCTAGCGCACGGCCACGGCAGACGGGGCGCTCTGGCGCTGGGCCAGCTTGACGCTGCGCTGCTGGCCGCTGAAGGCGCGGTCTATATCCCGGGCATGGGCCTGAAAGACCCGCAGTTGTTCGCCTTCAAGGATCTCGCCGATCGGCAGATTGACGCCGCGCGGGTTGACCTGCGCCCCGTTGACCAGAACCTCATAATGCAAATGCGGTCCGGTGGAGGCGCCCGTCGTCCCGACATAGCCGATCACTTCGCCCTGACGGACGCGGCGGCCTGCGGCCATGCCTTTGGCGAAACGGCTCATATGCGCATAAGCGGTCTTGAGCTGGGAGTTGTGGCGAATGCGAACGTAATTGCCGTAACCGCCCTGACGCCCGGCTTTTTCAATAATGCCGTCACCTGCGGCATAGATCGGCGTCCCGGACGAGGCGGCGAAATCGACGCCCTTGTGCATTTTGTTATAGCCCTGAATCGGGTGGCGGCGCATCCCGAAGCCGGATGACATGCGCGCCCCGTCAATCGGCGTTTTCATCAGGGTCTTGCGGATGGAGCGCCCGTTATTAAGGAAGTAATCAACGCGCCCGTCTTTCATCTCATAACGATAGATCGGAATTTCAACGCCGGAAACAGTCAGCTTGGCGTAAACGACGTTCCCGGTCTTGATGCGGACGCCTTCGTCGGTTTCATATTGCTCATACATGACCTGCAACTTGTCGCCCTGACGGATATCGCGCTGAAAATCGACATGCCAGGAATAGATGCGAATAGCATCGGCGACGACCGTCTGCGGAATTCCAGCCTTGGCGGCAGAGCCGAAAACAGAAACCTCGATCGGCGCTTCCTTGACATAGAGCTGCTTGTGAGTGGGGCGCTCCTTCAGATTGGCTTCGTAACCCTCTCCGGAATCGCTGCGCGCGACCGAAACGCTGCGCAGCGGATCAAGCGCCATGTTCATGGCGGCGAATTGGTAACCGCCCTGATCTTCGTTACTAACCGGATCGAATTTAATATTCAGGACCTGGCCGGGCTTGAGATTGCGCAGGTCCATATGCTTTTTGACCGCCTGCACGACATTATACGCTTCATTCCCCGACAATCCGGCCTTGGTCAAAACGCCTGTGAGGGTATCGCCCGTGCCAATCTTGACGGTTTTTTCCTGCGGACCTTCCGGCTTTTGCGGCGTCGGCTGATCGTCCAGACGATCGGCCCCGGTTCCGGCAGCGGGATCCAGCATCGCCAGACGCTCGGCCTCGGCGGCATCCTCCATCGAACGCTTCATCCGTTTTTGCGAAATATTCAAACGGTCAAGGAGCGATTTGTCGCCGTCGCCGGCTTCGGCCATCTCCACGGGGGCGGGACCAAGAATAACGGGCTCCGCACTGGCCATATCAAGACGGGAGGAAGGCATCGCAAGAACCGGGGACAGAAAATTGACCGCCAGCAAAGTCACAGCGGCAAAGCTGGCGCCCGGCAGCACCAGAAAACGCAGGCGCACCGTATCGCGGCGAGTCAGGACATGGCGATGACGCAGATGAATGCACTGCGGCATAAAGCGATTCAACGCATGAATCAGGCCGTCAACATCAACAGCCTTGCGGCTGTGTATCGCTTGTCCTGTACGATTTCGCATCGTCTGCTTTTGTCTCTTAACTCAGTTGATGGATGATTTTTCTGATGTGCGCCGCAAGGTTCTTTACTTATTGCCATCCTTGCGGGTTTTCCGGAAGCGATGGTCCTGCGAGCTGCAAATGGTTCCGACCGTTTAGTTCCCTACTAAATGATAACACACAGCCCCTTGTTAACATACCCCGGCGGGGAGTCCAACCGCTTTTGCCTGCCGGACCCCCCTTTTCAGTGGAGATTAACCAATTTTATGAAAACATTAACCCGAAATTAACCATAGACGGTCGCCATGGATTGCAGGGCCGATTCCAGATAATCCCGCGGCTCCGCGAGCTTTTTGGCCACATCGAACGCCATGAAAATACCAAGGATCAGCAAAACCAGCATATCCCCGGCATCGCTGGCATCCGCGCCGGTATCGAGGGAGCCCGGCAGCAGGCCGATCACCAGAATGGCAAAAAACGCGCCGACATAAAGAGCAACCAGCGACCGCGCCATACGCGAAAACCCCGAGATCAGGATGCGGGCGGCATTGTCCTCTATAATGATGCTTACATCAAAATCGACCCGCGCATGGCGCGTCAGCGCTTCCGGCGCGCCTGTCGTACCCGTGAGACTGAAGGTCCTTGGATCATCCGTGACGGATTCGATATCGATCGCCTTCTCAAGGCGCTCAAGCAGAGTCTTTTTGAGTTCCTCCGCCGAAACGCTCTTGGACAGGTCGATCTTGCGCGATACTTCGATATGTTTCATGTGGCCTCAGGAGATCGGAGAGCTATTGGCTGGAGCATTCCTTGGTGATTGCATCATGCGCCGCGCCCGATCCGTCGAGCGTGAACGTGTCGGTCGTATGCGTTCCTCGCGCGGACACGCCCTTGACCACCATGCTGGAACCCTTGCGCATCGCGCCGGCGATTTTTTCGTCTGTAGCCGCGTCAGGAGCCCACGCTGTGTCCTCCTGCGTGAACAGCGTAAAGGTTTCCGCCCCGATCTTGATGGTCGCGTCGCTGCCCGGCTTATAGGGGTAACCGGCAATATAGCTGAAGACGTTTTTCGTGCTCTCCGCCGGGCGGTTCGTGACAAGAGCATAGATCTGTCCGCGGCTCTTGTAGTCACCCTCATCCTTTTGCGGCTCGCTGGCCATATAACAGACCTTGTTCTTCGCCTCATCCGTATAGACATAGGCCGACCATGCGCCGTGCGTCGCAATCAGTTCGGGCTCCGCAGCCAGTGCCGGGGCCGCCGCCGCAACCATCAGGGAAACCCCGCCCAGAAACGCCAGAATACCTTGTCTTGTCATTATTATCTCCGGTTCCGATTCAAAAATTCGTTTCATTATAAGATCATCGATCGCGATGTCCATGGCTTTCCGGTGATCCGGGCCGCAATATGCCCCGTATAATCCAGTATATGCAAAGCCCGGAGGAAAGGCCCGCCCCGTGATCGCCCCGAGAGCGCAGATACGTTTTTCGCTTTACCATCCCGCTGGAACGGGATTGAATACGCGCATGACCACGGCCACCCCCCCGCGCCCGGAAACGACTGGGAAACCTCTTACTTCTGCCGACAATGGCAGCTTCGAAGCGCAGCTTGCCGCCGTCGGTCGCGACAAAGACCAGCAGGCCTTTTTGCACCTGTTCGATCATTTCGCTCCGCGCCTCAAATCCTTCCTCATGAAAGGCGGAGCCTCCCCGGAGCAAGCCGAAGAACTGGTGCAGGATGTCATGCTGACCGTCTGGAATCGCGCCGCGACATTCGACCCGGCCAAGGCGCGGGCAGGAACCTGGATTTTCACCATCGCCCGGAACAAACGGATCGACGCCCTGCGCAAAACAGGGCGTCCGGAAGTCGATATCAATGATGCCGCCTATATCGCCGACGATACCCTGCCCCCGCCGGATCAGGCCGCCATTGACGCTGATCAGGCGCAGAAGATTGCCGAAGCCATGAAAACCCTACCCAAGGAGCAGTCGGACGTAGTCTACAAGGCCTTCTTTGAGGACAAGACTCACATGCAGATCGCCGCCGAAACGAAATTGCCCCTTGGCACGATCAAATCACGCCTGCGTCTGGCGCTCGACCGCCTGCGGCCCCATTTGCGGAGAGATATGCTATGACGAGCAAAACCGTCCACGTCAGCTGCGAACAACTGCTTCTGGATTATGCCGCCGGAACTCTGGATGAGGCGCACAGCCTTGTCGTCGCGGCCTATCTGACGCTTTCGCCATCGGGGCGGCGTTATGTCGATGAATGCGAAGCCTTGGGCGGCGCGTTGATCGAACACCTCTGCACCCCCGTCGCCATCAGCGCCGAATGCCGCAGCGCCTTGCTTGCAAAAATTTCATGCAATAACGGCGCAGACACGGAAGGGCGCGCGCCGTGCTGCAACGAAACAAGTTTTTCCTGCAATGCGCCTCTGCCCGCCCCTCTCGCAAGATTGATGCCGCCGGGAATGAGCAAAAAGCCGCGCTGGA
>JACPDM010000031.1 GCA_016184045.1 Micavibrio aeruginosavorus | reverse complement strand
ATAACCAATGCGCTGGCCCCGGACCAGTTCAAGGCCCTGCCGTTCCTTGAACAGCTCCACAAACATGGGCCGCGATTGGGCTACGGCGCCTATGCCAGACACATTAAACGCAAGGAAATTCGCGACCCGCAGACGAACCAGCTGACCGGGCACGCCTATGACATCGAAAACCCGGAAACAGAGCGCCGCATTCTGGAAGCGCGAAAAAACAAGCGTCTGTCGCACCTTCTGGCCAAGGCCTATATGGCCGACAACGTCCTTCAGGTCGCCCGCGCCATGCCCGGCTGCATGCGGCAATGGACCGAGACAGATGCCTACCTGACCCACCGCTTTGGGGCCAAGGGAACGATCCGCATCCTCTCGGCGCTGGAGACTCGGCCCAAGACGGAATTCGCCGCCGTTGTCAGCAAAAGCGTATGCACAAGCAACCCCCTCCTTTGCGTGGACCGGCACGGACGCGCCCTGAGCGTTTCGCAGGTTTACGCAAACCTTGACAAAAAGCTGAAAAACGCGCCTTCCATAAATCTGGATTAGGGTTTGTAACCGCCCCGGCCTGCGCTATACTTTTTTCCGGATTTATTTCAAGGCAGGCGCATTCTTATGGACCTTTCCGTCGTCATCCCCTGTTACAACGAAGAAGAAAGCCTGAGCGAAACCTGCCGCCGGGTGAAGGCGGCCTGCGATTCCGCCCCTGTCGACAGCTATGAAATCATCCTGATCAACGACGGATCGAAAGACGGCACGTTCGCGATCATGGAAAAACTCTGGGCGCAGGACAAAGGCATCGTGATCGTCGATCTGTCCCGCAACTACGGCCACCAGATCGCCCTGACTGCCGGGCTTTTTCATGCGCGGGGGGAGTACATCTTCATCCTTGACGCCGATTTGCAAGACCCCCCTGAACTTCTCACCCCGATGCTGGAGCGCGCGCGCGCGGGCGTTGATGTCGTCTATGGCCAGCGCCAGATACGCGACGGGGAAACCCTGTTCAAACTGGGATCGGCGGCGGCGTTTTACCGCATCCTGTCATGGCTTTCCGACATTCCCATTCCGGAGAATGTCGGCGATTTCCGCCTGATGAGCCGCCGCGTCCTGGATCAATTCCTCGCCATGCCGGAGCATCAGCGCTTTATCCGCGGCATGATCGCGTGGATCGGCTTCAGGCAGGAAGCCTTCCCCTACAAGCGCGATCCCCGCTTTGCCGGAAGCACCAAATACCCCTTGCACAAGCTGCTGCAATTCGCGCTGGACGCCATCAGCGGCTTTTCGATCAAGCCCCTGCGCATCAGCATGGTCTTCGCCATCTTCGGCACGTTTCTGGCGTTTTGCCTCGGGCTGCTGGCGATCTGGACCTATTTCGGTCACAGGACCGTCGCCGGCTGGGCATCGCTGGCTTGCATCATCACGTTTTTCAGCTCGCTGCAGCTCATCTGCATCGGCGTGATCGGGGAATATATCGGACGGACCTATATCGAGGTCAAGGACAGACCGCTTTTCATTGTCAAAACGCTTTTGCGCGAAGACGGGAAAGCGGCCTGATGGAAGAAGACTATTACCGCCATATGGCCGACATTCAGGCCCGCCACTGGTGGTATGAAGGACGCCGCCGGATTCTTGAATCCGTGATCCGCCGCCTGAATCTTCCTGCCGCTTCATCCATCCTTGAGGTCGGCTGCGGCACCGGAGCCAATCTTCATATGCTGAAAAAATTCGGCCGTGTCGCGGGGGTGGAGCCGAATGCGTGGGGACGCGCCCATTCCGCGGAAATCTCCGACTGCGATATTCGCGATGGACTCCTGCCCGGCGGAATCCCGTTCTCCGGCCCTTACGATCTGGTTT
Organism: Micavibrio aeruginosavorus; assembly: GCA_016184045.1. Taxonomy (GTDB): domain Bacteria; phylum Pseudomonadota; class Alphaproteobacteria; order Micavibrionales; family Micavibrionaceae; genus Micavibrio; species Micavibrio aeruginosavorus_C. Next base: position 19,434 of record JACPDM010000031.1, on the reverse strand, counting down.
GCGCATTCGATGTCATCGAGCATGTCGATCAGGATCTTGAGAGCCTGCGCACCCTGCACCGCCTGACATCTTCCGGCGGCCATACCGTGCTGACGGTGCCGGCATGGCGCTTTTTATGGTCGCAGCATGACATCATCAACCATCACAAGCGCCGCTACTCTCTGGACGAATTCAGATCCCTGCTTGAACAAGCCGGGTTCAACGTTGAATTCATGTCCTACTACAATTTCTGGCTTTTCCCCGCCGTAGCGCTGGTGCGGATCGTCAAGAAGGTTTTGAGAATCGACAACCGCCCGGACCTGACGCGCCCGGAAAATCCGCTTATCAACGCGCTTTTAACGGGCGTGTTTTCATCCGAGCGCTTTCTCCTCGGACCTTGCCGCCTTCCCTTCGGCGTCTCCATTATCGCCCTTTGCAGGAAAGAACCGTCATGAAAAAAATCGTCATTACCGGCGGGGCCGGGTATATCGGCTCCCACATTGTTGAAAAATTCGCCGCCGACTATCCCGGCGCGTCCATCACCGTCCTCGACAAAATGACCTATGCCGCGCATATCGAAAATATCCTGCCCCTGATTACGGCGGGGCGCGTCGACCTGATCGTCGGCGATATATGCGACATCGACGCCTGCGCGCGCGCGGTGAAAGATGCCGATCTGGTCATTCATGCGGCGGCTGAAAGCCATGTCGACAATTCGTTCAGCAGTTCCCTGGTATTCACGCACACGAACGTTTACGGCACGCATTGCGTCATGGAGGCCTGCCGTCAGGCGGGAACGCCCAGAATCATCCATGTCAGCACCGATGAAGTCTATGGACAGGTTCTGAGCGGCGCCGTCGACGAGCAAGCGCCAATGAATCCGACCAACCCCTATTCCGCGTCCAAGGCGGCGGCGGAAATGGTGATTAACGGCTACAAGCAGTCCTACAGGCTGCCGGTCATCATCATCCGCCCAGTACCCGGAAAAAATAATCCCGAAATTCATCCTTGCCCTCATGATGGGGCGCATTTTGACCATTCACGGATCGGGGAAGAATCGCCGCCACTACCTCTCCGCCCACGATCTGGCGTCGGCGCTGGCTTTGCTGGCGGAAAAGGGGGAAATCGGCGCCTGCTACAATATCGGCACGACCGAGGAATATACAAACCTGCAAATGGCGGGCATGATCTGCGCCCTGTTCGGCCTCAAACCCGAAGACCATATGACCCATGTCGACGACCGCCCGTTCAATGATGCGCGGTACGCGGTTGACTGGTCGAAACTTTCGAAACTCGGCTGGAAGCCCCGGCATAGTCTTGCCGATGAACTTCCCCTTGTGGCGCAATGGTACGCGGACAATCTTGGCCGCTATGAGGACACCGCAAAGGTCGTGCGCAAGCCGCTGAAAGCCTCAGGAGCCGCCGCATGACCGTTGCCGTCGTCGGCAAGAATTCGTTTCTGGCCCGGTCGGTGCAAGAAAGACTGGGGGAGAATGGCTGGCTCTACCTTTCACATCAGGAAGCCTTGAGCGATCCGTCATGGACAGCCCGCGCGACTTGCGTCATCAATTTTGCCTTTCCGCCGCACTTCAAAAAAGAACAGTATCGCGAGGCCGAGGACATCGACCTGAAGCTGGCCCGCATGATCGCGGATGCGCCTGTTCATTACATCATGGCGAGCTCGCGCCTTGTATACGGGCAGCGCCCGGCCAATTTCCGCATCAACGAAACCCAGCCGCTCGATCCGAAAACGCCATACGCCCGGAACAAACTTGTGACAGAGGCCAATTTGCATTCAGCCCTGCCGTCTGACCGGCTGACGATTCTGCGCCTTGCCAATATTTTCGGGCATGAACTGAACAGGCCGCTGTTTTTCGGACGCATGCTGTCCAGCCTCAAGGAAAGCGGGAAAATCGCCTTTGACATGAGCGCGAAATCGCAGCGCGATTTCTTCGCCGTCTGGCACCTTGCCGATGCCCTCGCCGTCATCGCGCGCAGGCCGCAGCCCGGAACCTTCAATCTTGGCTCCGGCATCGGTACGCCCTGCGGCGATATCGCCAGATGGGTCATCGAGGGGTATGGCAGCGGCACTCTTGAGGTCTATAACGACACCCTCGCGGACCAGTTCTGGTTCGACCTGTCGCTGGCCCGCCGGGCATGGCCCTCCCTGCCCGTGATAACGCAGGACATCATCCGCGCCGATTGTATCGATTGCGGGCAGTGGCTGCGGTCGTCAGGCGGCTAGCGCCTTTTGCGTCGCATCGACGACCTTTTTCGCCGCGTCGGCCAGATTGTCGGCGGCGATAATGGGCAGCCCGCTTTCGCGCAGGATTTTCTTGCCAAGCTCAACATTCGTGCCCTCAAGGCGTACGACCAGCGGCACGCTCAAGGACACCTCTTTCGCCGCAGCGATGATGCCGTTGGCGATGATGTCGCATTTCATGATTCCGCCGAAAATATTGACCAGCACGCCTTTGACGTTGGAGTCGGAAAGGATGATCTTGAACGCCGCCGTCACGCGCTCTGTCGTCGCGCCGCCGCCGACGTCAAGGAAGTTGGCAGGCTCCCCGCCATAAAGCTTGATGATGTCCATCGTCGCCATGGCAAGGCCCGCGCCGTTGACCATGCAGCCGATATTGCCGTCAAGGCGCACATAAGACAGGTCATTGTCCTTGGCCAGACGCTCATTCGCGTCTTCTTCGTCCTCATCGCGCATGGCGACGATATCCGGATGGCGGAACAATGCGTTGTCGTCGAAGTTCATCTTGGCATCAAGCGCCATGACGTCGCCGCCCCTGGTGACGACCAGCGGGTTGATCTCGACCTGCGAGGCATCGAGATCCATGAACGCCTTGTAAATATTCATCATGAATTTGACGCCGTTCTTGTTGGCGTCGCCCTCAAGCCCGAGGCCGAAGGCCAGTTTGCGCGCATGAAAAGGCTGCATCCCCGTGGCCGGGTCGATGGCGACCTTGACGATTTTTTCCGGATGTTTTGCCGCGACTTCCTCGATATCCATCCCGCCTTCGGTCGACACCATGAAGGTGACACGGCCGGAACCGCGGTCCATAACGACCGAGCAATAGAGTTCGCGGGCAATGTCGCAGCCTTGTTCGACATACAGGCGACGGACTTTCTGCCCCTCCGGCCCCGTCTGGTGCGTAACCAGCTGCATACCCAGCATTCTTTTGGCTTCGGCCTGCACATCGTCGATGGATTTGACCACCTTGACGCCGCCGCCCTTGCCGCGACCCCCGGCGTGGATCTGCGCCTTGACCACCCAGACCGGCCCGCCCAGCTTTTTCTCCCCGTCGACGGTTTCCTCGACACTCATGGCCGCATGCCCTTCCGGCACCGGAACGCCGTATTTTTTCAGCAGGGATTTGGCTTGGTACTCATGAATGTTCATTGTGCAGACCTTTTCGCGGGTTTGGATCGGAAAACCGTGGATTTCTAGCACTCCCCGGCAATTTTTGCAAAGCACCCAAAAATTGAAACAATATGTCTAAAGCTTTATCTTTTACATAATTTTAAAGTTTTTCATCGATGATAGGGGTGCAGACAGGCCGGGGGGCCGATGAACAGGGATCAAGGCTCTGCAAAAGGGGATTTTGTGGCGAATACACCGGACAAAACAGGCAGCGACAAACCGGCCCCGAAGCCGCTCGATATTATGTCCCGCAATATATGGGCCCTGGAGCCCGGCTACCACAAAGCTCCGCTTGAAACGGCCGCCGATGCGGTGAAAAAAATGGTCGCCGAAACCAAAGCCCCGACCCAAGGCCAGCCGCCAGCACAGCAAGCTGGAGAAAAAGAATCCCCGGTCACGCAAGAGGCCGCCGCCGATCAGCCGGACCAGAGCCAGCCGGAAGCCTCCCGCGCCGCAGCGCCGGATGAACCCGCCCGGCCCCTTGCGAAAATGACCCCGAGCTTTGCGGTCGCGGCCAACCTGCCCTTCCATATCCTGACCCGCACCGCCTACGCCGCCCCGAGCCGTGAGGCCCCGGACCCGCATGCGGAGCGCGAAGAACGCCTGATCGCCGATGCGAAAGACCCGGCCACAACCGCAAACACTTTCTCCGCCCAGCGCATTGCCGCAAACAGCGCCCTGGCGGCAAGTAAGAACCATAACAACGACCGCGATGAGGCCAAGGACGAGGAAAAAGAAAGAAGGGACAGATTCCTTGATCTTATGCTGACCAATCCACTCTATGCTTCGCTCTATGAGTGCGTGTCGACGGATCTCGAAAATATCAAGGCCGATATTGGCGCCGTTGATGCGCAAATCGCCCAGCGCAGAGAAACGTCTTTCGCCTTGCAGATGCAAATTGACGGCGCAAAAGCGGAAATGACGCAAATTCGCGCCGAGATGCAAGGGCTAGCCAAGGAGAGTGCAGAACTGCGTCAGAAACGCGACAACGCGGCAACGGCGTACACCCAGGCTGAAAACGACTACAAAGAGGCATTGAAAACCTCCAATCCGGAGCAAGAGGCCGCTTTAAAACAGCAGGCCATGGAGCAGAACAAGGATGTCGTCCGGAAAGCCTATGAAGAAGCCGGCCTCAGAGCAGAATTTGATGTCCTGCAACGCGCGCAGCAAGGCGACAAGACGATTACCCCCAGAGAAATTGAATCCGCGAATGACAAGATTTTGGCGAAGAATATGACGGCAGACCCTGAAGCCGCCGTTGTCAAATATCTCCAGAAAACAAATCCGGATCACCCTTACCTGCAAACGGCTGAAGCCAAAAAAATCATCATGGACCAAGCGAGGCTCGATCTTGGCCATGCACAGTACGACTATGCGCAAAAACGTGAAGACATGACGGACCGGCGGATTGCATTTTTGAACACGCGCCTTGAGTCTCTCGATCAAAAAATAAAAACATTACAGGAAGCAAAAGACAAGAACGACGAGGAGCTTCGAAAACTTATCAAGGCACGAGAGCACCTTGCGAAAATGCAAGAAAGGGCGCAAGAATACAAAAACAAACTTGATGACCCGGCATTTCAGGAAAGATTGCGCAAGGGCGATCCAGAAGCGCAGAAAGAGCTTGAAAGACTCGACAAGGAGTACCGGGCGCAATCGTATGGCCAGAGATTCGGCCAGCGCAGATGGTGGGAAAACCAGCAAACAGCGCAGTCCGGAGCGCCTGCTGCCGACACGTCGGCATCCTCCCCGCCGCGGACAACCACCGACAGCGCCGCAGGGCTGGTGGGCGGGAGTGCGCTGGCGCAGGCGGACGGATCGGCCAAGGGGGCCTTCAATAGGGCAGCCCCCAATGCGACGCCCGCTGCCGCGCCAGAACCCGATGCGACACTGATCGCCAGCGCCGACCAGCAGCAAAAACGCCAGCAGTTCACCGCAACAGGCCTCAATGCCTGATTTTTCCAGCCGCTACCCTCTGATTTTCTTGACATTTTCGACACGCCCTCGCTAGTATTTCCCATCAAGCCGATAAAAAAAGCGATAGGGTGTGATGTTTCAAGAATCGCGGGCCCGGCTGACGAGTCTTTTTGACCGCGTGCGGGCCGAGGCCATATTTCTGGATTTCCATGCGCAAGACGCCCTGACGGCGGCGATGCGGCAACCATTGCGTCTGGCTGCGGCCTTCACCTTTGCGATCGGTACAGTCATCGCCGCGCAATCGCAGCAGAGCACACCGTCCGCCCCCGACACCCCTTCGACTACAGTGCCAAAGCCCCTGTCCGGCAGCGTAGCGGCCACGGCGGGAACGCCCTTTGTCGACGGTGAGGAAGAAACGCCGGACCAGCGCGCCCTCCATATGGACACCGCCTCCCGCATCCTCGCCCTTTCACGTCCGACACGAAAAGACATCGGCGATCTTCAGGATGCGCTGAACGGTCTGGACAGGCAATCGGGACGGCGTGACGGCATTTTCGGCGCACGCACAGCCAGCGCCACAATGGAAACGATCAAAGCCCGGCCAGAACTGGCGGAAAAACTCTCCCCGTGGGTTCTCGAGCGCCTGATGTATAACGGCCAGCGCCAGACCTTGAAAGCCTTCCTGAAGGACAGCCCCGCTGCCGAAAAGGCAGCCCGCGCCATGCTGGATAATCCCAAGGCCGCAACGCGCGATACGCAAGTCTGGCTAGCGGCTTTTGGCCTTTATAACAGCGCTCTGGACGGCATCGCCGGCAGGGAAACGCGCGCCGCGCGCCGCGCTTTCGCGGGCCTTGCCGAAAAAGACGCCGCGACCAGGTCCGCGCAACCCTTGCCGCCCGCCCCCCCCGCGGCAAAAGAGGTGCAGCCGCAGCCCAGTCAAACCCCGGCAGCCCTGCCCCGGAGTCATGCTGCTTTCGGCACGCCGCTGGGCCGGGAAGAAATGACAGAGCTGCAAACCATCCTGAAATCGGGCGGGTATTACAACAACGCGCGCCCGACTGGACAGTTCGACGAACAGACCGCCGGCGCGCTGATGGGGTATCTGACCGACAATCAGGAACAGTTGCCGACCCTTTCCCCGTGGATCCTGCAAAACCTGATGCGCTTCGGGCACCAGCAAGATCTTTTCAACCTGGTGCAAAACAACGCTCAGGTACGCGGCGCCGTGAATGAAAAACTCGGCACCCTGACGGACGACCTGTCCGCGATGACGCAGGCACAGCGCGCCGAAGCGCAGGTCTGGCTGCGGGTCAAAGGGCTTTATAACGGGCCGGTCAACGGCGCGATGAATCAGGCCCTCGGTATCGCTGCGCGCGATTTCCGGCAACTCGGCAAAACGGCCAGGACCGAGCCGCGCCTTGCTTCCAGCGACGCCGCCGCGATGGCGGCCAACCCCGATTTCCGCCGCGCCCTTCAACGTGGCGACATGGGGAACGTCGTTCGCATGCTGGAAGCGATGGAAACCGCGCCGCTGATGCTGGACGATCCGTTGCGGCATATGGAACCAACCTCCCATTACGGACCGCGCCGCAGCCGCCGCGGCGGCGTGATGAAAGCCCATAACGGCGCCGATTTCCGTGCCGCTGCCGGAACCCCCGTCTATGCCCCCGCCGACGGTACGGTCGTGATTGCCACGCGGCATTCCGGCTATGGCAACACCGTCATGCTGGATCACGGCCATGGCATCTACACCCTGCACGCGCATCTGAGCAGCGATAACGTGCGCAACGGCGACTATATCCGCGCGGGTCAGAAAATCGGCGCGGCCGGATCAAGCGGACGCTCCACTGGACCACATTTGCATTATGAAGTCATCCTGCGCGATTCCGGCGGCACGCCCGTCACCATCAATCCGGAAAAATTCGACAACCGCAATCTGCGCGATCCGCAAGTCCGGATGGAAGCGATTGCCGATGCGCGCGTCACCATGGCGCAGCAGGGATGGAGCCGCCACAAAACCCACTCCACGCTGGCATCGCGTTTCCCGGCGCACAAAGCCTACCTGACCGAGGCCACAGGGCGCCGTCTGATGGACGTTCTGGCCACGGATTCCAGCCTTGCCGAGAGGGCACCGAGACAGGCGCTCACTGCGCTCGCCAGCCTCGGGTACAACCCAGAAAAACCTTATCTGGCGCGCGCGGAATCCCGCCCGGAAACCTATGCCGGGGCGGCAGCGGCGCGGCTTTACAGACCGCATTAAGACCTTGTTAAGCATTCCATAAAGTTTGACAAAAGACTGTTCTTTTCGGTACGATAGGGGCAATCAATCAATAAAAAGCGAAGGGTGTGGCATGGCGGAAACCGACTCCAGAAAAACCCAGAGAAAAACCGATCCCTTTAGCGGGATGGGCGCAGGGAACCCGTTCGGCGCCAATGGTGGCATGGGGGGGCTGGGCGGCCTCCTCCAGATGTTCAGCCAGCTTTTCAGCGCCCTCTTTGGCAATCTTGGCAGTTTCGGCAACTTCCTTAAAGACACCAGTTCCTCCATCGGCAAGAGCGTCGAGCGCGCGGTCGAACGCGGCTCCCAGATCGTCAGGCAAGGCGGGCAAGCCATCGGCAAAGGCTGGAACTCACTCCTCGATTTCATCGGTCACCATGAATCCAAGGGAGATTACAATATTGCAGTCGGCGGCAAGCGTGCCAATTTCACCGACATGACACTGAATCAGGTTCTCGCATGGCAAAAATCCCACGTGGCCAAAGGCGCGGAATCTTCCGCTGTCGGAAAGTACCAAATTATTCAAGACACCCTGCGCGCCAGCATGAGAGAAATGGGCCTTAAAGGCGATGAGAAATTCGATCCGCAAATGCAGGACCGCATCGCCATGCACCTTTTGCAAAAGCGCGGCCTTGGACAATTCCAGCGCGGCGAGATCAGTGAGCGCGAATTCCAGCGCCGCCTGTCGCAGGAATGGGCTTCCCTGCCGAAAGACGAAAGCGGAAAAAGCTATTATGCCGGGGTCGGATCAAACAAAGCGCTTGTTTCACATGCAGAAACACGGGCAGCCATCCAGACGGCGAAAGCGCCTGCACCGGAACCTTCGGCAAACGACACGATCCGCGTCGCCAAGGTCGATGTGAAGGAACGCAAAGGCCTTGACGGCACGGAGAACATTTCCGGCAAGCAGAAAAGCGCTGCCGTGGTCACCGCCGCTCCGGCTCCCGAAGCACAAGCGGTTGCCGCAGCAGCCCCGGCTGGGCCGCCGCGACGCCCCGAACCGCTTGTCATGGTGCCAAGTTTCAGCTGATGTGAAATGAGACATGAAAAAAGCCGGACAAAATGTCCGGCTTTTTTCATGTCTGCGGCTTTGAACCCGGGGCATATCTTTTCATGCATTCCCGTACAAGATAGCGCGTCGCGACAGGGCCGCCTTTCAGGTGGTTGTCCAGTACCAGCCAGCTTTCGATCCAGTCGATCAGACGCTGCGTGCGCGGATGGCCGCGCCACTGGCAAAAATCGGCCAGCGCCTTTTGCGCGGAAACCATCAATTCGTACTGATTCCTTTCCTGTTTCTTGAGCCTTGGCCCGATCCACGTCCCATGCAGCATGAGGATAAGGCTGCTCTGCCGCCGGTCCGTATCCGGCACGAGAGGCTTGCCCAATAGCCAGGGATTGCTGACCAGCGTCGCCCTGAGCTGCGCAAGATCGTCCGTCATGGAGACACGTTCCTTCAAACGGTCGATGGCGGCAAGATGGCCGCTTTCGCCATAGACGAAGCGCGCCATGTTTTTAATGGCTTCCTTGTTTTTCTCCCGCTTCAGTTCAATCCGGCGATGGCTTTCCGCCTGAAAAATAAACTCCTCCTCAAGGGCAAGCTGATGGGCATTCAAATATGCCTCGATCACGCCGCGCAAATTATCTCTGCCGCCTTCGATGATGTTCTGCAACAGGCCGTCATGCGCCGCATCAAGATCGTAAAGAGGCGCGTTGAATGTCTTCAAATTCCGTGAGAATCCGAAAGCCGAAAGCAACGGCGCAATCCCGGCAATGTTTTTTGAAAGGATTTTGTCGGCGCGTTTGACTTCCTCTTTCAGGCGCTCCCGCGCCCGATTGCGCCATTCAGGATCCTGGCCTGGCGCTTGCTCCACCGCCATAAGGGTGTCGCGCATTGTACGCGGCAAAGGCGCCCCGTCCGGCGGCTCGGGACAGAGATCAACCGGATGAATGCCGAGGATTTCACAAAAGGCGATAATATCCATGACCACCGGACGGGTACGACCCTGATCCATCGCTTCGTATTCCTCGACGGGCATATACATCTGCGCGGCCATTTCAGGGATGCTGATCCCGGCCCGAACACGGTGTTTTTCAAACGGGGTGACATGAGAATCATCCGGTAGCGGCACGCCCGCCGCCTGCCAGAATTGCGGGCGCAAAACTTCTGGCGGCAAAGGCGAATTTTTGTTTGCAGCAACGGGTCCTGATGTAACGTCCCCTGCAGGAAGCGCTTGATCCTGCCGCCGGAACTGTGCCATGGTTGATGCAAAGAATGCAAAAATAATCTGAACAGGGGCCATAATGCTTTCCCAATTCATGCCGGGACGCAGGGCGCTTTGCGCCCTCTTCATGGCTGCCACCGCCGTAATGGCCAATGACGCCCTTGCCGTGACCGGGCGCGACCACCCGAAAATCGGCTCCGGCCACCGCCTGCCCAATGTCAAAGCCCCCGCGAAGGGCAAAGGCCCGCCCTGCGTGCAGGCCGTTCCCGCGCGCAAGGCCGTGCCGAACGGCTACGCCTCGTCCTATACCATGCGCCGCACCGCAGCCCTCGGACAGATTTACGGCGAGGACGCGGCCGCGGCCATCGCCATCGCCAGCTATGAAACCGGCATCGACTTCGACCTTCTGGTGATGAAGGCGATGATCGAAAGCCGCATGGGAAAGTATGACGAGCCCCTGCTCGGCGGTTCGGCGCGCGGCCTGTTTCACTTCATGCCCGCCACGTGGCTGACCCTGTTCAGCTGGTTCGGGGGCGAGTTCCAGAACGGCATCTACAGGGATGTCGCCGAGATGATTAAATTCGACGAGCAGAAAAACCCCTACACCGATAACCCGGCTTTAACTGAAAAAATTCTGGCCCTGCGCTCCGACCCCTATGTCGCCGCCTTTATCAAGGCCAAGTCTGTCCGGTATGACGAACGCCCGCTGATGCGCGCCGTTCTGGGCCGGGAGCCGACCTATACGGATTACTATGTCGCGCATTTCCTCGGGCTGGAACGCGCCAAGACCTTTTTCCGCGCCCTGCGCAAGACCCCGAAAGAGGCCGCCGCCGATATCTTCGTCAAGGAATCCGAAGATCCCAACAACCGCCCTATTTTCTATTCCGGCGACAAAAAGCGCACGGTGCAGGAAGTTTATAACCGCCTTGGCAAGGCCGTCAGCGGCACGCTGGCGCGGATCGATAACGCCATCGCCGCGGAAATGAAGCAGGATCGCTGCATTCCCATGGTCCCGCTGATCCCGCCGCCGCGCGCGGCTATGACCATTCCGCCGATGCCGGAGCAGCCCGTTCTGCCGCCTGACGGCGGAAAGCCGCCTGTCCCCGGCGAGGAACAAGAGCAAGAACCCGGCCCGCCCGCGCCGGACCCGGACGAGTTCAATCTGGGCGCCTACAGAGCGGAGGCTTATAAAAAGAAAGAGGGGGACATGCGCCCGGCATATCCCCCGCATCCCTAACCTTTGTACAGGGCGGTTATGCCGCCTTGTCGATTACCTCAACCAGCGATTTGACCGCTGCGACGGAGTGCTCGAACATCTTGCGCTCTTCGGCGCTCAGCTCGATCTCGACGATTTTCTCCACACCGCCTTTGCCGATGACGACCGGCACGCCGATGTACAGCCCCTTCACGCCATACTCGCCGTTGAGGCGCGCAGCACAAGGCAGGACACGCTTTTTATCGCGCAGGAAACTTTCAGCCATCGCGATCGCGCTGGACGCAGGGGCGTAGAACGCCGAGCCTGTTTTCAGCAGGTTGACGATTTCCGCGCCGCCGTCGCGGGTGCGCTGGACAATCGCGTCCAGTTTTTCCTGCGTTGTCCAGCCCATCTTGACCAGATCGGGCAGCGGAATGCCCGCAACCGTGGAGTAACGCACCAGCGGGACCATCGTATCGCCGTGGCCGCCCAGAACGAAGGCGCTGACATCCTCGACCGAGACGCCGAATTCCTGCGACAGGAAGTAACGGAAACGGGCGGAGTCAAGGACGCCCGCCATGCCGACCACCATATTGGCGGGCAGGCCGGTGACGCGCTGCATCACCTCGACCATCGCGTCGAGCGGGTTGGTGATGACGATGACGAAAGCCTTGGGCGCGTGTTTCTTGATGTTCTCGCCAACCGTATTGATGATCCCTGTGTTGATAGCGATCAAATCGTCGCGGCTCATCCCCGGCTTGCGCGGGACGCCGGCGGTGACGATGACGACGTCGGCCCCGGCCATCGCGGCATAATCGTTGCTGCCGGTATAGGCGGCGTCGAACATTTCAACGGGGGAAGCTTCGGCGATATCCAGCGCCTTGCCCTGCGGCACGCCTTCGGCAATGTCGATCAGAACGATATCGCCCAGTTCCTTCTGCCCTGCGAGCAGCGCCAGCGTTCCGCCAATCTGACCCGCGCCGACCAGCGCGATTTTCTTGCGTGACATGATTTGATCCTTTCCATCACGGTTAAGCCGCCATCAGGAATAGCGCCTGTGTGCTGCGGAGGCAAGCCTGCCCTTCACTAAAATTATACAAATATTTCAATGCGCTATGGCAAAGCCTGCCGCAAATTTGCAAAATTTTCAGGCCAGGGCGTATTCTCCGCCCGAATAAGGCAATAAAAGGAGCCCCCCGGATGACCCGCGCCGCCACCCCCAGCGCCAACACCGATTCCCGCAAAGCGGATCGCGATGTTCTGTTCGCACGCCCCGCGAACGGGAACGACGTTTTTTCGATGATCGGCGTTTTGCAAAGCTACATGCTGCTGGCCGGGGATCATTTCATGATCGCCAAAAATTTTCTGGAGATAGAATCGGGAAAAAGCCTGGTGGCCGTCGGCAAAGGCGGGGAAATCCTCATGTATAACAATCAGGTGCGCCCGTCGCCGCAATCCGCTTTCCGTCTTGTGCGCGGTTTTGCTCTCGCGGCTCTGGCAAAAAGGGGCCGCGACAACACCCCCTGCCTGTCGCTGATGGCGGACTGGAGCGATGCGGCAACGCGCGATATGCTGGAAACGCTCGGCGCAAGGAAACTGGTGGAAAGACCGATACGCACGCTTGTCGGGGAGAGAACGATGGCGCTGTGCGAGATCGACGGCCTTGCGGAGAAATTCACGCGCGCCCCGGGCCGTCATTCCTGCCCCTGCGCGCGGACCCCTTAAGCCGTCGCAAGCCCGAGGAAATCGGATTCCCAACGCAGTTCGCTATCGCTTAAAGGATAATCCGTGCCGTCGCGCGGATAAACCAGCTCCCTGAACGGCACGCGCCCCATTTCCTTTTGCAATTGCAACGCCATGCGCATGGATAGTCCCGCCTGCCAGCTGAGCGTTACAATCGGCCTTGCGGCATGAAGAGCGAAAATGCGCTTCACATTCGCAAGGCTGGTTCCGGCAAGGCAGGCAATCGCCGCGATGACGAATTCCGTTTCATGCATAGCCAGCGCATCGGCGATGATCTTTTCATTCAAAGCGCCTGACCTGGCCAAACGCACGGCCCGATCATAAGGCGATTCCGCGCGGCCCTCCCGATCAGCCTCGCTCTCAATCGCATAAAGCAGCCGCCGCCGGAACGCCTTGCCGATATCCGCGCGCGTGTGACGGTTGAAATCGCTGCACCCGGCCAGAGCATGCTGCACCGATTCCTGCGCATAATCCGCAAGGGTTTTCGCAATCTCCGGCGGCAGGCCTCGCCGCAGCGCCAGCGATTCCCGCCACTCCGGCAAATACCGTGCCCGGGCAACAATCTCGCGCAGGAGATCGATGCCCAGCGCCGCGCCCGGATTGGCGATCAGGGTGCGGCCGCTTTCGGAATGTCCATGCCCGATCACGGCGGCGGAAACCGGGTCGCTGACCTTCCGGCGGCTTGCGATTGCCTCGAGGATCCAGTCCTCCGGCGCGTTCTTAAGGATATCCAGCAGCACCTCATCCGGCAGCGCCGTGCAAAAGCGCAGGATCGGCTCCGCCACCTGCCGCTCGACATCGCGGGCCAGCTGGGCCGCGATGGCCGGAGGGGCATAGGCATGATCGCGCAAGGCGCTGGAAAGGGCGGTGCGAATTTTCAGAACTTCGTCCCGCGCCAGAGCGCCGAGCGCCTGCACGGCTATGGCGTAAAGCTGGCTATAATCCGTACAGGAGAGTTCTGGCAAAAGCAGCACCAGCCGCTCGGCCAGCGCCAGCCTGACATCCTCGCTCGCATCGCTGGACATAACAACGCTGGCCTGTACCGGGGTCACAAGGTTGCGGGCCACCGCCTGACGGATCGCCGGGTCCGGGTCGTGCTCTGCCATGTAGTAGAGAATTTCCTGATGGGTGCGCCTGCTGCGCGCCAGCCCAAGGCGCTGTTCCGGATCGCCGGATGTGGCAATGGCTTTCTCCCGCTCGTACCGGGCGGGGCTGCGGGTCTGGCGCAAAACAAAACCGGGGTCGCGTTTTTTAAACAGCGATTTCAAAGCATTGAGCATCATACTCATGCTAACGCATCAGCCTGAAAAATCCGTGAAGGCAGGGAGGAATTAATATTCCGATACGGTTTGTATAATTAATAATATCGTTTTAGTTCAGCCTGTTAAACGGCTTCCCGCATCTGCCGCGCTTGCGTCTTTTCCAGCCAATCGTTTGACTGCATTTCCAGCAGGCGGCTGACCGTACGGGCAAATTCAAAGGCGTGATCGTGGCCGAAATAGAGTTTTTCCGGCGGCGCATCCGCCGTTACAACAAGGCGCGTTCCTGCGTCATAGAGCGCATCGACAAACAGCATCAGCCGCTTGGCTTCGTTGCGGCGGTCATAGCGGAGCTTTGGCACGCCCTCGACGAAAACCGTATGGAAATTCGCAGCGATGGCAAGGTAATCCTCCGCCCCGACCGGGCGCTCGCAAAGTTCGGCATAGGTAAACCACGCCACCCCCCGCGCCGCCCGCGCGACATCCAGAGTCCGCCCGCGGAGTTCAAGTGTCACGGATTCCGGCTCGCCCCCGCCGGAGAGTTCTGTAAACAACTCCTGCGCCCAGAGATGCGCCCTCTCCCCCAGCGGCCAGCGGTAAACGCCGTTATCCTCCAGCAGGCGCAGGCGGTAATCCACCGGTCCTGCCAGCGCCACGACATCGAACCGGGCCTTAACCAATCGCCCGCCAGTTTTTCGGCAAAGCGGATCAGCGCCGTGTCCGGCCCGGCATTCGGGCCCTTCGCCGCCTGCCGTGCGCCATGAAGGAATCTATGGACTTCCAGCATAAAGGCATGGAAATGGACGCGGCGACGGGCGATCCCCTCCGGCAAGCTGTCATAGAACAAATCCATCAGCATCGACTTGCCGCGTCCGACCGGACCGTGCAGATAGACACCCCGGATATCCTTACCCTTTGCCGACAATCTGGCAAAAAAACCCTTCTTCGCCCCATCAGGCTTTCGCGGCCCTGCGATCAGATCGGCATATAAACGCTGGAGCGCATCGACCGCCGCATGCTGGTGCGGGTCGTCCTTGATGATCCCTTCTGCCACGCGGGCCCTGTAAAGCTCACGCGGGGCGGCGGTCATGGGGCTGGATCCGGCGGACAAGGATGATAGAAATTTCGTAAAGCGCCATCATCGGAATGGCAAGGCCAACCTGACTGATAACATCAGGCGGAGTCAGGAAAGCGGCGATAATGAAAATCACGACGATCGCATACCGCCGTTTTGAAGCCAGCATATCAGCGGTAATCAACCCCGCCTTGCCCATCAGCGTCAGCAAAACGGGCAACTGAAAGCACAGCCCGAACGCGAAGATCAGCACCATGATCAGGTCCAGATATTCCCCGACGCGCGCCTCAAGCTGGATCGGCAAGGCCGTTTCCGCACCGCTGCTCTGGAAGCTCAGGAAAAACGGCCACGCCATCGGCAGGACCATGTAATACACCATCGCACCGCCAGCGAAGAACAGCACCGGCGTCGCGATCAAGAACGGCAGGAAGGTCTTGCGTTCGTTTTTATAAAGCCCCGGCGCAATGAATTTCCAGATTTGAATCGCCAGAATCGGAAAGGTCAGGAAAATCCCGGCAAAAAAAGCGACTTTCAGATAGGTGAAAAACGCCTCGGTCAGGCCCGTATAGATAAGACGGTTTGTGCTGTCCGGCCCCATCGCCTTGGCCAGCGGCTCGACCAGAAAACCGTAAATCGGTTTCACATAGATATAGCAAAGCACGGTCCCCGCGATCATCGCCACAAAGGACCAGAGCAAGCGGCGGCGCAATTCGACCAGATGTTCGGCCAGCGGCCGCGCCGCCATGTCGATCTCTTCGTCAGTGCCGGGTTGCGGTGTGGTCGATATCGTCATCGGCTTCCCCCTCCCCTTCCTGCGGCTGAGCCTGCCCCGACTCCTGTTCGTGTTCTTCTTCGTCGGCGCCGGCTTCGTCGAGGTCGTGATGCTGATGTTCAGCGGCAGCTTCTTCGTTCAGGCGGCGAAGTTCCGCCAGATCGGCATCCTTCATCAGGTCTTCAAATTGCTGGGACAAGGCGAATTTCACATACTGGAACCGGCGCACCAGCCGCCCGAGCGCAAGCATGGCTTTAGGAATGTCCTGCGGGCCGATGACCAGAATGGCCACGACGATTACCAGCAGCAGTTCCGACCATCCGATGTCCAGCATTTGAATCTAGCATGTGACGCCGCTCTACATAAAAACGGCTTGTGAAAGGATCACTCTTTGGTTTTGTCCGTTTTGTCTTCAACGGATTTATGCGCGGTTTCGTCGCCGTCTTTCAGGCCCTTTTTAAAGCTGCTGATGCCTTTGCCCAGATCTTCCATCAACCGCGGCAGGCGCCCAGTACCGAACAGCACCAGAACAACCAGAACAACAACCAGAATATGCCAAAGCGAAAGGCCCATTATTCGTCTTCCTCATCATCGTCGGAGTCGTCGTTATCATCGAAATCGTCTTCGTCGTCGCTGTCCTCGACGTCCGTGTCTGAGTCGGAATCTTCCCCATCATCGTCGTCATCATCGCTGTCAGCGTCTTCGCCGGACTCATCGATGGTATCGTCCTGAAAGTCTTCCGGCACGAATTCTGCAGCCTCGCCTTCGACTGCGGATTCCTCCGCTTCGCGCTCCGCCTTCAGGGCAGCAAGTTCTTCTTCGGTCGCGGCGGCGTCTTCCTCCGCGGCTTCGGCTTCCTCGTCTTCGGCCACCATCTGCTCGAACATATCGCCGGTGGTGGTTTCAATCGCCGGGCGGCGGTCAAGCAGGCCGGACGCCTTCAACTCATCAAGGCCCGGCAGATCGGTCAGGGCCTGAAGGCCGAACTGATCGAGGAATTCGGTGGTCGTCACCCAGGTCAAGGGGCGGCCCGGCGCTTCGCGGCGACGGCCCGGCTTGACCCAGCCCTGCTCCATCAGAATGTCGATGGTTCCGCCGCTGATGACGACGCCGCGGATGTTCTCAATCTCCGCCCGCGTCACCGGCTGGTGGTAGGCGATGATCGCCAGCGTTTCCATCGCCGCGCGGGAGAGCGGACGGCGCACTTCGCGCTTCAGCATCAGGGCATCGCTCAGATCCATCGCCGTGCGGAACGCCCAATGACCGTTGAGATCGATCAGCGACACGCCCGCACCGTCATATTTCCTGCGCAGCGCCATCAGCATCCCGCCGACATCGGCCCCTTCGGGCAGGCGTTCGCGCATCGCGCCAAGGCTCAGCGGCTCCGCCGAAGCGAACAGCATGGCCTCCAGCACCCGCATCATCCCGTGATCGGGAACGACCTCGCCATCTGCGACGGCGCCCTGAGCGATGACATTCTCAATCGCATCGATAGGGGCGTCGATTGCCTCGAGGGCGCTTTCAACGGCGGATTCAGCGGTGTTGTCCATGGTCATGATCTATGCTCCGGCCATTTCATTTTGTTCGATGATGACATTCGTATCGTTTGCCGCTTCGTCGGCGCGAATTGGCTCTTCCGGCTTGTCTTTGCGCTCGATATAGCTGGCGCGCAGATAGATCGGGCGGAAGGGGCCGTCCTGTTTGAGTTCCGCCTTGCCCTGTTTCGCCAGCTCCAGCCCGGCGGTGAACATTGAGGCAAGGGAGGAGCGCCCGTAAAGCTTATCCTTGATGCGTTCCGGCATCAGGCTGATGAGGGACACCCACATGCTGTAAGGGCCGTTGCGGGGCAATCCGCCCAGCATTTTCCCAACACGCTCCAGCGCATCGCCAAGCGACATGATGGCAAAAGTCGGAAGCTCGTAAGTGGTCCCGTCCTGACGGCGGCGGATATCGCCATAAGCCTTGAGCAGGTCGTAAAGCCCGATATCCCAGATGACATCGGTTTTGACCTTGAGTCCTTCAGGCATCCCGCGCGCATAGATCCCGTCGCCTAGGCGCGGACGGTTGAACAGGGCCTTGGCCGCGTTTTGCATCGCCTCAAGGCGGCGCAGCTGGAATTGCAGGGCTTCGGCCATTTGCTCGGCAGTCGGGCCGCTGCCGTCGGTTTTTTCACGCGGGAGCAGCAGGCGGGATTTGAGATAGGCAAGCCACGCCGCCATCACCAGATATTCCGCCGCCAGTTCAAGCCGCATCTGCGCGGCGCGATCGACGAACGCCAGATATTGCCGCGCCAGTTGCAGGATGGAGATTTTGGAAAGATCGACTTTCTGGTCCCGCGCCATGACCAGCAGGACTTCGATCGGCCCTTCATAGCCGTCGATGTTCAAAAGCAATTCGTCGGCGTGATGATCCCCTTCCGCCATCGCGTCGCGCGGCGGGTCTTCTTCGAACGGGACGTCCATCACTTCGATTTCATCACGCATGCATCACTCACACAATTTGCAGGCTTGCATTGAACCGCCGGACGCTGTCGGCGGAAAGTTTCGGCGCGGCCGAAGCCACCTGTTTCATCTCCGCCATGATGCCGTTGCAGTGGAGCACCGCATCGCACCCGGCCCGGACCGATTTTTCCGCCCGCTGGCCCATATCGCCGACACAGGAGAGTGCCTGCATGACGATGTCGTCGCTCAGCAAAAACCCGTCAAACCCGAAATCCTTACGGATCAAATTCATGACCCCGGGGGAACACGTGGCCGGATTGACCGGATCGATGGCGGAATAGATGACATGGGATACCATACCCCAGACCGCCTGTGCAAACTTCTGGCGCAAAATATGCCGATATGGCGCAAAATCGTGGGATTCCAGCTCCGTCAGGCTGGCCGGGACCACGGGCAGGGCCAGATGGCTGTCCAGATTCGCCCGTCCCTGCCCCGGCATGTGCTTGACCACGGGAATCACCCCTTCGGCCAGATGGGCGCGGCAGACTTCCTCCCCCAGGCGCGAAACGATGGCAGGGTCGCCGGAAAAGGCCCGGTCGCCGATGGCGGCATGGGTTACGCCGTCGAAATAAATGTCCAGAACCGGTGTGCAATTCACGTTGATCCCGGCATCGCGCAAGGTCGCGGCGATCGCGCGATTGATCACATCGACATTGTGAATCGCCAGAGGCAGATCATAAGCCGCGACATCGCCCGCGGTTCTGGCCGACGGCCATGCGGGCCAGTGCGGCGGCCGCAGCCGCGCCACGCGCCCGCCCTCCTGATCGATCAGAACCGGTACATCGCGCCCGAGGCAGGTTCTCAGCGACTGGGTCAGATCCTTCAATTGCTGCGGGTCGCGCGCGTTGCGGGCGAACAGGATGAACCCGAGTGGATTGACGTCGCGGAAAAAATCATGCTCGTCGGCGGCCAGCGTATAGCCGGAAAGCCCGAAGATGACCGAAAGCGGCGAACTGGCAGGATCAACGGGCGACAACAAGGCACCCTCCGGAGCGCTTGGCCGCAAGCGCGGCGCAAATCGCTTTGGCTTCGGCCTGCGCGACCACCCCGCCCTGAATGCGGT
>JACPDM010000038.1 GCA_016184045.1 Micavibrio aeruginosavorus | reverse complement strand
CCGATGACGCGGGATGAACGTGTATCCCTCACCCTCGCCATGGCGCATTCGGGCATCGTGCTCGACTGGTCCGGCGAAAATCTCGGCGGCCCGGTCCTCGACAAGCATTCGACCGGCGGCGTCGGGGACAAGGTATCCCTGATGCTGGCGCCGATCGTCGCGGCCTGCGGCGGCTATATCCCGATGCTCTCGGGCCGGGGCCTTGGGCATACCGGCGGGACGCTCGATAAAATGGATTCCATTCCGGGCTATGTCAGCCAGCCCGATCTGGCGACGATCAAACGCGTCGTCAAAAGTTCCGGCTGCGCCATTATCGGCGCGACCAAAGACCTCGCCCCCGCCGACCGCACCATGTACGCCATTCGTGACGTGACGGGAACGGTGGAAAGCCTTGATCTCATCACCGCTTCGATTCTGTCCAAGAAAATGGCGGCGGGTCTCACCGGCCTTGCGATGGACGTCAAATTCGGCTCCGGCGCGTTCATGGAAAACTACGACGACGCGCGGGCGCTGGCGAACAGCATCGTCGGCGTCGCCAATGGCGGCGGCCTGCCCTGCGTCGCGCTGATGACCGACATGGATCAGGCCCTTGGCAGCACCGCCGGAAACGCCATCGAAGTGCGAGAAGCGATTGAATTCCTGCGCAATGAAAACATCGACCGGCGTCTTTACGATGTCACCATGGATCTCTGCGCCGAGATGCTGGTTCTTGGCACGCTCTCAGGCGACCTTAAGGACGCGCGCGCGAAATGCGAGGCGGCGCTTTCCTCCGGCAAGGCGGCAGAATTCTTCGCCCACATGGTCGTCGATCTGGGCGGGCCGAAGGATCTGGTTGAAAATTATCAAACTCATCTAAAACTGGCCCCCATCGTCCATCCGGTTCATGCGCCGGAATCCGGCGTGGTCAAATCGGTCAATGTCAGGAAACTGGGCTATGCGGTGATCGAGCTAGGCGGCGGCCGCCGCCTTGTCACCGATAAAATCGACCACAGCGTCGGGCTTTCCACCATGGCCGCGCCGGGCGAGTCCGTCGGGCCGAAAGGCGCCCCGCTTTGCACCATTATCGGCACGGACAGCACTAGAATCGCCCGGGCGGAAACCCTGATCCGCGAGGCCTATGTTCTTGCCCCGCCGGGAACGAATATCGAAGCCATGCCCGTTGTGCGGGAGCGGATGACCGCATAGTATCCCCTCATGAGCAGCACTCCTCTTCCCGTGACCTTCCGCCAGTCGCTGAACGCGATCGGCCTTGCCTGTATGGGCTGGTTTTTCTTTTGCGCCTGCGACGTCGTGACCAAATCGCTGGTGCAGGGCTATGCGGCGGCGCAGTTGCTGGCGACGAACGCCATCATCGGCCTTGCCCTCACCGGGGCCATCGTTCTGGCGAGGCACGGCTGGCGCGCCTTCCTGACCCCGAACTGGAGATGGTATCTGTTCCGCGGCGTCACGGTCATCGGCTCCTCCTTTTGCGTGGTTAACGCCCTTGGCCTTATTCCGCTTGCAGATTTTTACGGCATTATCTTCCTCGTGCCGATGATTACCACGCTGATCGCCGTGGTTTTCCTGAAAGAGCATATCGGGCCGTGGCGATGGGGGGCGATTTTTGCCGGATTTCTCGGCGTCCTCATCATCGCCGGACCGTCGTTCAGCGAAAACAGCGTCGGCTATCTCTACGCCCTTGCGGCGGCGCTGTTCGCCGGGACCAATGCCCTTGTCATCCGCAAGATCGGGCATGAGAAGGTGATTACGCTCTACGCCTTTTTCCCCCTGCTGGCCAATGCCGCGTTCTTCGTGCCGCTGCTGTTCGCGACGACGGGGTTCGAGATGCCGCGCACGCCCGTGGACTGGGGCCTTTTCATCCTGACGGCGCCGCTTGCGTATCTGGGCATGATTTTGTATTCGCTCGGTTTTTCCCGCGCGCGGGATACGTCGCTGGTCGCGCCGTTCCATTACAGCCAGATGCTCTGGGGTGTGTTTTTCGATCGGCGCGGGGCTCCTCGTCATCTGGCGGGAGCACCTTCACCACCACAAAGTCGCCACCGATCCCGGCGACCAGCCAGCCTGATTTTTCCAGACCGCCTTGCGGCAGAATTTGCCCGGAAACGCGGTTTCAAGCTCCTGCCCCCTGCAAAAAACGCAACGCTGATCAGAGGGTTATAACCCGTTGCCATTCGCACAATTCTTGCAATCTTTTAAAGGACAAGCCCATCAATCCGCAAAATGCAGGGTGAACACGATGTTTGAAAAAAAAGCAGAGAAAAAAGCGCCGGATTTTGACGTCCTGATAGATGTCGGCCTCCGCCTCGTCCCCGAATCCCCGACGCTGGAGATGTGCCGGATCGGCTGCATCGTCGGCGACGTCGATCCCGAAACCGTCCGCCGGATCTATAATGCGATGCTGGTCGCGGCGGAAGACTGCCCCCTGCACGGGGATCACGCCCTGAACTAATCGTTCAATTTCCTTTGCCCGGGGCGCGCGGGCGGAGCGGATTGAGGCAAGGTGGATGGCGCGCCGGTGATTTTTTTGTCTTCGCTGCGCTTGTACACATAAATCCCCAGAACCGACAGGCCGACAGCCCAGATGGTCCCCAACGATTCCATCGCCTCCAGAACCAGATGCGCCTGTTCGGTACGAAACGTGATCACATAGGCCAGCGCCGTCATCTGCGCCGCCCAGGTCAGCGCCATCAGGTAACCGAACGTCGGGCGCATGCGCCGGACATAGGCGTCTTCAGACGCGACCTCCGCCCGCAGGGATTCATTGACCTGCGTATAGGCGGCTTTGGCTTCCTCCGCCTGCATCATCGCCAGCGATTCGGCATGGCGATTGGCTTCGGCCAGTTGTTCCGGCGGAATCGCGCCGCCGGACAGGGCGTCTTGCACCCTTCCCAGAGAATCCGAGGCGCTTTGCGCCACGGGGGAGTCGATTTTCTGCAAGGCCTCGGTCAAAACCTGCACCAGAAAGGGCAGGCCGTACTGGATCAAGACGGGTGAAACCATGATCTATTCCTCGATGTTGTAAAAGACGTGACGGCCAATCGTGGCGCTGGGCGTTTTCCCCCGCGCCCAGAACGGCGCGATTCCCAGCGCGTGGTAATGCGTCGCCCCGCCGGTCGGATCGGCGATGCGCCCGCGCACGGCCCGCTTTGCGATCCGCAGCGCCGCGGCAAAATGCGGGTCGGCGGTATCGACGCCGGTGACGCCCTTAAAATTCGGGTCGGATTTGTTCCAGCAGCTGAACTGACAGGGTTTCTGGCAGACGGCGATAACGTCGTTTCCCCACCATAACCCGCCCTTGCGCCGGGCGCGGGCGACGCGGTTGAGCACAACGGCGGCGACCGCGATCATTCCGGCCTCCCCCTCCCCGCGCGCCTCGCCCCACAAGGTTCGGGCAAGGACGTCGGCTTCAAGACTGCGGATATAATCGGGCGAAGCGGTTATTTTCATGCTTTGTTCCTTCACGTTATTCCTTGGCCTTCAGCGCCTCTGTCTTTAGCGCCGTCACATCCAGTTTCGATTCGATCCGCAGCAAATGCCCGACAAGGCGGGATTCGAGATCCTTGAGATCGCTCACCGCGGCGTAGCTTTTGGCGACTTCGAGCTTGAAGGCCGAAAGCGCCTCGCGCAGCTGCGCGTTCCTGGATTCGATCACGTCGCGCAGGTGTTTGAGCGATTCCTCGCTCTCGCGCCGCGTCTTCCAGATCATCCAGAACAGGCTTCCCAGCGCGAGATCGAATGAGAATGAAGGCATGTCAAACCTCGAAATCCGTTTTTGCCATATGTGTCGCCGCGCCGCCGTGCCAGCGCTGCCGCCCGCCGTAATATCCGGCTTTAAGGCGCACCGGATGCAGGGCGATCGCCCCGGCGGCGGCGTCAAGGCCGTCGTCATGGCCGCGATTGATTCCCGGACGCCATTCCTGCATCTCGGTGATGAAGGGGGTTTTGAAAACATCGTCATGCACGTGCAAAAGCCGCGCGGCCATGACCGTCTGGAAGGCTTCGAGAATGCGCTCATCCTTGGGCCTTTTGCTGCTATGGTCCAGAACGACGCAGGGAATCCGCGCCTTTCCCAGTTCCCGGCGCAGGATTTGCGGCAGGAATTTTCCGATGCCGTTGATCTCCACCGTCACCGCGGGGACATGGTATTTTTGCAGGGCCGCGCCGACTTCCCGGCACTGCGCCGTGGCGACGTCGCCATGAGCACGCTCCAGATAAATCACGCGGTGCAGCCAGAGGCCGCCGTCATCGTCGGCATAGACGATGGCCAGAACGCTGCCGTCGCCGCCGCCGAAGGCGGGATCCCAATAGGCACTGCATGAGACGAGATTGCGCCCGCCCAGATCCATGCGGTTGATTTCGGGGACATAGATCAATTCATCCCCGTAACGCGCCAGATCGGCGGGGTTAAGACGGCCTTCGGCGATATTCACAGGCTCCAGCATCATCTGCGAGGTGAATTTGTTGATCCCCGTCTGGCGTTTCATCCGCGCGATGTCGGCGGCGCCGTAGCGCTCCGGCCACGCGCTTTGCCCGTCATGATCGAGAATCGGCAGTTTCAGACGGCAATAGCCGTCCAGAAAGGCTTGCGTTTCGCCGATATCGGCGCGGGGATGATCGGCATAGATGGTAAACCAGCTATGCGGCGTGCCGACATAAAGCAGCGTGCCACCAGGGGTCAGGATATATTCAAGCTCCGACAGCCGTTCGCGCAGATCGGCGCGCTTTTCCGCCGTATCGCAGGTATTGGGAACCTCTACATCATCGCAGATGACAACATCGGCGCGGCTGCCGGTGATGTTGGCCATCACCCCCCGCGCCAGCATGGAAGGGTCGCGCAGTTCCAGCCTGCGCGCGATGGTAAAGCGATCCCCCGCCCATTGATCCGGGTTTTTCGGTTTTAAATGCAGGGAAAGCGGATGGCGTTCAATGATCCGCCGGACGTTTCGTACCATCC
The DNA here is from genome assembly GCA_016184045.1 of Micavibrio aeruginosavorus. Classification (GTDB taxonomy): domain Bacteria; phylum Pseudomonadota; class Alphaproteobacteria; order Micavibrionales; family Micavibrionaceae; genus Micavibrio; species Micavibrio aeruginosavorus_C. The sequence continues at coordinate 11,141 of JACPDM010000038.1, read as the reverse complement.
GCCGCGCCAGCAGCGATTCCGCCGCCAGCACAAGAATCCGCAAATCCGGATTGCGGTAGAGCAGCCATGCGGCGAAAATTCCTGCAAGCGTCGATTTGCCGCAGGACCGGAACGCCATCAGCAGGAGGCGGCGGTCGCCGTTGTCCCACCGGCCTTCAAGCCATTCCGCGATACGAAGATGCACGGACGGCGTCGCCAGCCCCTGCGTCCGGTTCCAGATTGTAAGAAACAGGCGGAAATCGGCATGGCTTTGGTTTTGTGTCATGCGCAAAAAACTCCACGGAAAAAGAAAAGGCCGCCCGAAGGCGGCCTTTTGTGAATTGGAAGACAAGAGAAGCTGAAAACCTAGCCGAGACGCTTCATGGCAAGATCGAACTGGGCAAGCTGGGCCTCTTTCCGGGACGGGCGCAGGCCGCCCATCGCGGTGTCGGTGATTTTGGTATCGAGCTGTTTGCGGTCGAGGCTGTAGGTCACGTTGCTGTGATCGGGGCAATGCGCCAGCATCGCTGCCGGAAGGCGGAAAAGGGCGACAAGCTGGCCGCCTTGCTCTTTCGTGCCGATAAACTGATCGACGCGCTGTTCATCATGGACTGTGTACATCTGCAACTCCTTGCTGCTGGGCTGACGGGAACAAGATTTAGCGGTTTCTTGCGTTTATGTCAAATATTTTCCTCGCATTCCCCCTCATCCTCCCCGGTTTCCGCCCCTTCCGGCCCGCTCCGGCGCGCCCGGTAATCCGCCAACTCCTCCCGCGCCTCCTGCACCAGGGCAGAGAGCATGATCTGGTTGTTGTGATCGGGGGCCTGCGGGTCGGGAAGGTCCGCCCAGCCTGCCAGTTTCAGCAGCAGATCGATATGGCTGATCGCGACCTTGCAGGCCATATGGTGTTCCTTGAACTCCCTGGGCGCGGATTCGACCGCGCGGCCCGAAAACTCCTGATAGGAATTAAGGGCCGTGCGGATGGCCTCGGGCAGGAAAGCGCTGATCTGCTCCCGGCTTGCGTCCTGAATTGTCTTGTCCATTATCTTGCCTTTCCTTATCCGAAGCGTGAAACGATGTACCACTGGCTGCCGTTCGAGGCGACGGTGATGGCGTCATACTGGTCGCCCAGAATTTGCGCCGCCTGATCCGGCCCGTTGCCGCCCTGCTCCGTCACGGTCACATCGTTCACCGAGACATCGGTTTTCTTGAGGGTGATGACGCGGCCCACGGCCTTGGCGGCGTTGGCCGGCGGCAAACGCGCGGTGAGGGCCCCGCCATAGCTGGAGAGCAGATAGACATCGACCGCCATGTCGATGTCATAGATGCCCGTGCCGTCGTAATAGCGCGTATTCCCGGCCATGCGGCTGGTCGCGGTGATAAACCACTCGGCCCCGTTGGAAAGGACGGTGACGTAATCGTTCTCCCCGCCGAGGAGCAGGGTCGATCCGTCCGGCCCCGGCCCGCCCGTTTCCGCCACCGTGACGATATTGGCGGTATTGTCGATTTTCTTGATCGTCATGCTGACCCCGGCAGCCGAGGCGGCGGCGGGAAGGCTGGCCGTGATCGCCCCGCCATCGGCGCTGACCAGATGCACCGAGTGCGAAAGGTCGAGCGCGACCGCCCCCGGCGTGTCGATATATTCCGTATCAAAGCGCATCAGTGTCGCCTTCAAATCCGTCACCGCCGTCCGGCGCAAGCGGTTCTTGTCCGGATACCCGGCATTGACCGCGTCGAAATTGCCGCCAGAGAGGTCGTATATCGCTGCGCCGTCGCTTTGCGCCGTCAGGTTGATGATAGAGGTTTCCTCGCTTCCCGCGTCGATCCGCACATTCGGAACGCCATTATCCGATTCCGCGTAAGGGTTGACCAGCAGCGTCTTGCTGCTCCCCGCCCCCAGACGGAAGCAGGCGGCCGCCGTGCCTTTGACATTGGCTTCGCAGTCGATAAAGGAATTGTTGAGCGCGCCATGCTCGACATAAAAGCCGCTGCCCGTGATATCCGCGCCCAGAGAATAGGCCCGGCACATGTGAAAACGGTTGGCATTGGGCGTATCGCCCGCGCCGCTTAAAGTCAGGTGAAACCCGTGGAGGCCGGGCTGCGCCACGAGAACGCGGGTAAAATTGTTCCAGTAACAGGGCTTGGCCGGGTCGCTATACCCGTCAAGTTTGATCCCCGTCGCCGCGCCCCAGATGGTGACGTTTTCAACGTTGTTCTGCACGCACGGACCTTCTCGCCCCTGAAGCAGAATGCCGACGGCGCCGCCCTCAATCCGCAGATTTTCAATCCTTGCATAACCATGGGAGAGTTCGAGCGCGGCAAAGCCGTTCGACTGGCAGAGGATAACTGCCTTTTGGCCTGCACCGATCAGGGATTTGCGTTCCCCCACCGTCACCGTATTGCCGATCAGATAGGTTCCATCCGGGACAAAAACATGGTCATGCGCCGCCAGAGCCTTCTGGAAGGCGAGCGTGTCGTCAGCAAGGCCGTCCCCTGCCGCGCCGAAATCCCGCACCGAGACCAGATCGCCGAATTTATCGGCGCTGCTGCGCGTCACCGCCCCGGTCCCCGTGGCGGTAAAATCGGGCGCGGCCATCGACCCCGCCAGCGATACCGCGACCGGATCGCCGCTGGCGTTGAATCCCAAAGCCTTGCCTGCGCGCAGGCTGCGTTCCGGCAAGACGACATCGCCCGGCGTTTCATGATCACCGTAGCGCAGCATCTGCGCCTGATAGCGGCTGACCTGCTGGAGGCCCGCGGTCAGCGCATCTAGCTCATTGTTGAGCGCGCGGGCGGAGAAGTCGCCGCCTTCGATAAAATCGGTCACGCGCTCCAGCGGCAAAAGGCGCTCCAGCGTCACGACCGTCCCGCTGGCGGGCGCGGTGGCAAAGGTGACCGTTCCACCGCCGGTTTCTCCGGCGTTTTGCACCGTATAACCGAAAGCCTGGGGCGCGCCGTTTAAGAAAACGGACAGATCGTCCGCAGTGAAAACGGGAAACGGGTAGACAAAAACCGCCTGCGTCCCGTCCGCGAGATAGCGGATAACGGGCGTGACGGCAGGCATCTTGATATGCTCTGGCATTTTTCCTCCTTGGATTTGACAATAAAAAAAACCCGCCACAACGGGCGGGTTTACGGTTGTTTTTATATGGCATTTACATGCAGATATTCATGACCACCTTGGTCAATCCCTCCTCCGCGAATCCGAGTTGTTGCGCGGCGCGGTGCGAGAGATCAAGAACGCGGTTGCCTTCATACGGACCGCGATCATTGACGCGCACGACAAGGGTTTCGCCGTTTTCGACGTTCTTCACGCGAATGCGCGAGCCAAGCGGCAATTTCCGGTGCGCCGCCGTCAGCTTGTTCATGTCGAAACGCTCGCCATTGGCGGTCTTCCGGCCATGAAAGCCGGGCCCGTACCATGACGCCACGCCCGCGCCCACCACCGGCCCGGCCTTGCAGGAAATGCCGCCCTCCGCCGACGCGGGCGCATGGATAAGCAGCACGCCGAGAACGGCGGCTATGAAGGCAGATCGTATGGATTGCAATGATTTATGCACCATTCTTTACACTCCTCTTTTTGTCGCGAAGGCGAGTGATATAGGGTTCCGATATGACGAGAATGTGGCTGGAATCGCGATATTTTGTGATTTTTCCCGCCGTATTTGAAAAAATCCCCGTCAACCGTTGAAACCGGAGAGAGAGCGCTCCATATTCTGACGCTCGCGCAATTGCGTGCGTTGCAGGACGTTGATGCGCTGCCTGTCAGCAAGATCCTGATCGATGGCTTGGTTGCGCAGGCTGTCCATCCTTTCGCGATCCATTTTGTCCTGTTCGCTTTCACCGAACATGCCCAGCAAAAGCGCCTCGCCGGAGCCGTCATCGCCGTTCAGGCCCTGCGCCCCGAAGGCCGCGCGCTGCCGCGCCACAGCCCGGCGCAGGGCGGCGCGGCGGGAATCTTCGGCACTGGCAGCGTCCAGCGCGATTTTCTGACGCTCAAGTGCGGCCTGATCCGCCGCGCCCTTTTCGGCAAGACCTTGCTGCGCCTGCAATTGCTTCATCGCCAGATCCTGCTGCGCGCGCAGGGCGCGGCGCTGATCCGCTTCGGAATTTCCGCTAAACCCGTTCAGGGCATCCGCGATCGTCCCGACCGACCGGATCACCGGCAGCGCCGACGAAGCGACCCCGCCCAGAGTCCCCAGCGCCGAGAGCAACCCCCCGCCCGATAACATTCCCATTGTCGTTCTCCTTTCTTTTCAAAAACGGTCGTGATTTACAGTTGCGGCACGGCCTGATATGGTTTTCAGGCCATGCACAGATTTCTTTTCCTTACCTTTGCCGCCGTCTTTCTTTTTATCCCCGGTCATGGCTTCGCCGAGGACGGGACATCCCGCCGCATCGACGTCCCGCCGCCGCCCGCGGGCGATATCGCCATCGGCGCGGAATACGGCATCAAAGATGCATTGGCCGACTACCCGTGGCCGGACGACAAGACGAAAAGCCTGCCGTGGCCAGAGGAATTTCTGGGCCGGTGGAATGCAAATCCGCGCAGCGGCAAAAGCTATCTGCTGATCCGGCAGGGCGAACCGATTGTCCTGCGCTCCGCCGTAAACGATCAGACCTTGCAGAAAATCGAATACCGCATCTTCCGCATTCAGGACGGCTACGTTTACGCCATCACCAGAACGACGTCCTATTTTGAGAAAACGCCGACCATCAATTATAAATACAGACGTTTTTATCTAGAGCCATCCATAATTCCGGACGCCCCCCCCACACTGCGCCGTTCCGAAAAAATTTGCGGCCTTTCAGATCTGGATTGGGACAGGCCACCACAAATTCACTGGAAACGTCTGACCAGAGCAACATGCAATATCGAAGATTCGTTCTCAACATTCAGAAATATTTCTTCGTATGAGAAAGAATAGCAGCGCTATACCATAAGAATGAAAATGGTTTACTTTTTTGGCTTGGCATAACCTTCAATTGCCAGAAAAAATTTTCTGATTTCTTCATTCCTTTCCCTGCCGACATCCTTCCTGTTTGATTCTTTCGCGGCGCTTAGCCAATCTTCGCCCTCTACCGCCTTATATAATTTGCTCCATTTTTGCCGGGAAAAATTTCTTCCCATGTTGAACTGCATATCGAGCAATGCCATTTTAGTTTTCTGCGGGTAAGTATCGAACTGTGGAAATTTTTTTCTTACCTCCTGAACCTTATAGTGCAAATCGGCAATTAATCTGCGATTAACGTCAGCGTCCGGCAACCTGATATTCACCAAATCGCCTCTATCTTCCGGGTTATAGCTCTCCGCGTCGATGTTTTTACCGATTTTCTGATTTCGCACTATTTCAAAAGCCCTTCTAACATCCTCTATCGAGGCAGTGTTCAAAGAATCCTCCGTTTTCGTATCATAAAATTCAAAAGGCAAGCCTTGCAGCGCTTCCGTATTCGGAATCATATGACCGGCGCCGACAGTGACATTGCCTTTATGGTCAAGGTACATGAAATTTTTCTGATCTTCGTGTCTTTTAAAAAAATCAATAATTTCTTCCTGACTCATGCCGCTAATGATCTCCGGCTTTTTTTCTGGGACAGGCGGTATTCTCCCCACCTTGCCGCTTTGTAACTGAGATGAAGCCATGATCCGGCTTTCTGCTTCGCCGCCCGGCTTAAGTATCCCATCCACTTTCAGATTATTGTCCTTCTGAAATGCCTTGATAGCGTTATCCATGTCTCGCGTCAGGATCGTGTTGCCACGCTGTTTTGCCGCACCATATCCCATCCGCAGCAAGGAATCCCGCACCTTGAGAATGTCATCCACGGCATTTCGCATACGGTTTCCAACACTGCCGCCGATGAAACTTGCGCCGGGGATTGTTTTTTCAGCATCTTTCATTGGATCTTCTTTCCTAATCATTAACCTTCAGTTCCGTCGTCACCGACAGCAGGGTAAACGGCATGGGCGCGTCGTGTTCGATGCGCCAGAGTGGCTTTGACCCGCCCGGATGCCAGCCGATGGCGCGAAGGCGAAGGTCCTCGCTGACCTGCGGCGGCGGCGTCCCGGGGCCTTCACCTTCGCCCGTCTGCCGCAGCGGGATATCGCGCAGGCCGCGCCCGAGATCAAGGCGCAGGGCGGATGTTTCATGAACCTTGAACACGGCCTCCACCATCCGCACCGCGCGGCCCATCCCGCCCTCGCCCATCGCGGATGGCGGCAGCGGCTCGACGATATGGGTATAGGGAAGGCCGATCACAACAGCATTTGCAGGACGATCGAGCGCCACCTGCCCGCCTGTGACAAGGCACGGCGGATGGATGACGCCATCGGCCAGAATAGCGACGATTTTCCCCTCCAGATGATCCAGGCCGGACCAGATGGACGCAGGATCCGCGCTTGCGCCGTCAAGGGCCGCATCGAGATAAAGCCTGTCGTCCAGTTCCTCAATCACGTGGACGCCGCCGCGTTCGGTCAGGAAATACACCTTCTCCCCAGCGACGGCGACGGACAGGACATGGCCGTCTGTTTCATGCAATGTCCATGCGGCCACCGATTCAGCGCGATAGACGGTCAGCGTCGCGAATTTCCCGTCGCCGCGCACCATGAACAAAAGGCGGCGGCGCATGTCGAAATCCTGATCCACCGGGTCGACAATCAGATGACGGGAGAGCAAGGCAAGATCGGTGGACTGATAGGCCTGCTCCAGATCGGTATAGATGAATTCGCGGATTTCCTGCTTGTTGCGGGAGAGGAACAGGGTCGCGCCATCGACATTGACCGGCGGGACGTGGCGATCCACGAGCGAACCGACCCGCGTCTGGCGCTTGAGCTGCACCGTTTCCGGGGCCAGAGGGTCGCCCGTCACCATCCATTCCGCGCCGCTGGTGAAGACCTGCAGATGCCGCCCGGAAAACAGGCCGCGAATGGCGTTCACCTGATCGGAAAGGATGGCAAACTCAATTGCCTCGTCATCAAGGCCCGTCCCGAGATCGAAATTGAACAGATCGCCGGAACGCGAAAACCACAGACGGTTCGGCAAATCGCGGCCGCCGCCGATAACGAGGCGGCCCTGATGGAACGCCACCGTGGCCGGGTAGCCGCGCACGGCGCTAAACGCCTGTTCCTGCCAATCGATAGTAGCGGCGGTCCCGGACAGCGTTTCGATAACGGTAGCTGTGACGACGGTGGCGGAATTGACATCCGTTATCGCAACTTCTTTCCCGCCGATGCGAAGGCGCGTGCCTTCATGATCGCCGGTGAAGACATTGGCCGACGCCGTCAGGGTAATGGTCCCGGTCGCGGCGCTGGGTGTCAGCGTAACGTCGATGCCCGCGAATTTGTAATAGGGGTGCGCCACGACGCCATTGTCGCCGGTAAAGAAAATCCAGTCGCTTAAAGTAAACGCCCCGCCGCCGTTCCGCGCCAGTACCTTGGGCGGCATATCGGGGTGGACGATCAGCATCGTATCCGCGCTCTGCGTCCATGCGATATGCGGAATCTGGCCTTCCGTCCATGGCGCAGGAAGGCTGGCGACGCCGGCTCCATCCGCGTAGATGTCGATCCGCTCGTGCGTCAGAACCAGAAGATAGGTTTGCTCGGTATTGAACTCGAACGCGATCAGACGCCCCGGCCCGGCGGCGGTATCGACATAGCGCATCCCGGCCCGCCGGGTGACCCCGCCCGTAGGCTGGATAAACACGTTCTTCAAGGTCAGCGCGCCGTTGTCGTAAGCGCGCAAATCGCCGCGCCCGAGCAGCGTGCGCGAAACTTCGCCCGCGGTGAACGTCGTTTTAACCTGACGAATTCTGGTCATGGATTTACTCCCGCGCCTTGATCAGTGAAAAATCCTCGATCTGCATCGGGGAATCCTGCTGTGCGTCGATCTGGCGGGCGCGCTGGAATTCCTGCTCGGCAAGGCGGTAGAAGGTCTCGGCCCGGCTGGTGTTTTCGGTCAGCGGGATACAGAACTCGGCGCTGAGGCGCGCGATCAGGACGGCATCGAAGTAAGGCGGGAATTCCTCCTCCTCCGGCCGGAAAATATAGGTGAGCGTGACCGTTTCGGCATTCGTGTGCAGAACGTTGCGCGACAGACGGTAATTCAGCCCTCGTCCCCGCCCGCCCGCGCCTGCCGACAAGGCGCGCAGGAAATCGGCGGGAAGCTGAAAGGCGTTCTGATAATCTGCGGCAGGCCCCGTTTCCAGCGGATTGAGCGCGACCTGACCGGTCGCAAAACTCCAGCCATAGGCGGAGAGCAACGCATCGCGCACCGGCCCGAACAGAGCGCCCGCTATCTCGGATTCCGCCGTACCGTCGTCAAAAGAAGAAATCGGGGCCGCGCCAAGGCGGATCAGCGCCCGGCTGCACAGCGCCACATCGGATAGTGCCATTTTAATTCTCCAAAGTTTGTTGTTTTTCAGAGTGTTAGCGTTTTACTTTGACAAGCCCGGCATAATTTCTCATATGTAGCGTGTCGAAATTGCCAGATGGAGGAATGTGATGAGCTGCGATACTGTTTCCTACGATTACACAAACCTTGAGTCCGCACTGGAACTGGCGGCCCTGCGTCTGCCGCTAAGCGTTTTTCGCGATCTTCTGACACGTGTTGAGTATGTGGTGACAGCCCGCGCAAGCAGTGAGTCTCTTGAAAACGAAATTTTCGCGCTGCTTGGGCAGAACAACCGCCCGCAGCGGCCATTCCGCCTTGATCGCCTTGCAGCGAACAGCCAGCAGGAACAGCGCGCAGCGGCATAACCGCCATTAAAGGCCTCATCGGAAACAAAAGAGGGCAGCAGGAACCGCTGCCCTCTTTTTTATTTCTAGGTGTACACCCCGATCGTCACGGAGCCTCCGGAATTACCCGTGACGATGTAGAATTTCGTCGATGGCGTACCGTCGGTGTCGATATTGATCAGGAGAAGATCGTTGATACGCATCATATCGGCGGCATTGTTGAAATACCCTGCGCCGGCAATCTCCGCCGCGTTGTCAACGGACGCATAGTGCCAGAGCGTGAAGTTGTTGGCATAAGCCAAAACGCTGAGATTTGAATTGTTGAAAGCCATGTTGTTCTCCAATGAAAAAAATTGAGGATTCGAAACAGAGGGCGGGAAGCCGGAAGGCCGCCCGCCCGCCTGCCGATTAATCCGGCGTTTCGTCGCAGCCGATGACCACGACGCCGGAAGCGTCGATTAAACCGGCGCCCTGGCTCATCATGTTGTTGACGAAATGGGCGGCGCGGTCGCCGTGCCAGGTAATGTCCGTCTGGACATCGGAAGCGGCCGCGTGCCCGATAGCCGTCTTGTGGTACCAGAAGCATGAGCGGATATCGCTACCGTCGATGGGCAGCCCCGTCATCGGCATGAACAGAGAGCCAAGCCAGCGTTTGGCCTGCGTCCCGCGGAACGGCAATTCATCCGGCCCGACAAAATCGGCGCTGGCGAATTCATCGATCTGCAGGAGCTGACTCCATTGCTTGTACCCGACAAGGCAGTAACGCTCGCCGTCGTCCGGTACATCGGCGGTTCCCAGCTTTTCAAAGGCTTCGAGAATCTTGACGATGGTCATGCCGGTATTGGCTTCGGCAACGGTCAGGGTGGAGGCCGTTGCCAGCGCGGCGACGATCAGATCGTCGGTCTTGCGGCCCAGCGCATAGGCACCGGCATTGGCGATGACCTGCCGTTCGTCGATATTAGTTTTCAGTTCCTCCAGCCGATCAACCCAGTCGCCGGCGTAGTAATCCTGAAGCGCCACTTCAACATTGCTGTGCGCCAGATTCATCACCGGAACCATACCGTGCGTGGATTTGGTCGAGGCCGTGCCCTTGCCGACTTTCTGGAAGACGGCGGTCGAGCCTTGAACGTCGCTGATATTGCGGACGGTATTGCGCAGTTTTGAGCCCATGCGCTGGTAGGCTTCGTGGACTTCGCGTTCGAATTGCTTTACGAAGGCCTGATCGAGTGTCGTGGACATGCCAGACTCCTTTGATGTGGTTGTGTTGACGGAAAAAATCCTGCCCGGCTTTCGCGGCCCGGTTGTCGTCGTCGGGCGACGGCCGGGGGCAGCGAAAAAGAAGCGGGGCGGGCGGCGGCAAGCCGTTCTCCGCCCCGCTTCAAGGTTCGCGAGGGAACAAAAAGACAAAGCCTTTCCCGCGGGCAGACGGGAAGGGCCGTTAACCCGCCCTCCGCCGCACGGAAGGGCGCGGCGGAGGGCGGAATTTCCTATTTAGCGATAACGCCTTCAAAAACTTGCGTATTTCTTGCAGTTTTACACGGTAAGGTTTGAAAATCCGTGCGCGGCATGGCACTATTCTCCTTAAAGGGCGTTCGCCTATTCAAAAAATACATCTGATTTTCTTGCTTTCCGCGGTCAGGGTTTGGTACATTATGTCAACTTTCGCCCCGAGCGAAGAATGGAGTTTGCCATGTTCAGCAATTTTCTGGCCGGCCTTCGGTCAGTGACCAGTAACGATACCGACGAAACACGCCGCCGCTCACCGCGCCGCGGCAGCGACCGCTGCGTCGCCATGGTCTACGGCCAAACCTTCCCGGTTGAAAACTGGAGCTTTGGCGGCGTTCTTCTTGCCGCCGACGAGCGCCTGTTCGGCACAGGACAGGACATCGACATCACTCTCAAATTCAAACTGCGCAACACCATCATCGATGTCAGCCATCGCGGCCATGTCGTGCGCAAGAATAACGCCAAGGTCGCGATTGAATTCGAACCGCTGGAAAAAACCATTCGCCGCGGCTTCCAGCAGGTCATCGATGACGCGGTCGCAAGCGAATTTGCAACCTCGCAGGCTTCCTGAGCTTCACCTGTCAGCATCAAAAAGCCGCCACGCCGGATGCGTAGCGGCTTTTTTATTTTTATGACTGGCCGTAAAGATTGCGGAATCCTTCGGTCACTTTCGAGACAAAGCCGGGATCCTTGTGCCGCCAATATCTGGGATCGCGCATCATTGACCGCAAATCCCCTTCATTAAGGGCCGTGCCAGATTCAACCCGCGGCGAAGCGGCTTCCCCATCCCCCTTCATCATGCGGTGGAGCATCATCACGCCCTCAAAACTGGTGGACAGGTTTTCCAGCACATCGGCGGGAAGATTCTTGCGGCCATAGGCCAGCAACTGGCGGGAAACCTCCTGCCATTTCTCCGGCCCGCCGA
>JACPDM010000162.1 GCA_016184045.1 Micavibrio aeruginosavorus | reverse complement strand
GATCAGCTTGCGCTCGCGGTCGCGGGTGCGCAGCTCCAGCGCGTGATCGGTTTCGGCGGAAGCGCGATCCGCCAGATCCGGCTTTTGCAGTTCCGTGCCCTGCAGCGTCTGATGAATGGTGTCGGAGGATTCACGAATGAGCTCCTCGCGCCAGCGAATCAGTTTCTGCCGGAAATATTCCTGCATCACGGGATTCATGAATGGCCCCTTGTCTTTTTTGGGGTCATAGTCAGGCGGCAAAATTGTTACGTTGGTCGTGGTCACTTTTGCTCTCGGTACGCTTGCTGGTGCTCCCGCCTTGACGGCAGGAACGGGTTTCTTTGCCGGGGCCGCAACTTTCGCTGCGACTTTGGCGGGGGCTGCCTTGACGGGCGCGGCCTTGGCTGCAGGGGCAGATTTCGCCTTGACGGCGGGAGCTGCCTTTTTAGCAGGGGCCGCAGCCGCCTTTTTCGGCGCTGCTGTCTTCTTAACGACGGACGCAGGCTTTTTCGCCTTGCTGTCCGACACTTTTTTCTTCACAGCCGGAGCTGCTTTCTTGACGCTGGCTGATTTTGCAGCCGGTTTGGTTTTGGCGCCTTTGGCGGGCTTCGCCTTGGTGCTTTTTGTCAAAACAAAAATCCCCCGTTCATGAAAAACGTACAGAATATAAAATGACGCTGCGCCCCAGACAAGGCGCAAATCAACCTGAATCAGCATAAATAAACAGGAACTTAGGGCAGGCGTTGATCCAGCGCCTTGCGCAGCTTGGCCAGCTCGATCTGGGCACGGAGGTCGATTTCGTCCAGAATCGCGGTCATCCGCGGGTCCATGACCTTTTCCCGGTGCTGGGCCACGACGTCAGCAATATCAATAAGATGGCCGATGGTCAGCGTCCCCGTCAGCAGGGCAAGACGCATCTCCTCCAGCTCGTCCAGAATCGATCCGGCGCGCTGCACCATGCGCCGCCGCGCCGCCCGCTCGGTCGGGTCTTCGGTTTCCTGCGCCGCCAGCAGGGCATCAATATGGGCAATCGAATGCGTCGCCCCTGCGCCGGAGGCGCTTTCCGTCCCGCCGGTCAGAAGGTCGCCAAACCCGCTCCCGGCCCCGGAAACACCTGATTTCCGCTGGGTCTGGCTGGATTGCTGCGTTCGATTCGGGCCTTCTATTTTCATACCTTAAGGATACCACGTTTTGCCGCGGGCCGTGCCGGGAAAAAATTGCCGCGGCCAGCGCTGCTGCTGGACGGAGTTGCCGGAAACGCTGCGGCCATGCGCCCTGCCCTCCCGCAACACCATGATTTTCCTGCCTTTTCACCCGCCATCCCGGTGGCACGCCCTGTGCAACGTCATCACCGGAAAGATGTCCGGTAAAAAATTATGGCAAAATCAATGCGCAAGACACGTCCTTATAAAGCCTTCCTTGGTTTCGTGATCGCCGCGATGCTTGGCGCGCCGCTTGCGGCAGAAGCCAAGACCACGCGAATCAAGGACATCGTCGAAATCGAAGGCGTGCGCGACAACATGCTGGTCGGTTACGGCCTTGTCGTCGGCCTGAACGGCAGCGGCGATTCGCTCGGCAACTCCCCCTTCACTCAGCAAAGCCTGATCGCAATGCTGGAGCGCCTCGGCGTCAATACGCGCGGACAAAAACTCAACACCGGCAATGTTGCCGCCGTCATGGTCACATCGACGCTGCCCCCCTTCACCAATCAGGGGTCGCGCATTGACGTCACCATTTCCGCCCTTGGCGATGCCGACAGCCTTCAGGGCGGCACGCTTCTGGTGACGCCGCTGATGGGGGCGGACGGCGAAATCTACGCCGTCGCGCAAGGGCCGGTGAATATCGCCGGATACTCCGCTACCGGCGAAGCCGCCACCATTATCCAGAACATTCCGACCACAGGCCGGATCGCGGGCGGCGCGATTGTGGAGCGCGAACTGGAACTCCAGCTCGCCGACTACGATCAGATCCGTCTTGCCCTGCGCAACCCTGATTTCACAACTTCGCGCCGCATCGCCAAGGCGATCAACGGCTTCATCTCATCCCCTGCGGCCGTAGCCGAGAACGCCGCCAGCGTGCGCCTGAAAAAACCGGCCAGCTACACGGGGACGATCGTCGATCTGATTACCGATATCGAGCAATTGCCGATCCAGCCCGACCAGGTCGCCCGCGTCGTCATCGACGAACGCTCCGGCGTCATCGTCATGGGGGCCGATGTCCGCATCAGCACCGTCGCCATCGCCCAGGGCAATCTCACTATCAAGATCACGGAAACCCCGCAGGTCTCCCAGCCCAACCCCTTCGCCGAACAGGGCCAGACTGTCGTCGTGCCGCGTACCGATATCGACGTCAATACCGGCGACGACGTCCGCCTTGGCGTCTTCGACAGCGGCGTCACGCTTCAGGATCTGGTCACGGGTCTGAACAAGCTGGGCGTCTCTCCGCGCGACATGATCACCATCCTGCAAGCCATCAAGACCGCCGGCGCCCTTCAGGCAGAAATCGAGACGATGTGATGAACAACCTCATCTCTCCCGCCGTTGCCCTGCGCCCTTACAACGCTGCCCAGACGCGGATGGATGCCGCCACCACGCGCTACAAGGAGCTGAGCGGCGAAGGCATCGATCCGAAAAAACTGCGCCGCATCGAGGAGTCCGCGAAGGAGCTCGAATCCGTGTTCCTCAGCGAAATGATGAAACCGATGTTTGAAGGCATCGAGGTTAACGAGATTTTCGGCGGCGGCCGTGGTGAAGAAGTTTTCCGCGACATGATGGTTCAGGAATACGGAAAAAAGATGACTCAGGCCGGTGGCATAGGTCTTGCATCGTTTGTCCGTAACGAACTGATCCGCCAGCAACAGGGCAATGAGTAAGGAGTATAAAACCATGGAACAAGACACCGCGACACGCACTCCGGTCCTCTCCGCAGATCCGCACAAAGCCTTGCAGGATATGATGCAGACGATCGACACCATGCGTTCGGTCTACGAGGAAGAGACCCAGGCCCTGCGCGTTGCCGACCTCAAGGCATTTTTTGCCCTGCAGAATAAAAAAATTGCCGCCGCGACGGACTACCACGCAGGAATTGCCGAGTTGATCTCCCGGAAAGAGGAAATCCTCGACGTTCACCCCGATCTGAAAAATATCTTCAACCGCAAGCATTCGGAATTTTCTGCCGTTGCGGCGGACAATCTCGATGCCCTGACCCGCATGCGCCGCACGGTTGACCGTCTCAGCCATCGCGTCATGCAAGCCGCCCGCGACGCTGCCGTCCGCGACAGCGTGAATTATAGCGCCAGAGGCAGCATGAACAACCCGCGCAACAGGCCGATCACCATGGGCCTTAACGAATCCGCTTAAAGGAAACAGTTTTATGTCCGATATCAGCGCATTGCATACAGCACAGGCTAAAACCTCCGCCCCCGGACAAGGCGTGGCGGGTCAAGCCTCCGCCCTGTCGAAAGGGACAGGCCTGTTCAGCGGCGCGGGCATTGGCCTCAATTTCTTCGACCTGATCTTTGCGCGCATGACGGATAGCGCAAAGGGTGAAAATGAATCCGCTCAAGGCGATCCTCTGGCGCAGTTGCTGACAAAAATCTCCCAAAACGCCGCCGACACTCAGATTGAATCGGATGCCGCCGCGACCCTCGATCTCGCAGCCCTCCTCGGCGGGGAAACCGTCCTTGCGGCAGATCTGGAAACTGCTCCGGCTGACCCGGCTGAACCCCTTGCGGAAACCCCGGCGATCCTGAACGCCAAAGGCAGCAGCCATCTCCAGACCATTCTGGCCAATTTCCTGCGCGGCCTGCCACAGGAATACCAGAACATGAATCTGAAGATCGCCCCGGGTCAGGCGCAAAAACTCACCGCTGCCATTCAGGCGGCGCAGGAAAACCCGCAGGATGCCTCTGGCCTGCAAGCCCTGATCGCGACCGGCCTTTCGCCGCAGAAATTGACTGAACTGATAGAGCAGATCGCAGCCGCAGCCGAAACCGGCGAAGGCAACGCTCTCTACCTTGCCGGCGTCCTGAAACTTCTGCCCGATGGCGCAAAGAACGAAGCCATTTTCCTGCCCCGCGCCCTGATCCTGAGCAAGAATGCGCAAGTCACGCCTTCCGGCGGCACCGACGATTCAAACGAAGAGCTTGCCGCGTCGCTGAATGCCCTGACCATTGCAACGCCGCAAACTGCCCAGCCTGCAGCTTCCTCCGCGCCTACTCTCACGGAAACCGCCCCTGCGGAATCTGGCTTTGAAGACGTCCTGAAAATCTTTGAGCAGATTCAGGCCCGCGGCGGCGATGCCAAAGCACTCCTGCCCGGTGTGGCGGCTGGCGCTGGCGGCGACGATCTTGCCGCCGCCCTTAAACCCGGCGCAGCTGCCGGCCATGCGGGCGCACCCGGCCTTTTGAACAGCACGCTCGGCTCCAGCTTCCACGGCATGCTCGGCAGCATGATGAGCGGCAGCGATCTTGGCAGCCAGTTCCCCGACGGTCTCGACTGGTCCCAGACCGCGCCCGGCGCCGTCAGCAACACGCATGTCAGCGCTCCCGCGCAGATGACCAGCCTCATCACACAGGCGCAGCAGGCATCGCAGCCGCACCCGGCGACGCAAGTCGTTGCGGCGTCCCTGATCCGCGCAGGACAGGCCGGCGAAGACCAGAACCTGCGCCTGAAACTCGACCCGCCGGAGCTTGGGCGGATCGAGGTGCACATGCAATTCACCAAAGACAAGACTATGAAAGCCCACATGGTGATCGAAAAACCGGAAACCATGCTGATGCTCCAGCGCGACGCGCAGGCTCTCGAACGCGCCTTGCAGGAAGCCGGAATGGATATGGGCGGAAGCGGCCTCAGCTTCGAGCTTGCCGACCAGAACCAGATGTCTGGCGAACGGAACGACCATCACGGCGGTCACTCCGGCTCCGGCAGCGACGATGCGCCCGATGACGGCGCGGACCTCATTGAAACAACCATGACGTGGTATGTCGACGAAAAGACCGGCATGCAGCGTTACAACCTTCTGGCGTAAGGGGAGGATGATATGACATCCGACGTTACACTGACCGGCGCCGCAAACAGCGCAAGCAAGACGCAGGCCCAGTCCGTCAAGCTGGCCGAGGACTTTAACCAGTTCCTCACCCTGCTGACGACGCAATTGCAGAATCAGGATCCCCTGAACCCGATGGATTCATCCGAATTCACCAACCAGCTTGTCCAGTTCAGCCAGGTCGAGCAGTCGATCAACACCAACCAGAAACTCGACGACATGCTGGCGCTGCAACTCGGCAGCCTCTCCACCGTCGCCCTCGGCTATGTCGGCATGGACGTCACCTATACCAGTACCGAAATGAACTGGGACGGAACGAATCCTGTCAGCATCAACTACGCGCTGGAGAAAAACGCCGCCGTCCTCAAGGCCAATGTCTATGACGAAAGCGGCAAGCTGGTGCGCTCCATGGATGCCCCCAAAGCCGCAGGCGGCCAGAAAACATCATGGGACGGCAAGGACAATAACGGCAACGTGATGGAAGCAGGAACCTACACCATCAAGATCGAAGCCGCAGACAACGATCAGAAACCGATCTCCGTCTCCACCGCGGTTTCCGGCCATGTGCGCGGAATCGAAGCGCAGGACGGCGTGATTTTCCTGCTGATCGGCGAGCGCGCCGTCGCCCTGAACAACGTCATTCAGGCCGTCAACCCGCCCGCGGCGGAAGACGCCGCAAGCGACACGCCGCCGGAGGGCCCCGCATGACCGCAGAACACGTAACCATCGACCAGAATTTGAACGCAACAAGAAACAAAACGCAGACCATTCATAACACAGGAGTAGCACCATGAGCTTGTTTGGATCACTTTTTACCGGCGTTTCCGGCCTTGGCGCCCAGTCGCAAT
>JACPDM010000029.1 GCA_016184045.1 Micavibrio aeruginosavorus | reverse complement strand
GAATTTCAAAGGCCGGTTGTCGAGCGCGGAAGGCAGGCGGAACCCGTATTCGACCAGCGTGCGCTTGCGCGCCTGATCGCCGTTATACATCGCCTGCAACTGGCCGATCATGACGTGGCTTTCGTCAAGGAACATCAGCGCGTCATCGGGCAGATACTCGATCAGGGTCGGCGGCGGCGCGCCCGGCGGGCGGCCTGTCAGGTAGCGGGAATAATTCTCGATCCCCGAACACATCCCCGTCGCGGCCAGCATTTCAAGATCGAAAGTCGTGCGCTGCTCGAGGCGCTGCGCCTCGAGCAATTTATTTTCGGCGCGCAGCGCGGCCAGACGTTCCTTCAGGTCGCATTTGATATTGGTAATCGCCTGCTGCATGGTCGGCCCGGGGGTGACATAGTGGCTGTTGGCGTAGATGCGCACACCGTCCATGCGTACGAATTTTTCGCCCGTCAGCGGGTCGAATTCGACGATTTCCTCGATCTCGTCCCCGAACAGGGAAAAGCGCCAAGCCTTGTCTTCATAGTGCGCGGGGAAAATTTCGACCGTATCGCCGCGCACGCGGAACATGCCGCGGGTGAAGGCGAGATCGTTGCGCTTGTATTGCAGTTCGATGAATTTGGCGATCAGGTCCTGCCGGTCGATCCGCTGCCCCTTGTGCAGGTCGCAGACCATAGCTTGATAATCTTCCTTGGAGCCGATGCCGTAGATGCAGGACACGGAAGCGACGATGATGCAATCGCGCCGCTCGAACAGCGCCCGCGTCGCGGCGTGACGCATGCGATCGATCTGCTCGTTGATAGCCGAGTCTTTTTCAATATAGGTGTCGGTGCGCGGCACATAGGCTTCGGGCTGGTAATAGTCGTAATAGGATACGAAATATTCAACCGCGTTATCGGGGAAGAACGTTTTCATCTCCCCGTAAGGCTGCGCCGGAAGGGTTTTGTGCGGCGCGAGGATCAAGGCCGGGCGCTGGGTTTCCTGAATGACGTGCGCGACGGTAAAGGTCTTGCCCGATCCGGTCACGCCGAGGAGAACCTGATCGCTCAGGCCCTCGCGCAGCCCCTTGACCAGCGCGGCAATCGCCTGCGGCTGGTCGCCCGCGGGCTGGAAGTCCGAGTCAATCCGGAAAGGCACGCGCGCGGCGGGCGGCTCAAGAGAAGGCTGCTGGTTCATGTCATAATATCTAGCGCGAAACCGCAGCGAAGTCACCCTTGCCGGGAAACAGGCTTGCGCCGGGATAAAACCGGGTTAAGTTTCTTCCATGCGCCTGTTTCATATCCTGAGTTTCGTCCTGCTGTGCCTGCTGACCCACGCCCCCGCGGCAAGGGCGCAGGGGTTCGAGGCGCTTGCGGGCGGAGGCGCGGGCGGGTGGCTCAACGTCACGCGGCCTTTGCACCTTGAGGATATGCAAGGCCGCCTTGTACTGCTCGATTTCTGGACCTATGGCTGCATCAACTGCATGCAGATCGTTCCGGACCTGACCGCACTGGAAGAACAATTCGGCGACAAGTTGCTCATCATCGGCGTTCATTCCGCCAAGTTCGAGGGCGAGCGGGAAAATGCGCGCATCCTTGCCGCCGCGAAACGCTTTGGCCTTAAACATCCCGTCATCAACGACTCCGATTATGCGATCTGGAACGCTTTTGGCGTGCGGGCCTGGCCGATGCAGATTTTGCTGGGGCCGGACGGGAAGGAAATCAGCCGCTATGCCGGGGAAGGCCACCGCGCGGAGATCGCCGCCGATCTTGAAAAAGCCCTGCCCCTCGCGACGGCCGCAACGCCGCTGACGGGCCTGATCGCAGGCGGCGAGGAAGGCAAACCCCTGTCCTACCCCGCGCGCCTTGCCTATGCCGACCAATCGCCGTGGGGGGCGTTGTTCTTCGTCGCGGATTCCGGGCATAACCGCGTGCTGGGAGTCGATTTGTCGGGGGCCATCAAAGTGACCATCGGCTCCGGCACGGCGGGGTTTGCGGACGGCGCGTTCGCGACCGCGCAATTCAACCACCCGCGCGGGTTGAGCGTCGCGGGCAACCGCCTGTATGTCGCGGATACCGGCAATCACCGTATCCGGGAAATCGATCTGGGGGCATGGGCCGTGACGACCATTGCCGGAACCGGAGAGAGAGGCAGCTATGATACGTCGGAACATACCCCTGCCCGTTCCGCCGGACTGGCTTCGCCATGGGATGTAGAACTGATTGACGGCGGAAAGACTCTGGCAATCGCCAATGCGGGCACACACCAGATTCTGGCCTACGACATCGCCGCGAAAACCGTTTCCGTTCTTGCAGGCAGCGGCCGCGAAGATATCGACGACGGCAAGGCGCAGAAGGCAGCTCTCGCGCAGCCGAGCGGCCTGTCTGCCTCCGGCGAATCCTTGTTTTTCGTCGATGCCGAAAGCTCCGCCCTGCGAGTCTTGCAGAGCGGCCGCGTCAAAACCCTGATCGGAACCGGGCTGTTCGATTTCGGCCTGCGCGACGGTACCTATCCGCAGGCGATGATGCAGCACCCGCAAGGACTCTATGCCGATGCACACCGTATCGTGATCGCGGATACGTACAATAACGCCCTGCGGATTTACGACCGGAAGGAAGGCCGCCTTTCCACCCTGCCCCTCGCCCCCGGGGCGCTGAACGAGCCCGGCGATGTCGTGGTGATCGGCGATACGGCCTATGTCGCGGATACCGGGGCGCATGCCATCCGGGCCATCGACCTCAAAACCGGCGCATCCACGCCCCTTCTTTAAGCCCGATTGCCGTCATTTCATGCGCCCCCGGCATGGCAGGGGTGTCAAATTATCGCTGCACTGCACATTGACGTAAACCCTTATTTTGTATTTATATAAGCCACAATAAGAAAAGAGGGTAATTTTATGTCGCAAAAATCGGCAATTCGCGCATTTTTTAATGAGCACCCGCCGCAAAACCGCGCCTGGCGCAGCGAGGCACTGCAATTGCGCCGGGATTTCGGAAAGCTCCTCACCATCGCCAACAAAGTCTTTGAAGGCCCGGCCTGCGGCCTTTCGGTTTTCGGCAGTTATTCATCCCATAACATGGATCTGCCCGCGCTGCGCCTTGCTTATCCGAACGGCGCGAAGCTGGAAATCTTCGACAGTCTTAGCCTTTTTTCCGTGTCCATGACATCGCCGGAAAAGGACGTGCCGCAACGCTTCCTGCAAACGGCCTACCGCCCCGATATCGACTGGAGCGCCCTGCACCATGCCTCCATGCCGCAAGAGATGATTTACACATCGCATGAAAGAAATCCGCGCCGCTTCACCTTTCAGATGTACGAGCGCGAAAAGGCGGATTTGCAAAAACTGGTGATGCAGTTTTCATGGCTGCAAAAACAGGCTATGGGTTTGACCCGGCCGGAGTCGGCGGCGCAAGCTCAGCCCCCACAGGCGCAGGCAGCGGCACAGCCGCAGACGGCGCCTGCGCGGCGGGATCTTCTTCCCGCGGCTTGCTGTCCAGACTCATGATCATATCCTGCTCTTCCTCGCTCAGATTGTTGAAGCCCTTGACCTGATCGATGAAAGCCAGAAAATTGTGCATGGCCTCGCCGCTATCGGCGGAGGATTGCAGGGCGGTTTCAAGCTGCGCTACAAAAACCGGCAGGATCGCGCCATTCACGCTCAGCTTGTCCGTCGCAAGGTCATAGCCGATTCCGTCCTGAAAAATCTGGCCGCCCAAGGCCTGCGCCAGAAGGCGCATGCGGTAATGCTCGTAAGCGCGGAACCATGTCTGGTTCAGGGCCCCGGCATCCTCGACGCTGATTTCGGTTCCGGGCGCAACCGTCTGCGGCAACGCACCGATCACCTTAAGAAACGCGGCGACGCGGGCATCGATATAAGGGCCGAAAGATTGTTCCTGCGCCTGCGCCACTCCGGCCCAGAGGAACAGGATGTTCACCACCGCTTCATCCATCGCCTTGTGATTGACGAACATGTCGGCGGCGCGAAAATCGGAAAGCGCGGCCACGGCTTTCGTGAGATCCGGATTGCGGTCCATGGCGTAATGCAGCGGCGTCAGGGCGCCGTGCCCCTGCAAGGTCGCCATATGCACCATTTGCGTATCCAGTTTGCGCTGGCCGGTGAACAGATGGTTCACCAGCGCAAACAGGCCGATCACCGACAGCAGCACGAAGGCAAACATGACTTTATCCTGAGATATCTCAGGCATTTTGAACGCTATTTTCATCGTCTTCCTCTGGAAATACCTGCCCCGAGTGTCCCCCATTTTCAGGAAAATCGCCAGTAGGGGCATGACCAATTCCCACAAACCTGTTTATATCAATCCGTTAAAAAACAAGGATGCTCCCATGACCGATGCCCCCGTTTCCGCCCTGACATTGCCCGCGATGACGGATTTCCTGCTCCGCCGCAGGTCAACCAAGATCAAAAACCTGTCCGCCCCCGGTCCGGATGCGGCGCAGATGGCCGCGATCCTGAAGGCGGCTGCGCGGGTGCCGGACCATGGCAAGATGGTTCCGTGGCGCTTTATCGTCATGACGGGCGAGGCCAGGGCCCGCGCCGGGGAGATGCTGCGCGCCGCCTTCCTGACAGAAGATCCGGACGCCGCCCCGGCCAAGCTCGACCTTGAAAGCGAGCGTTTCCTGCGCGCCCCGGCCGTCGTCGCGGTGGTATCCTCGATCAAGGAGGGCAAGACGCCGGAATGGGAACAGATTCTCTCCGCCGGGGCGGCGTGTTTCAATCTCTGCCTTGCCGCCAACAGCATGGGCTTTGCCAGCACATGGCTGACCGAATGGTACGCCTATAACCCCGCTTTCGCGAAGGCGATGGGGCTTGAAGGAAAAGAGCGCTTCGCCGGATTCATCTATCTCGGCACGGCCACGGAAAACCCGGAAGAACGGGAAAGGCCGGAGATGGAGAAGGTTGTGCGGTATTTGTGAGGAAATCTGGCCTCTTTGATTTTTCTCCCGTCATCCTGAGCGCAGCGAAGGATCTCTTCGCGCAAGGCGAATGACAGGGGATCCTTCGCTGCGCTCAGGATGACAAAAGTCAGGCGCGCCCTGCACTCTAATCCTTCAGCGGCTTCAGCGTCGGGAAGGCGATAACTTCGCGGATGTTGTGCATGTCGGTCATGATCATGCACAGGCGGTCGATACCCATGCCCCAACCGCCGGTGGGCGGCAGACCGACTTCGAGCGCGGTGACGAAATCGTGATCGACCATCATCGCCTCTTCATTGCCGGCGTCGCGCTGGGCGACTTGTTCCATGAAGCGTTCAAACTGGATTTTCGGATCGTTGAGTTCGGTGAACGCATTGGCCATTTCCCAGCCGTTAATATAGGACTCGAAACGCTCGACCAGACGCGGGTTGCTGCGGTGGATTTTCGACAGCGGCGAGATGTCGAGCGGATGGTCGGTGACATGGATCGGCTGGATCAGGTTATGCTCGACCATCTCGCCGAATACGGCCTCCACCACCTGCCCCCAATTGGCCTTGGGATCGACGGAAACGCCCAGCTTCTTCGCCTCCGCATGGGCCTGCGCGGCATCCATCGGCATGAAATCCACATGGGTATAATCCTTGACCAGATCGACCATGGAGCGGCGCTGCCACGGGCTTTTGAGGTCGATGATATGCTCGCCGAAGGTGATCTGCGTCGCGCCATGAATTTCCATAGCGATCGTCTGCACCAGATCCTCGATCAGGGTCATGATGTCGTTATAGTCTTTATAGGCGTGGTAGGCCTCGATCATGGTGAATTCGGGGTTGTGCTTGATCGAAATTCCCTCATTCCGGAAATTGCGGTTGATCTCGAACACGGAATCCGCAAGGCCGCCGACAACAAGACGCTTCAAATACAGTTCCGGCGCAATCCGCAGGAAGAAATCGGCATCCAGCGCGTTGTGATGCGTGACGAAGGGCCGCGCCGACGCGCCGCCTAAAATAGGCTGCATCATCGGGGTTTCGACCTCGATCGCGCCCTTTTCATGCATGAAGCGGCGGATGATGGCGATCATCTGCGAGCGGGTGCGCAGGACGCGGCGGGCGTCCTCGTTCATAATCAGGTCGAGGTAGCGCTGGCGGTAGCGTTGCTCCACATCGGTGAGGCCGTGGTGCTTTTCCGGCAGCGGCTGCAGGGATTTGGTCAGCATGGTGACTTTCTTCGCCCGCACCGACAATTCCCCGCGCGGGGTACGGCGGATCGTCCCTTCCGCACCGATAATATCGCCAATATCGATGAATTCGAGGACCTTCAGGGCGTCTTCGGACATCGTGTCCTTGTGGCAGAAGACCTGAATCTTGCCGGAAGCGTCGGTAATATCAAGGAACATGCCGTTATTGCGCATGGCCATGACGCGGCCAGCCACGGCGACGGCATCTTCGGTTTCAACCCCGGCTTCGAGATCCTTATAGGTGTCCTGAAGCTCCTGCGCCTGATGGCTGCGCGGAAAGACATGGGGGTACGGGTCGATCCCGGCGGCGATCAGTCCTTCGAGCTTCTTTTCCTTGGCCAGACGGGGATTGCCGGAGGCTTCCGCCGGGATTGCGGTCTGGGTTGCGGGCGTGGTCGAGGCGCTTTTTTGTGACATTTTCCGGTCCGTGATACGATAAAGGATTAGAGGCATTTATCAGGCCCAAT
>JACPDM010000161.1 GCA_016184045.1 Micavibrio aeruginosavorus | reverse complement strand
TGTCAGCCGCCGTGCGGTTCTGGAAGAGTCCCGCGAATCCGCACGTTCCGAACTGATGGGCGCGCTGAAAGAGGGCCAGATCCTGACCGGTGTCGTCAAAAACATCACCGATTACGGTGCGTTCGTGGACCTCGGCGGTGTCGACGGCCTGCTGCACGTCACCGACATTTCGTGGAAGCGTATCGGCCATCCGTCCGAAGTTCTGTCCATCGGCCAGAGCATTCAGGTGCAGGTCATTCGCTACAACGAAGAGAACCAGCGTATCTCTCTCGGCATGAAACAGCTCGAGAACGATCCGTGGGAAGGTGTGGCGTCCCGCTTCACCGTCGGCTCCAGAATCAAGGGCCGGGTCAACAACATCACCGATTACGGTGCGTTCGTTGAACTCGAATCCGGGATCGAAGGCCTGGTTCACGTGTCCGAAATGTCGTGGACCAAGAAGAACGTCCATCCGGGCAAGATCGTTTCGACCTCTCAGGAAGTCGAAGTCATGGTCCTGGATATCGACCGCGAAAAACGCCGCATCTCTCTCGGCCTGAAGCAATGCACGGAAAATCCGTGGGTGACCTTCGCCGAGAAACACAAGAGCGGCGAGATCCTCGAAGGGGAAATCCGCAACATCACCGAATTCGGTATGTTCGTGGCCCTGCCGGGCGATCTGGATGGCATGGTTCACATGTCCGACATCTCGTGGGAAAAATCCGGCGAAGAAGCCCTGAAAGACTACAACAAGGGCGATGTCGTCAAGGTGAAGATCCTCGAGATCGAAGCCGACAAGGAGCGTGTCGCTCTTGGCATCAAGCAACTGACGGACAACCCGGGCGGCGCGCATGCCGAATCCGGAAGCTCCGCAGGAAGCTCCGGTGTCAACAAAGGCGATGTCGTCACCTGCACGATCACCGAGGTCAACGCCAACGGTATCGAAGTGCTGGTGGGCGAGAAGGCAAAGGGCTTCATCAAGAAGGCCGATCTTTCCCGCGAACGTTCCGAACAGCGTCCTGACCGCTTCGCCATCGGCGAAAAAGTCGACGCCAAAGTCATCGCAATCGAGAAGGGCGGCAAGCTGTCCCTGTCGATCAAGCAGCGTGAAATCGATGAAGACAAAGAGGCCATGGCCGCCTTCGGTTCGACCGAGTCCGGCGCATCCCTCGGCGATATTCTCGGTGCCGCCCTGCAAAAATCCGATGACGGCGATGACAAGAAAGCCAAAGCCAAAAAGAAAAAGGATGAAGCGGACGAATAATCGCCCAGCTACAATCCCGATACAAAAGGCCCCGGAAACGGGGCCTTTTTCTATGGCCCGCGAAACAATTCCGCAAATCCGGATACAATTCGCCGCATCCCCGCCGCATCCCCGCCGCGCCCAAGCCGCTTTCAAAAGCAAGATTCCAGCGCCAAAACAAAAAAAACAGGAGAGGACATGACCGTCAAAAGCAAGGACAGCATCACATCAAAGGGGGATTTGACCGTCGGCGCGCTGGTCTCTGAATGCAGCCACGTGCGCTTCCTGCCGGAAACCGGGATCGAGGCAGCACTCTCCGCCATGGGGCAAAAGGGCGAGCGCGTCGGGGGCGTGATCGACACGTCCGGAAAATGCCTTGGTATCGTCACCCGCGCGGGACTGCTGGGCCAGCTTGTGGTCGATCAGAGCCTTAAGACCGGCCATCACGGCAAGCCCGCGGCGGAATGCGGCTTAAGCGTCGCGGACGCGATGATCTGCAACCCTGCCTTCCTGCCGTCGGAGCTCGGGATTGCGGATGCGCTGGCGATCATGGGGGAATACGGCGCACAGGCCATGCCGGTTTTAAGCGAGGGTGGAAAGCTGGTGGGCATCGCCGAGTTGCGCGCTTTGACGCAGGCGCGGAGGATGGAGCGCGACGCCGGAATGAATGAGGAAAGCGCCGCCGAATTTCTTGCGAACATGATCTATCGCGACGCCCTGGGCCCGCGCGGCCATCCGCGCGTGAAGTAATCCTGTTATTTTCCAGAAAATAAGCCGGGCACGAATCCGGCCCGCCGCCTTGTGTTTTGCGGAAAGAATAAAGAAAGAATGAACAAATCCCATAAAAAATCCTTTTTTATCAAGGACTTTCGCTTGACGACCCCGGTTGAAATCAGGCATTCTGGAGAAAGAGGCTGCATTGCGTAACACCTTGAAATAACAAGCAGGATTGGCTTAAGTGTAGGGGTCCATACGGGGGATTGAGGCGATGACAAAATCCGAATTGATTCAGATGCTGGCCGAACGCAATCCGCATCTTTACATGCGCGATGTCGAGAAGATCGTCGATACCATTTTCGATGAGATCACAAATGCGCTGGTCCGCGGCGACCGTGTCGAGCTGCGCGGCTTCGGCGCGTTCTCGGTCAAGGAGCGCGAAGCGCGCACGGGGCGCAATCCGCGCACGGGCGCCAGTGTCAAGGTCGATGCCAAGCGCCTGCCCTTCTTCAAGACCGGCAAAGCCCTGCGCGAACGCCTGAACGGCGAAGCGGCCAGCGGCGGCGACGATTACGAATAGCTAGAAAACTCTCTCACACATCCCGGCGATGGTGCGGCAAGGCACTCTGGCCAGAGGCGTCACGCGCCTTGTCCATGCGCGCCTGATAGTTCGAAACAAAATCCTCAAGCGTGCAGGCGTGCTCTCTCGCGCCGCTGCTGAGCGCCTTGAGCATCCGGTCAATCTGCAGGCGCAAGACAGGCTCCGCCTTTTCCGCGGGAACCTGCAGGGTGAGAATATGCCCCTGCGCGAAACGGCGCGCTTGTTCTTTTATCGT
>JACPDM010000158.1 GCA_016184045.1 Micavibrio aeruginosavorus | reverse complement strand
TCCCGATTCCTGGCCGATCGTCAAATTCATGCTTCTGGCCAGCACCTGCCGCGAGAGCTATGAGCGCCTTGGCGTTACCGATATCCGACCCTGGCTGGTCAAAAACAATGTTGCGCCCGAAAACCCTGATACCGGGTATGCCAATGCCGTGAATTTTTACGGCGGCCGCGATGTCGTGATCGTTTTCGGAAAGCACGAGCCGAACGGCGCCCACGATTCCGCCAAATACGATTCGCAGGTCGTTCCCTATTGCGGATCCGTGGTCGTTTACACGCACACGCCGCTTGACGGCAGCAGCGGCGCTCCGGGCGAAGCGGCCCTGATCGGGCCGTGGGCCGTTCAGGAAGGCTATTACAACATGATCCGCTTCCTCTGGGCCTATCCGGGAGGAACAACGGGGCAGAACGACTTCGTCAACCTTATGGCGTCGTGGTATCTGCCGGAGGATTCGGGCACTTGTACGATGCCGTCTGGCGGCGCTTTCCCCGGAATCGACTGCACCAACGGCGTCACCCCGACATTTTTCATCGAGATGAGGAACAACCGCCAGCAGCTTTTCGAAGCGCAGGTCTCATCCGGCTATACGCAGATGGTGGCCGCCGCAACGGCCGCCGGTGCGCTGGCCCTGCCGCCGGACATTGCGGAACTTGGCTGGGGCGGGGCGGGAGTCTGGTACAACAAGATCGCGGAGATGAACGGCATCTTCACCGATGCAACAGTTTACCTGCCGTCGCCGAACGAACTGCCGATGCCGATGAAAACCGTCGTGCAGCATAAACGCGCCCAGAACAGCAAGGACAACGTCAAGGATATTTTCGCGCCACATATGGCGGACGGCCAGAAAGTGGATTTCGCCGGCGACAGGGATGCCGAACTGGTCGCCCAGGTCCTACATCAGGCCTATACCAAAATGGGTAATGACGATATCGTCATGGAAAGCGATACCGTCAAGAAACAGAACGTCTTCGTCGATACGATCAACTATTTCATCGGCCTCAACGGCCTGTTCACCATTCGCGAAAACGTCGACATCCACCCGCTGGCGCAACTGGTCGCACTGGGCAAGGGGATCGTCGACGGCGCGGTACGCAGCCTTTTCACGGCGACGTTGTTCTCCTTCGGTGCGGGCCTTGCCGGGGCGCTGCCGGACGGGTTGGGCGCGATCGGGGGGTTCCTCCATGCGGCTTCGAAAATCTTCAGCACGATTGCAACGCTTGGCCTGAGCATCGGCTTCGTCCTGTACTACGTCATTCCCTTCATGCCGTTCATCTATTTCTATTTTGCCGTCGGCGCATGGATCAAAACCGTATTTGAGGCCATGATCGGCGTGCCGCTTTGGGCGCTGGCGCATTTACGCATCGACGGCTACGGCCTGCCGGGTGAAAGCGCCATGGCCGGATATCTGATGATTCTCGAGATTTTCCTGCGCCCGATCCTGACGGTCTTCGGCCTGATCGGCGCGCTGATCGTCTTTGCAACCATGGTGCGGACGCTCAACGATATTTTCGATCTCGTCACCTCCAACCTTGCCGGGTTCGATAACAACCCCTGCGACGCCGCGACGGGCGGATGCAGCTTCGTCAACAGCGTCACCGTCGACCCGACCAACGCGGTCATGGCGGACCTGCTGAAATTCAAGCGCGATGTGATCGACGAATTCTTCTTCACCGTCATTTATACAATCATCGTTTACATGCTGGCGACATCGTCTTTCAAGATGATCGATCAGGTGCCGCAGCAAATCCTGCGCTGGATGGGCGGCGGGGCGCAAGTCTTTACCGACAGCATGCCGGATGCGACCGAAAACCTGAAACGGCACGTTGCGACCGGCGGGATGATCATGACCGGCAGCCTGAGCAGCGGCATTATCGAAAGCAGCCGTGGATTGGGCGCGGGCCTGTCCAGAATGATCGCCGGCGACAAGAAACCCACGACTGTTGGCGGGGCCGGAAGTGGAGGCAGCGATGCGCCAAACCTGCCGCAAGGCAAGCCGCCGGGTGGGAATTGAACAATGACGGCCAGATGAAAGTGGCGACATGGAAGTAACAGCGCGGAAAATCCTGGGTTATACCCTGCTCCCGGGCATTGTGCCGCGGAGCCGCGCGCTGGTGAGCGAAGGGTTCGGTTTCATACCGTACGCCATGGCCTGCGTCTTTGAAACGACCAATCTTCTGCCGCGACGCCACCCCTACACCAACCCGGTGAATATCGGCAAATTCGGCCTGCGTCACGTTCTGGCGCAAGCGGCCCTCAATCTGCGCTTTCAGCTCCGGCATCTCGACCAGATCATGATTTACGGCCTGATGCTGATCGGTATCGTGCTGCTGCTGGTACAGTTTGCGGCGATCGGCTTCTCCGGCTTTGTGCAGGTTGCCCACGCATTCACCCCGTCGAACCCCGGTACGCTTCAACCCCTGCCGACCAGCTTTCCGGGTTATTTCCTGTCGCCCAACCCGACGGAAGACATTTCCTTCATGGTTCTGGACCGCCTGTTCGGCGTGCCGGACATGTTCAATTCCTGCGTGGCGCAAAATATTCCCTGCATCAAGGCGACCAACCCGTCGGACGGGATCTTTCCTTCGGCGTTCCATCTGGCGTTCCGGGAGGCCTTGTCTTTTTACAGCTACGGGCTGCTGATCGTCGCGGCGATCATCCTGGCCTACTACGTCGTCACCATAGCCTCCGAAATGGCGCTGAGCGGCACGCCGTTCGGGAAACGGTTCAGCCATATCTGGGCGCCTCTGCGGCTGATTCTGGCCTTTGGCCTTCTGGTGCCGATGAACCACAACCTCAACGCCGCGCAATACATCACCCTGTACGCGGCCAAATGGGGTTCTGGCCTTGGCACGAATGGATGGAATTTCTTCCTCGGCGCGATCACCACCGATACATTGATGGGCAGCCCCGACCGCCTGATTTCCAAGCCGCAATACCCGAAAGCGACGGATATCCTCCAGCTCATGTCCACGGCCATGACCTGCAAGGAAGCCTACCGGGTCATGTACAACCTTCCCATCGACGCCTATTTTGTGCGCAAGGACGGCGCACCCATGATCGGCAGCAGCGGCACGATCTCCCCCTACAATGAAAGAATGAACGATCTTATAAGCGCTCTCGCCGCGGGACCTGTTTACTACGACATGCAACGCTGGTCGAACCTTGGCGATCTGTCGATCGTTTTCGGCCATTACGACGATACAAAACCGGATCAGTACAAGGAATATCGCGGCCGCGTCCGCCCCTATTGCGGCGAGGTGACGCTGGAATCCAAGCGGGTGATGGACCCGGCGGGCGCGACTTTTTATGACGGCGCGGATGAGCTGGCTTATGGCTACCTCATTTATTTTGTCTGGGTCCCATGGTCGGGCAGCGGCGGCGTCGGCACGATCACGTTTCAGGATATTGCGGAGCGCATCTCCCGGAGGACCCTGCCGCTTCAGAAAGACATGACGGTGACGGAGCCTACAAAAACCGACATTCAGGCCCTGCTCGACTGGTTCAACAGTACCGCGATGCATGCTCTGGTCGATACAGCCTATACCTCGATGATTACGAAGACCGACTGGACCAACGATGCGATCATTTATGGCTGGGCCGGGGCGGCAATATGGTTTAACAAGATCGCCGAAGCCAACGGCGTCTTCACCGATGCCGTTTTCAACCTGCCCCGCGTGGTCAAATACCCGGAACTCCAGGAATTCGTTCAGGCGGAAAAATCCAAGGTGGACGGCCTTGTGACGGGCGAAACGCGGTTCGAGCCCGCCAGCCGCGTCGGACAGGAGATTTCGGAACTCAGACTGATGAACGACCGCGACAAGGCGATCCTGATGGCGCTGAATAAAACCTACGCGCTGTGGCTGGAGGATCC
The DNA here is from genome assembly GCA_016184045.1 of Micavibrio aeruginosavorus. Lineage (GTDB taxonomy): Bacteria > Pseudomonadota > Alphaproteobacteria > Micavibrionales > Micavibrionaceae > Micavibrio > Micavibrio aeruginosavorus_C. The sequence goes on along the minus strand of JACPDM010000158.1, from coordinate 2,398 downwards.
GGGCACGAAGCCGGTTGAACAAAAAAACACTCTGGCAGACGCCATCAACGCCCTGATGCGCCATACCGGGATCTGGAATTTCCGCGACAATGAAAACGTCTCGCCGCTGGCGGCCCTGACCGGGCTGGGGCGGACCATGCTGATCAATTCGATTGTCAGCTTCGGTTCCGGCTCCGCCCTTGGCGTTTTCGGCATGCTCAGCGGAACCGGCCTGGCCGGAAAAGTCATGGACGCCTTGTCAGGGTTTGTCATAACCGTTGCCTTTATCGGCCTCTCTGTCGGGATTTTGCTCTACTATGTGGTGCCCTTCCTGCCGTTTATCTACTTTTTCTTCGCCATCGTCGCCTGGGCCAAAACCATTGTCGAGGCCATGGTTGGTATTCCCCTATGGGCGCTGGCGCATCTGCGCTACGACGGGGAGGGATTCCCGACGCGGCAGTCGCTCTATGGATATTTTCTGCTGCTGGATATTTTCCTGCGTCCTATTCTTTGCGTTTTCGGCCTGATCGGATCGATCATTGTTTTCTATGCCATGGCCCGGACCCTGAACGGTATTTTCGACCTGGTGATCTCGAACCTGTCGGGTTTCAACATGGAAACAGCGATCAAATCGCCAGTGCCTCCGGATACCGTCGGCAGCCTTGAATACGCCCGCGATGCGGCGGATAAACTGTTTTTCACGATTATTTACGCCATCATCGTCTATATGATCGGCATGTCATCCTTTAAGATGATCGATCAGGTGCCCAACAACATCCTGCGCTGGATGGGCGGCGGGGTGCGTAGCTTCGGCGACATGACGCAGGGCGATCACGGCGAGGAAGTTGCCGGAAACGTCATGACGGGCGCAAGAACCACGGGCGGGCAGATGCAGGAAATTGCAAACATGCCTACGCGCGGCAAGATTTTCACCGAATAGTGAGCAAGTGCGGATGGTGTTAAATATTAACAAAAGATTAAAATGGTCTTGCCAAGATAGCGCGACAAACTTTGCTCATGCTATAATATTTGGAAAATCGGCCGGAATTCACGGTTACAGCGCATGCGGGGCGAGCGGGGCATGAAGGTTACGGCGAAACAGTTTTTCGGTTATACACTGATGCCGCGGATCATCCCCATGGTGCGGGATTTGTTCGGCTCCGGTTTCGGGCACGTGGCCTTTTACATGGCCCAGATCTATGCCCTTGTGAAATTGCTCCCCCCCAATCATGCCTACCTCAACCCGGAGAATATGGGGCGCTTTGGCGTATCGCACGTCGTTCTTGAGGCGGCGCGGAACCTGAAATTCGACCGCAAGCACATCGATCAGATAGGGATTTTCGGGCTGATCCTGCTGGCGATGATCCTGATGCTGGCCCAGCTTTTCCTTCTGGGCTTCGCCCTGTTTACACAAACCGCCAAGGCGGCTGTGCCGAGCATCGGCGATTTCTTTATCACGCCGAACCCCACCAATGACGTTGCCTTTGTCCTGCTGGACCGGGTGTTCGGTATTCCGGGCCTGTATAATTCCTGCGTTTCGATGGGCACCACTCCATGCCTGGAGAGCAACGTCACCGACGGCCCGTTCCCGTTCCAGTATCACCTTGCCCTGCATGACATGCTGGCGTTCTACAGCATGGGGATTGCCGTCATCGGGCTGCTGATTTTCATGTACTACGCCGTCGCCATCACCGTTGAAACGGCGCAGACCGGGACGCCTTTCGGGCGCCGGTTCAACCATGTCTGGGCGCCGGTGCGCATGATCGTGGCGCTGGGCCTGTTGATCCCGATTTCGCTTGGGTTCAACGGCGCGCAATTGCTGACGCTGTATATGGCCAAATGGGGGTCCTCGCTGGCAACCAACGGCTGGACGCTCTTTGTCGATGTGCTGGTCGCCAGCACTGTGCACCAGGCTGCCGGCTTTGCCATCGACCCGGCAACCGGGGCCGTCACGACCACAACCATGGTTGGAAATCCGCAATACCCGAAACCGAACGAATTGCTGCGATTCTATACGGTGCTGGCGACCTGCGTTCAGGCTTATGAGACTCTTGAAAACATTCCGATCGATGCCTATCTGGTCAAATCGGCTGGGGCGCCTGCATCCCAGCCACTCCTCGGCTCGGACTGGGCGGCAGCCAATACCTTCTTCGACAACGGCGCGATTGTCGTGGTTTTCGGACATCGCGATCCGGCGATACACACAACCTTCAAAGGACAGATCAGGCCTTATTGCGGGCAGATCACGTTTGCCCCTGGCGACGTAACGGAGCCCGGAACCGTTACGATCATGACCGGCTATTACGAGCAGCTGATCCGCCAGCCCTGGCGAAATATTTCAACGGACGGCGCGACCCAGCTGATGGCGGCAGCCAATCTTCCTGCCCCGTCCAACGCGCAGCAGGACTATTTCTACTTC
>JACPDM010000159.1 GCA_016184045.1 Micavibrio aeruginosavorus | reverse complement strand
TTGCGCCGCGCCTCCTCGTATTTAGCCGTGGTCACTTGCGAAAAGTGATAGAGGCCACGGTGGATATTGGCGTAATCCGTTTCCATCACCGCCCGCATGGAATCGATCACCGCCTGCGGCTTCTGCGCGCTCGCCCCGGTATCAAGAAACACAACCGGCTTGCCGTTCATCGTCTTTTGCAGGGCAGGAAAATCGGCGCGCCAGTCGGCCCGCCCCCCCTTGCCCCCCCTCCCATACATGGGCGGGGGGGAGGTTTGAATCCCCTCCTGCCCCTGTTGTATGGGCAGGGGGGAAGTTTGAATCCTCCCCCCTCCTGCCTGCGGGAGGGGGGATAAAGGGGGGAGGGTCTCAATTTCACGCATAATCGTTTCCACCACACCTTCAATATTCCCCAGAACTTCATTATTCCAGAACCGGATCACTTTATACCCTTTGGATTCCAGAAACGCCGTACGCTCTGTATCTTTCGCATTATCTGCATGCTGTCCGCCATCAACCTCGACAATCAGACCGTGATCCAGATTGACAAAATCAACGATGTAACGGTCAATCGGGTGCTGCCTCCTGAACTTCACGCCCAGTTGCTTATGCTGCAACTTCCTCCACAGATGTTTTTCAGCATCCGTGAGGTTGTTTCTCAAATTCCTGGCGCGTCTTGTTACTTCAGCCATTCCCGCACCCTGTCCGCCAGATTTTCCCTGACGACGTCATCTTTCACCAGATCCAGAACCTCCGCCGCGAAGGCTTCGATCAGCAGCGCCCGCGCCTCATCGGCGGGAATTCCGCGCGATTGCATATAAAACATCGGCTCTTCATCCAGCCGCCCGGTGGTCGCGCCGTGGGAGCATTTTACGTCGTCGGCGTAAATCTCCAGCTCCGGCTTGGTATCCATCTCCGCCCCTTCGGAGAGCAGCAAAGCCTTTGAAAGCTGGTAACCATCGGTTTTCTGCGCGGGCCGGTGAACATGGATTTTACCCTGAAACACGCCATGCGCCCGGTCGCCGAGAATGGTCCGCATATTCTGGTTGCTCTCGCAATGCGGAGCCAGATGCTCGGCCAGAATGGTGGTATCGGCGTGCTGCTCCCCGCGCATCAGGGAAACGCCGTTGATATGGCAGGCCGCGCCCGGTTCCATCAAGCGCACATGCACCTGATTGCGGCTCATTTTCGCGCCGGTGTAGAGGGCAACCGCCTCATAGGTCCCTCCCTTCATCACCTCGACTTCGGTGGTTTGCGTATAAACGGCCTTGTCCGAATCTTCCTGAATGCGGATATGCACCAGATGCGCGCCTTCCTCGACGCGGATATGGCTCAAGGCATTCTTCCAGAACGCTCCCTTGCCGCGGTGATCCTCGATGATCGTCAGGCGGGAATTGGGCTGAAGGCGGATGGCGGTATGGACGATGTACAGCAGGTCTTCATCGCACGCCATGGCGATGTTAAGCGCATTTTGCGCCTCCGTCCCTGCCGGAACGTCGATGGCGATGCCGTCGCGGTAATAAAGATTGCACAAATGCCACAGCGCCGGATCGGCATTCGCGTCCTGAACCGGCGCCGGGCGCGAGAGCATTTCCCGCACCCAGTCCATGTCCTGCGCCGCAGTCAAAGGCTGGACCAGAACCCCCGGAACAGGGTCGAACGTGACCAGAGTTTGCCCCAGCGTATCGCCGAACTGTTTCACCAGCGGCGGGAGGTTCGTGTATTTCCACCCCTCGAGCTTCGCACCGGGGAGGTCCCGGGTTTTCAGGTAATCCGCCCCTTGCGCACGCAATTGCGCCAGCCATTCCGGGTCTTTGGGCCGCGCCGCCATAAACGCCGCCCACCCCGCCAGAACCCGCTCCGCGGTTTCAGGAAAGAAGGCCGATTTTTCCGGCGTTTTTTTGATGGCCGCGACGTTGCTCATGCCGCTTCCCCGGTAAACTCGGCGTAACCCTTCGCCTCCAGTTCCCGCGCCAGATCCGGGCCGCCGGATTTGACGATCCTGCCGTTGGCCATGACATGCACGACGTCGGGAACGATATAATCCAGCAAGCGCTGGTAATGGGTGATGACAAGGAAGCTCCGCCCCGGCCCGCGCAGGGCGTTGACCCCTTCGGATACGACTTTCAGCGCGTCGATATCAAGGCCGGAATCCGTTTCATCGAGAATGGCGAAAGACGGCTCCAGTATCGCCATCTGCAAGACCTCGTTGCGCTTTTTCTCGCCGCCGGAAAAGCCGACATTGACCGGGCGCTTGATCATCTCGTCCGTAACCCCCAGCGCCTTTTGCTTTGCCTTCATCAGCTTCAGGAAATCGAGCGCGTCCAGCTCCGCCTCCCCCCGCTGCCTGCGGATGGAATTGAGCGCGGTTTTGAGGAAGGTCGTCATCTGCACGCCGGGAATCTCGACCGGGTACTGAAACGCGAGGAACAGCCCCGCCGCCGCGCGTTCCTCCGGCGCCATGGCCAGAACGTCGCGCCCGTTGAGGGTAATCTCCCCGGCCGTGACCTCATACCCCGCACGGCCCGCAACGACATAGGACAAGGTCGATTTCCCCGACCCGTTCGGCCCCATGATCGCATGAACCTCCCCCGCCGGAATTTCCAGCGACAGGCCTTTGAGGATTTCCTTGCCGCCGACGGTGGCGTGAAGGTTAGTGATTTTCAGCATGACTCTATCTCCATCACAATCGTCATCCCACACTCCCCTCCAGTGAAATCCCCACCAGCTTCTGCGCCTCGACCGCGAATTCCATCGGCAGGTTCTGCAACACTTCGCGGCAGAAGCCGTTGACGATGAGGGCGACCGCTTCCTCCGCGCTCAAACCGCGCTGCTGGCAGTAGAACAACTGGTCGTCGCCGATTTTGCTGGTCGTGGCTTCGTGTTCCAGCGATGCGCGCGGATTGCGGCTTTCGATATAGGGAACGGTATGCGCGCCGCACTGATTGCCGATCAGCAAGGAGTCGCACTGGGTGAAATTGCGCGCGCCTTCGGCCTTGGGCATAATTTTGACAAGGCCGCGATAGGTCGAGTCCGATTTCCCCGCGCTGATGGTCTTGGAAATGATGCGGCTTTTGGTGTTGCGGCCGATATGGATCATCTTGGTCCCGGTATCGGCCTGCTGGAAATTGTTGGTGATGGCAACGGAATAGAATTCGCCCTGACTGTTATCGCCTTTGAGAATGCAGGACGGGTATTTCCAGGTAATGGCGGAGCCGGTTTCGACTTGAGTCCATGAAATCTTGGAATTCTTCCCCTCGCACAATCCGCGCTTCGTCACAAAATTGTAAATCCCGCCTTTGCCTTCCTCATCCCCGGGGTACCAGTTCTGCACGGTCGAATACTTGATCTCCGCATCGTCATGCGCGATCAGCTCGACCACCGCGGCATGGAGCTGGTTTTCATCGCGCATCGGCGCGGTGCAGCCTTCAAGGTACGACACATACGCGCCCTTGTCGGCGATAATCAACGTCCGTTCAAACTGACCCGTATTCATCTCATTGATGCGGAAATAGGTGGACAGCTCCATCGGGCAGCGAACGCCGGGCGGGATATAGACGAACGACCCGTCGGTGAACACGGCGCTGTTGAGGCAGGCATGTTTGTTGTCGTGATACGGCACGACCGAGCCCATGTATTTCTTCACCAGTTCCGGATGCTTTTGCACCGCTTCGGAGATCGAGCAGAAAATAATTCCGACTTCCGCCAGTTGCTCGCGGAACGAGGTCGCCACGGACACGGAGTCGAAGACAACATCCACCGCCACCCCGGCCAGCCTTGCGCGCTCCGCCATCGGCACGCCGAGTTTTTCAAACGTCGCCAGAAGTTTCGGGTCCGCCTCATCAATCGAGCTCAGCTTTTGTTTCGGCGCGGCGTAATAATAGGCGTCCTGATAATCGATCGGGCCGATGTCGAGCTTGCCCCATTGCGGCTCCGGCATGGCCTGCCAGTGCATGAAGGCTTTAAGGCGCCAGTCGAGCAGCCATTTCGGCTCGTTCTTTTTGGCGCTGATGAACCGTACGATCTCCTCGGACAGGCCTTTGGGGGCTTTATCCGATTCAATATCCGTCACGAACCCGGCTTCGTATTTGCCGAGGGATTTAACGGTATCGATCGTATCTTGCGTAATGTTGCTCATTCTTTTCTACTCCTCCACAGCCGCGCTCTCGCCCGCGGGGAGAGCAAACGGAGAGGGTTTTCTGACGGAGACCTGCATCAGATCCACCAGCGTCACCGATGACAGCGCCGTGCGGATGGCGAAATTCACCTTCCCCCAGCGCCCGTGCATGGAGCAGTGGCCTTCAAGCACGCAAGGGCTGCTATCGGCGCAATCGGTCAGGGAGATCGGCCCATCCATCGCCGTGATGATGTCGGCGACGGTAATTTTCTCCGCCATGCGGGTCAGGCCGTACCCACCGTTGACGCCGCGCGTCGAACTCAGGATTCCCGCGCGGGTCAGGGATTTCAGGATCTTCGCCACGGTCGGTTCCGGCAGGTTGGTCCGCGCCGCAATGTCGGATGCCGCAAGGCGCAGGCGCCCCGCTTCCCCCCGCGCCAGTTCGGCCAGGATCACCACGGCGTAATCGGTAAAACGTGAGAGTTTGATCATCTTTGCGCGTTCCTTCCGGCGCGGCCATTAATTCGCACCAATTCTGTCCTTTTTCAAGGAAAAAATACAGGACTTATATAGTTCTATTTTAGGCCCTTTTGTCTTTTTTTTCATATGGTTTAGCATGTTCCGTCAGGGGAGATTCGCCAATGCGCCAGATGACCGAGCCGGTCTACGCCATCACATTGATTTTAAGTGCTTTTTTGCTCTTTTCGGTCCAGCCGATGGTGGCGAAGATGATCCTGCCGCTGCTGGGCGGCGC
>JACPDM010000160.1 GCA_016184045.1 Micavibrio aeruginosavorus | reverse complement strand
TTGATCAGCCAGAACAGCAGCGGCGGCTTGTGGTGATAGGGTGTGCCGTTTACCGTCAGGGGCGCAAGCGGGTCGTGACGCAAAAACATCTCCCATGCCACGGTGACATAGCGCGTTTCGTCGATCGGCAAAAGCGGGCGGAGCAGGACGACTGCAAGGAACATCCCGAGAAAGCTCAGCGGGACAAACAAAGACGGATAAAAGCGCGGGGTCATGGGGCTCTCAGGCGGCTTCGGCGGGCTTGCCGTTTTTGCGGATGAAATAAAGATTGCGCAAGTAGATCAGCAGCCCCGTGCTCTGGCCAAGGATGAAAACGGGGTCCTGCCGGTAGAGGGCATAGGCCAAAAGCGTCAGTCCGCCGCCGATACTGAAATACCAGAACGCATTGGGAATGACGCTTCTTTTCGCTTTCTCCGTGGCCAGCCACTGGACGAAAAACCGCCCGAAAAACAGGGCCTGACCGGCAAAGCCGATGATGATCCACACGGTTTCCTGACTCAAGGCGGGGAGGGAGAGTGTCATGTCGGTCCTGCTCTTTTTTCAGCTTAAGCCGATTTCTTCAGCATAGCGGGGGTTTCGGTGATTTCCTCGACCGCGTGGACATGGGCGGGTCCGCGCGTCTGGAGCCAGCGCACGCCGAGCAGGTCGGTAATGCCGACCATAAGACGGTCGAGCGTTCCATATTTGGACGCCCCCTTCGTGCGCGGCCGGTGCGAGACGTCCACATGCACGATGGCCGCCCCTTCGCGGATCATCAGCGCCGGAAGGAAGCGGTGCATATGGTTGAAATAGGGAAGGTTCAGGTAATCGCGGCGGCGGAAGAATTTAAGCGCGCAGCCGGTGTCGCGCGTCCCGTCTTTCAAAAGGGCGGAGCGGGCCTTATTCGCGATGCGAGACGACAGGCGCTTGACCAGCGAGTCCTGACGCTTTTTGCGCTGTCCCGCGACCATCACTTTATCGCCGTGGACCGGAAGCGCGTCCTGATAGGCTTTGTAAACCAGCGCAATGTCGGCGGGGTCGTTCTGTCCGTCGCCGTCGAGCGTCGCGATCAGCGTATTGCCCGCCACCTTGATCCCCGTCCACAGCGCGGCGGATTGTCCCGCGCGGCGGTCGTGACGGATCACGCGCAGGGCGGCATAACGGTCACGCAGGGATTGAAGAAGTGCAAAGCTGTTATCCGTGCTGCCGTCATCGACATAGATGATTTCGCTGATTGGCACGGTCCTGGCCGCAGCGTCGATTTCGGCGAGGAGGGATTCGAGATTGTCTTCCTCGTTCATGACGGGGACGATGACGGTGATCATGATTTCGCTTTCCGATGGTGCTTTTTCAGCAACGAAGATCGGACATTAACCTGAAGCGAGCCTGAAAACAAAGAATTTTCAGCCTTATGAAAAGAGTTGCGCGGGATGGCAAAACACCCTGAAAAATCAGCGTTATCCGCATCATTTGCCATATAAACATTAATAAAACCTTGCCAAGGCGTATCATAAGTCTTTGTTTTTACATGCAAAACGCGGCAAAAAAATCTGCCCGGCGGTAGGAAAGCGTTAACCCTGACCGCGCATAATAAACCTAAGCCCGCGTGCAATGCGCTGGCTCCTTTTCGTAACGAAAGACTGGTTAGGGGTCATAACCATGACAAAGGGACACAATAACGGCGGTGGCGGGAGCAGCGGGGGCTGTATCGAGATCTTCCAGCAGGAAGATTGCCGCGTCGCCTATACCCTCAACAACCGGCAGCCCGTGCGCTGCTCGATCATCGGCGACCAGCCGCTGTTCTATATGGATTTCGAAGGCGAGATCGAAGACGAAATGGCCGATAGCAGCGACCCGTTCGGTATCGATTCGATCGAGCAGGGCGTTGCCGCCTTGAGAGAGCGCCTGACCCGACTTGAAACCGCGACGCTGGCGGAAGAAAACGATACGGGCGAGCGCGTGATCGATTTTATCGCCGAACAGGCCTTCATCATCGGCGCGCCGCGCGCCGCGCAGGGTGACGAACTGCGTCTCAAGGCGCTGGAGAATACGCTTTCGGCCAGCCGTCTTGCGGCGGCGTTCCTTGAGACCGCACGCAGCCATAAAATCCGCCTTGCCTACAGCACGCAGGTCGAACATGCCTTCTACGACCGCGATGCCGGGACGATCTACCTCAATCCCTGCCGCGATGAAACGGAGCAGGCCTTGCTGGCGGTGCGCGAACTGCGCCGCGCATGGCAGCACAAGAGCGGCGCGCTTTTGCATCCGCTGACCTTCCACCCCGATCAGGCGATCCTGATCAACCGCGCCCAGCATGCCGACCTTGCCGTCGCCATGATCCGCGCAGCGTGGGAGTTGCAGCTTTCCGGCAACAAGGCGGTGTGGGCGCGGCTGGAGAGATCCTCCTTCGCGGACCTGACACGCGCCTTTGCCCGCGAAGCCTATCTCGATTTTCGCACCCTCAATAACGGGCAGGCGGCCAGCGCCGTGTTTGAAAGCTGGTTCCTCTCCGACCGTTGCCGTCATGAGGACCGCAATCTGATCCAGCATATGCTCTCTGACTATCGCGGCTATATGTTCGATTCCGAAGCGGCCTCGCGCACAGTGAGTGCGGACCTGATTATGGCATTGGGCAGCATGCCGTTCGGCAAAAATTACCTGGCCCCGTTCGTTGCGACCATCCTTGCCGACCCCATTTTTGCCGAGGTGCGCGACCGCTCCAACGCCAATTTCCTCTGGTTTATCAAGTTCGAGCGCTCTTTCCGCGAGGCGGAACAGGACTTGCAAACCATGGAACCCATCCCCGGCCACGGCGTTTCCAGTGGCAAGACAATAAAAACAAATCTGGATGGCGACACACATGAACAAGCATCAGCAGTCATTCCCCTTCCGGGAATGGCGTCCCGGTCTGCACCTCAGCACACGGCCAACCCCCGCGGAGATCGTCTTGCCGCCGGTGGAAACGTTGTCCGTTTCCCCGCGCTTTCCGGAAAGCGGCAGGGGTGAGTCGATGCGGTCCGAACGGCTGACGCGTAAAACCCATCTCCGCCGCCTGAGCCTGCAGGATGACCTGATCGATCTGACGCTGGACGGCGGGACGGAGCAGGTTTGCGCCGAAACCCTCTGGACCCTTGAGGAATTGCAGGACGAAGCCCTGTGCTACGCCCCGGAAAGCGTGCAGGAAGGCCCGTGCCTGTTCGAATCCGCCGATGACGCCCTGATCTGGTGCGCGCGCATGATCGACCACAGCCCGACCGCGCGCCGCCTCATGGAAACGGCGGCGGAAGGCGGCTGGAGCATCGGTCTTGGCGACCTCAAAAACGAAGGGTTCTGCCTTGATGCGGACAACCGCCGCATTGTCCTCGACCATTTCTCCCTCGCGCCGGAGGCGCTGGCCAGATCAGCATTCTTCCGCCATGTCATGCTGACCACCTTTATCCGCGCCCTGCGCGACATCTGGCACGAAGACCGCTTCGACGCGCCGGAAACCGTTTACGCGCCGGAACATGTGCTGATGCTCGAGCGCGTGCGCGTGGCCGAGTGCGACACCGTAACCATCCTGTGCGGCTGGGAACTGCGCGCGGCGGGTTTTTCTGAAGTCTGGCGTCACCTCCTCGGTTCCGAGGAAGGCGACATGGCCATCATCTTTACCCGTTTTCTCGAGCGCGACCCCGGCGCATTGTTCAGCGGCGCGGCCCTCGCTTACGCCTTCCGCCAGTGGTATGCCGACGTTTCCCGGGTGGACGGCGTCGATCACGACACGCTGGAAAACCTCGATGCCATGATCGAAAGCGCCGACCGCGCCTGCCCCTTCGGGCAGTGCCGCCTCGATCCGGCAGCGCTTGAGGATCTCGCGACCTTGCCCGACGGCACGCGGTACCTAAGCGGCCTTGGCGCCGGGATCATGCGCGATCCGTTCTTCGCGGGCCTCAACGACCCCATCAACCAGACCCACTTCTTCCATCTGATGTACGACATGGAAGTGGTGATGGTGAACAACGTTCCTTTCCGCGACTCCAAACTCGCCCGCCGCATCTTCCCGGAGGCGGAAGTCACGCGGGTCAGATAGGCTCTTCCCAGGGTATAAAGCGATAGTGATAAAAAAGCGCGGCGCTCACCGCGCTTTTTTATTGGCGGGGAATGCTTTATGATAAACGGCGATGAAAAAGGAGTCCGTTCGCCATTTTTATGTCCACCTTGTCTCCGACGCCACCGGCACGACGTTGCAGGGCGTGGCGCGGGCCTGTCTGGCGCAGTTTGATCACATTGATCCGGTCGAGCGGTTCTGGCCGCTGGTGCGAACCGAAAAGCAGCTCGACCGCGTGATGGAGGATATTGCCGACAATCCCGGCCCGGTCCTTTTCACCATGGTCGATGTCGAGATGCGCAAGATGCTGCAAAAGCGCTGCCGCGACGCGGGCGTGCCGTGCATGCCGGTGCTGGACCCGATCATCAAGGGGCTGTCCGCCTATCTCGGGCTGCGCGCCAAAGGGGTTCCGGGGCGGCAGCATGCGCTGGACGACGCCTATTTCCGCCGCATGGACGCGGTCGATTTCGCCCTGCATTTTGACGACGGGCAGAGTTTCGAGGGGATCGAGGAGGCGGATGTTATCCTCGTCGGCGTGTCGCGCACCTCGAAAACCCCGACCTGCATCTTTCTGGCGCGGCAGGGCATTCGCGCCGCCAATATCCCGCTGGTCCCGCATCAGCCGTTCCCGGAGCGCCTTCTGACCTTGAAAGGGCCGATCTTTGTCGGCCTCACCGAAACGCCGGAACGCCTTGTCGCCCTGCGCCGCAATCGCCTCAAAGCCGACGAGCACGATCCGCGCCATGCCGACAACACCTATCTGGACCATGACCGGGTGGAGGAGGAAATCCGCCTTGCGCGGCGCTTTTTCACGCAGCACGGCTGGCCGGTGATCGACGTCACGCGCCGTTCGGTCGAGGAAACCGCAGCGGAAATCCAGATGCTGCTCCAGCGCCGCCGCTCCCACCCCGGACAGCAGGAGCTGATGTAGATGACCGCGCCTTTGATTCTCGCCTCGACCTCCAAAGCGCGCTATGCGATGCTGCGCTCCGCCGGGCTCACGTTTTCCGTGCAGGACCCGATGGTCGATGAGGCCGCGTTGATGGGAAAGCTCAAGGAAAGTTTCACCCCGCCGGAATTGATCGCGACCGCGCTGGCTCAGGCCAAGGCGCTGGCCGTCACGCATCGCCACCCGGATCATCTGGTCATCGGCGCGGATCAGGTTCTCTACGATCAGGGAAAGATTTTTTCCAAGGCCGCGAGCGCCGAAGAGGCGGCAGCCAATCTCCGGCGTTTGCAGGGGCGCACGCATGAGCTGATTTCCGCGGTCTGCGTGTCGCAGCAAAAGAAAGTCGTCTGGTCGCATGTCGAGCGGGCAAAGCTGACCATGCGGCCGCTGGACGATGCCGCCATCGCCGATTACTGCCGCCTTGCGGGCGACGCCCTGACGCGCAGCGTCGGCGGGTATGAGC
>JACPDM010000032.1:11867-35080 GCA_016184045.1 Micavibrio aeruginosavorus | reverse complement strand
GGTTCCTCAAAATCAGGGAGTGGGGCTGCTTCTACGGCCTCGGGGGCCTCAGCAGCCAGCACGACCAGTAACTGATTGAACTTTCACAAGGGCTCACGTTCTCATGAGCGATCAGGATTTCCCGAACGACCCGCAAGCAGGGGACGCGCCGGATTCGCCGGAGCGCCGTGGTGAGCGCGAGGATCGCCGGAAGTCCCCGGGAGGGGCGCCCGGCGGGATCGAGCGCCGCATGTGGTCTGACCGCCGCAAGGCGCGCGCTAATGAGGGGCGTGAGCGCTATCTGGACATGGTCCAGCGCGAACGCTCGATTCTTCTCAATCAGGGGGTCGCCCGCTCTACCGAACAGCTGCTGGATCTCGCCGGCGTTGGCGGCGCTGCCAACCAGTCCGAGGAAGAGGGCGTTCGCGACCGCGCTACCGGCGACCAGTTGCGCTCTATCCTTCCGGTTCAATCATGGTTGCCGCTGTCCATTCACCTGATCGGCCTGCAGGGCGGCGTTCTGCGAATTGCCCCGCTGCATGAGCTTAATGACCGTCAGCTCAAGGCGCTAATATCAACGGCCAACCGCTCAAACCTTGCTGTCGAGAGGATCGAAGTTGAGGTGTGGGACCGGGCCGAGCTTTTGTCGACCCTGCGCTCCGTTCACGACCTGTCCGCAGACCGCACGGAAAAGACGCTGGCGATGTGGCTTGGCGATGTGGATAACGGGCTTTTGCTCAACCAGTTCCAGCGCGATATGCTGGCCGAGGCCTTGCAGATGCGGGCTTCGGATATCCATCTTTTGCAGGACAATAATCCTGAAACCCCGAACTGGATTCGCTACCGCATCGACGGCGATGTCATCCCGATGCACCTTTTGCCGAATGATGCGATGGCCCGTCTGACAACGCTGCTCAAGCGCGATGCAGGGTTGAACTTCGGCGACAGGACGACGCCGAAAGACGGGCGTTTTTCGTTCATATGGCAGGGCCGTAATATCGATGTCCGTGTCGCCGCGGGGCCGCAGGCGCAGGACGGGGAAAAACTGACCCTGCGTCTTCTCGACCGCGCCGCGCTTAAGGGGTTTGATGAACTTTTCCGCCGCCATCAGGATGTCGGCGATTATCTCTCGCAATTGCTTGCGCCCGATATCAAGGGCGGCGGGGGGCTTATCCTGCTCTCGGGCCCGACCGGGTCGGGTAAGACGACGACGCTTTACGCCTGTGTGCAGCAGATCGACCGCCGTCGCCGCCATGTCCTGGCGATTGAAGATCCGATCGAATATGAATTGCGCTATGCGACGCAGTGGCAGGTTCGGCCCGGGATGCCCGGCGGCGAATTCGCTGACCTGATCCGGGCGGCGATGCGTCACGATCCCGATTACATCATCATCGGCGAGATGCGCGATGGCGATACGGTCGAAACCGCCCTTCGCGCCGCAGAATCGGGCCATACGGTGATTTCCACCATTCACGCCGATACGGCGCTCCAGACGTTCGAACGGTTGCGATCCCTGATGCCGATAGCCCGGGAAAGGTCATCGACTTTTACGCTGGCGCAGCAAGTCAAGGCAATCCTCAACCAGCGCCTGATCAAAACCCTGTGCCAGGGCTGCGCGCACAAGAGCAGGGCCGGAGACGTGCTGGAGCCGCATGAGATTGCGATGCTCGGCGTCGATCCGGAAGCTTCTGTGCGGCGTCACAATACGACCGGCTGCGATCTTTGCAGTCGTACGGGGATCATGGGCCGGACCTTGCTTTTGGATGCTGTGCTTATTCCCCTCGGCCCCTCCCAAAGGGATAGTATTTATAATGCCCTGATGAAAAATGTTAACGGAATCGTTCATGAGCAGGGGGTTATCGTGCATACGCGGCGCGAGGGGCTTGTGGATCTGGTCTTAAGCGGGCTGGTCGATCCCAAGGCCGCGCTTTCCAACCTTGAAGATTGATCATTACAAGGTCATAATTAAAAGAACGCATTTGACGGAAGCAGTCCTTTCCCATGCAGCAATGGATCGCCGAAATCGCCTATGATTCAACCTCCGGCCCCCGGCGGGCGGTAGAGTCATTCTATCTTCCGTCGATGGATGATGTCCGGGCGGAAATCGCCAAAAAAGGCGGTTATGCCCTGATGATCCGTCCTCATGAGCGCTCGCCGATCGAGCGCCTCCTGTCCCGCTCGACCTGGTGGCAGGTGCAGCTTTTGCGCGGGATCCAGTTTCGCTCGGTATCGACATCACCCGGCGTGGCCTTGTGGCGGATCATTCAGGCGGAAACCAATCCGATGCGGCAGAATATTCTGGCTCCGGCGCGGGAGGCGCTGGCGCGGGGGCTCGGCGTGATCGACGCACTGAAGGCTCTCAATGCCTTCGATCACAGCACGATCGCCATTCTGGCGGCGAGCGAGCGCTCGAACAAGCTGCAGGAGGGGATTCCGCACGCTATTCATTCGATTTCCCAGAAACGGCGCAATACCCGTGCGATTGTCGGCACGATGTCATGGCTGGCGATTGATGTCGTATCTATTGTGCAATCCCTGTTCTGGGGGCGCGGTATGGTGCTGGACTGGTTCCATAATAACGCCCCGACCAATGCGGCGGAGAAGGAAAAATTCGACCACGTCGTCGCCAATCTGGCCCTGACCTGGGACGTCCTGATCGCCACGGCGTTCGGGGCCGGGGCGTTCATGACCTGGGCGGTGGTGTCTTTCTGGATCAACAAGGGCAAGTCCGATTGGCCGACGGCGCGAGTGGTACGGAAAATCCCTCTGATCGGCGCTTATTTGCGGGATCTGGGTTTTGCCGACTCGATGACGGCGGCGGCGCGGATGATGCGGGGGCTGGTGCCGATTAGCGATACCCTGAAGCAATCCTCGGAAGCCACCAACGTGCCGGAAGTTGCCGCTTACTGGAATGCGGCGAACAAGGAGCTGGAAAACGGGGTCGGCCTTGGCGTGGCGCTTGATCGCCCGCCGCTGACCCGGAGCGAGCGCCTTGAACTCGCCAGCTTGTCTGATCTGGCGCAAGTTGCTACAGTACTAGAGTCTGTCGCCGAGATGCGTGCTGCTGCGGCAAAGACGAAACACGCTCTGATCGTGTGGATTGCCTTTGGTCTTACCGGTGTTTACCTCGCCCTCGCCTTTGGTAGCGCCATTTACGCCCTGACTGTGATGAACATGAGCATGGACAGCATGATGGGCGGCCTGATGGAAGGAGCAATGTGACTTTGGCTTTGTCTTTCAAGGACAAAAACCTGCTTGGCCGGAAGAAATCCCCGGCGGAGGAGGTTGTGGCAGCAGAAGGTCCGGCCAAACCGAGGCCGGGTCTTGCCGATGCCATTGCCGGCGAAGTCGCAGATTTCAAGGCCGATCTCAAGCCTTTCCTGCCTGCCGAGCTGATTGGAGGGTCCATTCCGCATGTGCCGGGTATGGAGGATGAGGCAGTCTGGAACGCTGCCGCTCAGGCTTGCGGGACCGAGAAAGTTCATTACTGCTATTCTGTCGAAGGCGGGCGCTGCTGGTATCTCGCCATTCCATCGACCGCGATGGCGTCGAATCCTGACAGCTGGTGTCCACTGGCGGCGGCGCTTCCCGGAAACAGCGAATTCTGGGACCGGGAAACGGTCTATCTGTACGAACAGGAAGGCCAGGCCGCGGCCATGCGCTGGGACCCGGAAACGCAGCGGATGCAGGTTTATATCGGCGCGTCGCGGACGCTGCTGCCGCGGATTCAGAGCATGGACGCCAATTTTGTCACGATCAATCCGGATGTCGCGGATGTCATCCCGTGGCGCAATCGTGCCCTGCGTACGGAAAAACTGTCCCGTGCCACGGCCAGAACGATTCTGCTGGCCGGGCTGGGTTTGTGCGCGATGTGCGTTACTTTTCTTGTCGTGCAATATGGCTGGACGCTCCTGTTGCGCCGGGATCTGGCCAAGGTCAAACAGGCTTCAGAGAAGGCATCGAACGACCTGATGGTGAATGCCTATAACGCTCTGCAGAGCGATACCATCAAACATATGGTTAAAATTCAGGAATTGCTGGATACGCTGCGCACGATTGAGGGAACGCTTGTCAAATACGAGGTCAACAAGGGGAATGCGACCTGGGAGGCTCTGGTGCCGAAATCTTTTGGTCAGGGTGTCGGGGTGGTCAAGGGCGAGATCCAGCCCAATATCGAAAAAGACGGCCGTGTGCGGATCAAAGGCAAGGGTTAAGCTGATTTTATGTCATTTGCGATGCCCGTCATTTAGTTTGGCTTTTATTGAATTTTTAACTGCCTTTAAAGGATTGGCGTTACAATAAGTCAAGGGTACGATAGTATGTTGCGGCGGACCGCCGCAAGACAATGGTGAATTGGGGCAAAGTCTTGGATTTCAAATCCTTTGACCTGCGGGCGCTGCAGAAATTTGCGTCACCGCAGGCCAGCAGCGATTTAAACGTTTTTCTCGAGCGTCTGCCGCAGACGGCGGGCAATCAGGTTTTGATTGCTGCCGCTATTGCATGGACTGCGGCGGCGGCGATCGGGCTTTATACCTTTGTCCAGACCAAGCAGATGATTGAACTGAGGGCCAAGCTCAAGGATACTCAGGCGCTCCAGCCCCTCGTGCCCAAGATCAAGGACATTGCCGTCAGGCCGGAGGAGGTCAGCAAATTCGCGAAAGAGCTTTCAGAAATCTATCGCGGCCTCAGCATCAAATCACAAGGGGCCAATATCCAGATTTCCGCGAGCGATACGTCCCGCTTTGCCGAATTCAGGGAAGCGATCGGCCATGTCCAGAACGGTGGTTCTGGCTGGCGGGTGTCGATGGAGCGCCTGTGCGTCGGGCGCGAATGCGATAAGGAGAAATTGATCGCGTTACTGAAAATCAACAAGGTTTCTGTGGACAAACCGGAAATTAAATAGGTCCTTAAGGATGGTCTAGGCCGGAAAACACAGCATAATAAAGCGCTTTTTAAGAAGTTCAGGCAACCAAGGAGAAGACGAATGACGACAACGAATAGAATTCAATCCAGATCGGGCGAGCGCGGTAACGTGCTGTTCCTGATCCTGATTGCGGTGGCGCTGTTTGCTGCGCTGTCCTATGCGGTGACGCAGTCAACGCGTTCTGGTTCTGGCGATGCGTCAGGCGAGACCAACCTTATCAGTTCGGCGCAGTTGACCCAGTACCCTGCAGGTGTCCGTACGGCGATTGTGCGTATGGTGATTGGCGGGGCTCAGGTTGACCAGTTGCTTTTCAATCCACCCTCGGATTTTGCTGCGATTGCAGGCAGCGAGGCCTTCGGGGTATTCCACCCGCAAGGTGGCGGGGCCGTGTTCACGCAAGCTCCGCAGGATATGTTGGCGGCGGGCGCCAGTGGCGAGTGGTATTTCAATATGGATAACCAGATCGACAATGTTGGTCTTACCAATGCTGCAACGAATGCGGGGAACGATCTGATCGCCTATCTTCCAAACGTTTCTATGAACGTATGCCGCAGGATTAATACCGAGCTTGGGATCGGCGCATCGGTTGATGCCAATACCAATGGTGTCGGCGATGTGGCTGCCTATCTGCCCAGCACCCCGGCTGAATATATGGATGATGGCTATAGTATTCCGGGAACGCCGACGATCACCATTGGTGGTGACTTCCTCGGGCAGCCTTTTGGATGCTACGATTCCGGTGCTTCTGGAAGTCTGGTTTATTACCACGTCCTTGTTGAACGCTAGGCCGCAGCAAGCGCGTTATACTTGACTGCCTGAACAAAAGCGGAGGCCTGATGCGTGGAAGACCGTATCAGGCCTCCTGATTTAAACATCTGGATTGAAGGATCATGGTTGTGTCTTTTGCACCCCGGTCGAATGAGAGTGGCAGTGCGCTGGTTTATATCCTGATCGCGATTGCCCTGCTTGCGGCGCTGACGATCAGTTTTATGGAGCCGTCAAGCCAGCAGGGGCAGAGCAATAACAGCTTCAAGCTGGCTTCTGAAATTGAATCTCAAGTCGATTTCATCCGCACCGCGATTCAGGAATGCGTCATTTTGTACCAGGTCGGGGACAACACTATTCCGGGCACGCCCGCGACCAAGACCGAAGGGGCGAACAAGAAATTTCCGGTCGATCCGCGCTCGACCCATCTGGTCAGCCCTCTGGCGGCGGGCGATCTGCCGCTGGTGCGTGAATTGCGTTGCCCCGGGAACCCGGGCGATAACGCCGATCATCAGTCGGTATTTTCCGGCAACTCCGGAAAATTCTTGCCGCCGCCTCCGGCGATGTTCGAGGAATGGCAGTGGTATAACGGGCTCGACGGGATATTTTTCTGGACGCATACCCTCAACACCGACGCATTTATTCAGACGGCCCTCGACAAGCTGAACGAGCAATACGGGCTTTGCGAGGCGGATGTGATTCATGCGGGTGGAACAGGGACGGATCTTGATAATGCGGGAGACGTTGTTTGCCCTGCGAATGCAACCTGTTTCCGTGTCTGGCTGTCGGTTGACAGCAGCGCGGCAGACGACGTGGAATTATCCCTGTATCCGGATCCAAGCGCGGCGGAAACCGGGAACTGCCCCTAGGCTCAGAGCGCCTGCACGGCGACGCAAACTGCGGAAAAGGCCTCTTCGACAGACTGAACGAGCGCGCCGGAGGGCTTTTTTTGCTCGCTGTCGTGTTGCAGCCGTGCGGCCAGATCACCCAGCTGCAGGCAGCAGGCCGATTTTGCCGCCCCTTTGAGGCTATGGGCGGATTCCGCCAGACGCTCGTAATCGCCTGAATCCTGCGCCGCGCGTATTTCCTCAACAAGCGGCGCGCTCATCTCGGTGAACATGCGCAGCATATCGATTGCCTCATCGCGGTCAGAGCCCATCTGCTCCATCAGCATCGCGACGTCTATGAGTGAGTCGGAGGAATCAGCCATAGCCTCCGGTGTAGCGGCCATATCCTGCATTTCGCTGGCATTATCGCGCAACAGGCCCCAGCGGATCAGCAGCCGCCGCAGCTGTCCAAGTGAGACCGGCTTCAGCAGACATTCATCGAACCCTTCGGCAAGGTAAACTTGCCGCTGCGCCATCTGGACGTCGGCGGTCAGAACGACAACCGGAAAATGCTCTCCCGCGGGCTTTCCTTTCTCCGCGTTGCGCAGCGCGTCGACAAGGCCGTAACCGTCCATGCCGGGCATATGCAGGTCTGTAAAGAGAATGCCGTATCGCCCTGTTTCCAGAGCTTTTAATGCCTCCTGACCGTTGATGACAAAATCCGCATCGACGCCAAGTTTGGCGAGCTGGCGACCGATGACGGCGCGGACTGTTTCGTTGTCCTCCGCGATGAGGAGGCGCAGCGGCTTGCCGGGCTCAAGCGTCATCAGCCTGCGGGTAGAATCCTTGACAGCCGTGCCAAGACCAAGGCGGCTTGCCGGCTTTGAGAGATAGGTGACGCCAAGTGCCTGAAGGCTGTGTTGCAGGCCGATATCGTCGCGTACCGTGTACATGATCAGGCCCATCAGCGGGCGGATATTCATGATCTCCTTGATCAGGTCGAGCCCCAGCCCGTCGGGAAGACCCTGATCGATCACGCCGACATCGAACGGGCGGCGGTGCACGAGTTCCAGCGCCTCCTTGTACGTCGGGCAGCTTTCGACCTTCGCGCCCATCGATTGCAGGGACTTGACGATTTCCCGCGCCCCTTGCGGGTGATCCTCGACCGATAGAACGGAGATGCCCTCCAGAGAAGGGAGATCCGCGCTGCTGGCTTCTGTGCTGACCTCATCGGTGGGAATTTCAAACCAGAATACAGAGCCGACCCCGGGCGTGCTGTCGACGCCGATCTGGCCGCCCATCAATTCGACCAGCCTTTTGCAGATGGAAAGGCCAAGGCCCGTTCCGCCGTATTTGCGGGAGGTTGAGTTGTCGGCCTGGCTGAAGGGTTTAAACAGCCGGGCACAGACCTCCGGACTCATGCCGATCCCGGTGTCCTGGATCTCGAAACGCAGGATCAATCCGTGTTTCGGCCGCGGCATGACTTTGGGCGTATTTCGGACATGGACTGTAACCGCGCCCTTCTCCGTGAATTTCAGGGCATTTCCAGTCAGGTTGAGAATAATCTGGCGCAGACGCTTGGGGTCGCCGATGACAACGAAAGGTACATCGGATGCAATATCGTCGATCAGGTTTATATCCTTGCCATGGACCTTGACAGAAAGTGCCTCAAGCGTTCCGCGCACCAGTGTGCGCACGGGAACCTCAAAATGGTCCAGTTCCATCTGATCCGCGTCCATTTTGGCGAAATCCAGAATGTCATCCAGAATTTCGAGCAGGCCGCTGGCGGAATGCTTGGCGGTATCGACCATGGTTTGAATCGCCTGCGGCGGTTTTTCCTCCGCGATCAGTTCCAGAAATCCGTAAACCGACTGCATCGGCGTCCTGATTTCATGGCTCATGGTGGCAAGGAAATTCGCCTTGGTTTCGGCCAGCGCGTCGGCCTGCGCCACTTCGCGCTTCAGGCGCTCTTCGGCCTCCTTGCTGGCGGAGATATCTGTGACCCAGAGAATATAGGCGTCCTGATCCTCGTAGAGATCTTGCTGGATGGTAATTTTGACCCAGCGCTTCCGATCGGGGTGCGACGCAGCGTAAACGGGCAGGGTAAAGTCCCGGGGCGGGTTGTGGCCGCACAGCTTCCGGGCCAGATCCTGAATTTCCGGGTTTGGCCACAACTCGGCCAAGGGCTTGTCCAGAGCCGCGAAAGGCGTGGAAAACCGGGATTTCAGTAAGTAAAGGAGAGTATGATTGACGAAAAGGATGCGCAAATCCTTATGGTCGCGGCGCACCACGCAGATCCCCAAAGGCACGGATTCGAAAAATTCTTTTGCGTTCATAAGAGATTTTCAATAATTGTGACCCGGAGATACCACCATAGAGAAAGTACCCGGCCCGGACCCTTTCTGGTAGGATCGCGCCGCGAATACACCTAAAAGGTTGATCGAAAAAGGTTAAGGATCTGTTATGGGCTATAAGGTTGCCGTTGTCGGAGCTACGGGGAATGTCGGGCGGGAAATGCTGGCGACGCTGCATGAGCGCGCTTTTCCCGTCACGGATGTCGTCGCGCTGGCTTCCGCCCGGTCGGCTGGCGCGGAAGTGTCTTTCGGCGATGACGATCTGAAGGTTCAGGATCTTGAGAAATGCGATTTCAAGGGAGTCGACATCGTCCTGTCTTCTCCTGGCGCCAAGGTTTCCGCTGTGTTTGCGCCGCGGGCTGCCGCCGCCGGGGCGGTGGTAATCGACAATACCAGTCAGTTCCGGATGGACCCCGATGTGCCGCTGGTGGTGCCGGAGGTGAATCCGCAGGCGCTGGCCGGATATAAAAAGAAGAACATCATCGCCAATCCGAACTGCTCGACCATCCAGATGGTGGTGGCTCTCAAGCCCCTGCATGATGTGGCAAGAATCAAGCGTGTCGTGGTGTCCACCTATCAATCCGTTTCCGGTGCCGGCAAGGAGGCGATGGATGAATTATTCAGCCAGACGCGCGGCGTTTACATGAACGCGACGCCGAATCCTTCCGAATTCACCAAGCAGATCGCTTTCAATGTTATCCCGCAGATCGATGTTTTTATGGATGACGGCATGACCAAAGAGGAATGGAAGATGGTCGCCGAAACCAAGAAAATCCTCGACCCGGCCATCAAGGTTTGCGCCAATTGCGTGCGGGTTCCGGTCTTCATCGGCCATTCGGAGATGGTCAATGTCGAATTCGAAACCGAATTGTCTGCAGACGCGGCCAAGAAAATCTGGTCCAGGGCGCCGGGCATTACGTTAATCGATCTCGAGAGCGATATGGGGTACGTCACACCGGCGGAGATCGCCGGCGAGGACAATGTCTTTATCAGCCGGGTACGCGACGATGCCAGCGTCGATTACGGTCTTAATTTCTGGTGCGTAGCCGACAACCTGCGCAAGGGCGCGGCGTTGAATGCGATCCAGATTGCTGAAACTCTGGTGAGAGAGTATCTTTGATCCTCACGACAATGCGGCCTTCAAGTCCGCAGCAGGAAGGGAAACATGGAGGAATCTTCGGGCTTATATAGTCGGGAGAACTGGAACGACAGTATTCGTATTCGCCGGATGAAAGTGCATCCGGCGATCTTTGCTGCCTATGTCGATCTCTATGACAGTGCAAAGATCATGGCGCAGAAGATGGATGATGTTCTCGATAATCCCGAGCACAGGATGATCATGCGTGAGGCGAAAGAAATGGGCTACAGAATGCCCGATATCACGCCGATCCGCGCCCGTAATGAGGTCCTCAAAATTTATCTGAACCTAGCGGAGCCGTTCCGGGATGTGGTCGAACGGGACGGGCTGATCGAGTTTCCTGCGCAGACGGCCTGCAATCTGCATATGGTTGCGTATCAGTGCAGCCTTATGATCGACGATGTTTGCCGGAATATTAGAGAATCAGATTATATGCCGTGGTTCGCTGTACTGAAAAAGCTGGAAGTGCCTTACGCAGGCCCGACAAGCCTTCAGGAAGTCTTCAATGTCTGGGGCACTCTGGTGACGAGCCTTCAAAAGCAGCATCGTCACGGCCCCGACCAGCCGCGCCGCCTGCCGCCGAACTGGATCAATCTGGTTGTATAATTTTTAACTTTCTTGCCTATAATCTAAAGTGTCGGCGTTAAGTCGATGTTTTTTATGCAAAATAACATGGCATCATCAGCGTCATTCAAAAGCCGCTTCATGCGGATGTTTAAGGGAAGCAGCCCGGACTCTATGTCCGGGAAAAACATGGCTGTGTCCGTGACCAGCGCCTATATTCTGGCGCTTGGCATCATTGCCACACTGACGATTGCAAGCCATTTCCTGACCGACCGGATCAACAATCAGCAGCGCGAAGGGGCGAAGCTTACCTATATGATCGGCAGGCAGCGTTCCCTCGCGCAGCAGGCGGTCATCAACGCCACGATCTATTTTCAGAGCGGCGACAAGCTGCAATACGATTTTTTAAGCCAGTCGATCAACGACCTTGAAAGCGGCCATAAAAGCCTTGTCGGCCTGATTGCGAAGAAAGATTATTTCGGGACCGTTCCCAGCGACGTCCTTTACAAGATTTATTTCGAGAGCAATGCGTTCGGCGCAAAAAGCGTTGACGAATTTATCCAGGCCGCGCGGCGTTTCATGGTTCTTCCGGTCGAGGGCAAAGAGGAAGAGCGCGGCAGACTGATCAATGCGCTTTCCGGTGAACTGTCCCGCCGCCTTATCGTTATGTTTGATGTCGCGCTTGAGGATCATCAGGAAGAGCTTTTGCAGAAGATCGACAAGGCCTACGTCTTTCAGTCGTGGAGCGCGTTTTTCATTCTTTTTGTGCTCGTGATCGAGGCCGTTTTTATTTTCAGCCCGCTGGTCAGGCGCATTCGCGATTACCAGCAGATGCTTTTGCGGGAAGCACTGGAAGATCACCTGACGGGGCTTTATAACCGCCGCGCTTTCATGAAGCGTGCGGCGGTCGAGATCGGCAAGGCGCGTCGCGATAAGACGCCGATAACGGTTGTTCTGACTGACCTCGATCACTTCAAATCCGTCAATGACCGGTATGGCCACAAGGTAGGGGATGTCGTCTTGCGCAGGTTTGCCGATCTTGCGCGCGAATCGTTTCGCTCCGGGGATGTCGTCGGCCGCGTCGGGGGTGAGGAATTCGCAATCCTTTTGCCGAACACAGCTACCGAGCGTGGGTTGCAGGTTATTGAGCGTTTCCGCAAGCGTGTCTGTGAAACGCCCTGTCATTATGTCGATGAAGATGGCGTGCAGAAATCATTGTCGTTCTCGGCCAGTTTCGGTCTGGTTGTTATCGCGGGCGAAGGCTGGACCATCGACCAACTTCTCGCCGCCGCGGATGAAAAACTCTACGCCGCGAAAGCTGCCGGACGGAATTGCGTGATTTCGGGAGTTTTGCAAAGCAAGGATCAGGCCATCATGCCGCCCGCAGATCAGGGCGCAGCACTGGAAAATGCGGCGAGCGACGCTAATTAAACATTTTATGAGCAGACGCGCATTTCTTGCCATGAGCGCCGCAGGCGCTGTGCTGGCCGCATTTTCGAAAGGGATTTTTGCCATGACCGGTTCCCCTGTAGCACAAGAGTCTTACCCCGTTCAGATGAGCGATGCGGAATGGAAAAAGCGCCTGCCGCCCGAGTCTTACCGTATCTTGCGTGAACACGGGACGGAGCGCGCCTTTACATCGCCGTTAAGCGCCTTGGCGATTTCCTGTGTGCGGGGTGCGGGCAGAAACTTTTTACATCTCATGAAAAATTTGACAGCGGCTCCGGCTGGCCGTCTTTCTGGGAATCGGCCTCGCGGCAGGCGCTTGGCACCTCTACCGATTACAAAATCGGCTATGCGCGCACGGAAGTGCATTGCGCGCGCTGCGGCGGGCATCTGGGCCATGTCTTCGACGACGGGCCTGCACCGACCGGCAAGCGCTATTGCATCAATGGTGCCGCAATGACTTTTGCCCCCCGGGAACAGTGATTTTCCTTAAGAAAATCGGGATTTGAAAAAACCTGTCGTGGGGCTTATGATGCTCCCGGTTTCAGGAGTTTTCAGGCATGATCCAACGTCCCCTTTCGCCCCATCTTCAGGTTTATCGCTGGCGTCTGACCATGGCGATGTCGATCCTGCATCGCGCCACAGGTGTCGCCCTTGCGTTCGGTACGCTGATGGTCGTCTGGATGCTGCTCGCCGCAGCAAGCGGCGAGGCGGCATTCAGCCAGTTTGTCGTTTGCATGACCAGCCTCCCGGGGCAGATCCTGTTGTTTGGCTGGAGCATCGCTTTGTTTTACCACATGAGCAATGGAATACGGCATTTGTTCTGGGATATAGGAAAAGGCTTCGAACTCAAGGCCGCCTATGGCAGCGGCTATGCTGTTCTGATCGCAACGGCTGTTTTGACGATGGCCGTGTGGTGCCCGCTGTTTTTTGGATAGTTTTGCAAGGATCGCGTGATGGAAAATTCCGAAAATCTTGTCGCCCCTCTTGCCAGAGCGCGCGGCCTTGGCGGTGCGCATGAAGGCACGCATCACTGGCTGCATCAGCGCATCACGGCGGTCGCCAACCTGCCGCTGATGCTCTGGCTGGTCTGGTCGGTGACGCATATGGCGTCGTGGGATTATGCAGGCTTTACCGCATGGCTGGCGCAGCCCGTCAATGCCGTGCTGATGATCCTGTCGGTGCTCTCGGTGTTTTATCATGCGTCGCTGGGGGCGCAGGTGATCCTTGAGGACTATGTCCACGGCGCTGGCTGGCGTCTTGTCAAAATTACGGCGATGAAGCTGTTCTTTATAGTCATGGCTCTTGCCTGTGTGTTCTCAATCCTGAAAATCGCGTTCGGGGCGTAAAAATATGACCCAATCTTATCAGATCATTGATCATGAGTATGACGTCGTCGTCGTCGGTGCGGGCGGGGCGGGGCTGCGGGCCACGTTCGGCATGGCGGAAAAGGGGTTAAAAACAGCCTGTATCAGCAAGGTCTTCCCGACGCGCTCCCATACCGTCGCGGCGCAGGGCGGAATTTCCGCCGCGCTCGGCAATATGGGCGAGGACGACTGGCGTTTCCATTTCTACGACACGATCAAGGGCTCGGACTGGCTCGGCGATCAGGACGCGATCGAGTATATGTGCAAGGAAGCCATTCCGGCGATTATCGAGCTGGAGCATTATGGCGTCCCGTTCAGCCGCACGCCGGAAGGCAAAATCTACCAGCGCGCCTTTGGCGGCATGACCACCCATTACGGCAAGGGCACGGCCCAGCGTACCTGCGCTGCCGCTGACCGCACCGGCCATGCGATTTTGCATACGCTCTATCAGCAGGCGCTCAAGCACAAGGCTGAATTTTTCATCGAGTATATCGCCCTCGACCTGATCATGGGCGACGAAGGCGAATGCCTTGGGGTGATGGCGTGGAATCTGCTCGACGGGACCATCCACCGTTTCCGCGGGCATCAGACCGTTCTGGCGACGGGCGGCTATGGCCGCGCCTATTTCTCCTGCACATCCGCGCATACCTGCACAGGCGACGGCAACGCCATGGCGGCGCGGGCGGGAATTCCGCTTCAGGATATGGAATTCGTCCAGTTCCACCCGACAGGCATTTACGGCGCTGGCTGCCTGATTACCGAGGGCGTGCGCGGCGAGGGCGGCTATCTGACCAACAGCGCGGGCGAGCGTTTCATGGAGCGTTATGCGCCCTCCGCCAAGGATCTCGCCAGCCGCGACGTTGTGTCGCGCTCGATGACCGTCGAGATTCGCGAGGGGCGCGGCGTGGGCGAGCACAAGGATCATATTCATCTCAATCTGATGCATCTTGATCCGGACATCATTCATTCCCGTCTTCCGGGGATTGCGGAATCGGCCCGGGTTTTCGCCGGGGTCGATGTGACCCGGGAACCGATCCCGGTTTTACCGACCGTGCATTACAACATGGGCGGCGTTCCAACCAACGTGCATACGGAAGTTCTGAACCCGACTGCGAGCGACCCGAACCGCGTCGTTCCGGGCCTTATGGCCATCGGCGAGGCGGCGTGCGTTTCCGTCCACGGCGCGAACCGCCTTGGCTCCAATTCGCTGCTTGATCTTGTGGTATTCGGGCGCGCTGCCGCGATCCGCGCTGCGGAAATCGTGACGCCGGGGGCCAAGCACAAGAAAGCCGGCGGGGACAACGGCGCGCGGGCGCTGGAGCGATTTGATCGTTACCGCAACGCGCGGGGCGGCACGCCGACATCGCAGTTGCGCTTGTCCTTGCAAAAATCGATGCAAAACCACGCTGCCGTCTTCCGTACCGGCGAAACGCTGGCCGAGGGCTGTACGCTGGTGCAAAATGCCTTTGCCGGGCTGTCGCATATCGGCGTTACCGACCGTTCCATGGTGTTCAATACGGATCTGGTCGAAACGCTGGAGCTGGACAACCTGATGTATCAGGCCATCGCTACCATCGAAGGTGCGCGCAACCGCACCGAAAGCCGCGGCGCGCATGCGCGGGAGGATTATCCCGACCGCGACGATCAGAACTGGCTCAAGCACACGGTCACATGGGTTGACGACAAAGGAAAGGCCACGATCGGCTATCGCCCTGTGACCTTGACCACCCTGACCGATGAGGTCGAGCCGGTTCCGCCAAAGGCGCGGGTGTACTGATCTATGCTCAAATACGTCGTCGAGGCATTCTCGCAGGAAAGTTACGAGGATGCCTTGTTTCGCGCCATGGATAAGGCCTCAGCCTTTCTGGCCGGGCATCAAAGCGATGCGCATGTCGCGATAAGG
The DNA here is from genome assembly GCA_016184045.1 of Micavibrio aeruginosavorus. Taxonomy (GTDB): domain Bacteria; phylum Pseudomonadota; class Alphaproteobacteria; order Micavibrionales; family Micavibrionaceae; genus Micavibrio; species Micavibrio aeruginosavorus_C. The sequence goes on along the minus strand of JACPDM010000032.1, from coordinate 19,813 downwards.
TCGTTGTCGCATGCAGAAGACTACGGTTATCACGCCGTTCTTGAAATTACGCTGGTGCCGATTTCCTTGCGCGACAACATCCATATTATTGGAATATTCAAGGAGACGCAGCGAGCGCATGGACTGGCATTCCGCTTGATGCTGAAGCAGGAGCACGAACATCTTCATCATGTTCTTGAAGAACATTTCGCGAAAGTGCATTCGGTCGAACCGAAAATGCCGATTCCGGATTTTATCCTCTCGCCCCTGACCGATGTTGATTTCGAGAATCACTTTATCGAGAAAAACTTCGTCCATGTTGCGCACCCGGCACCCGCGCCGTCTGCTGCGATCACGCCAGACAACAGCCGCGCCTTGAGCAAGGCAAAGCGGCCGCGTGCCGGGCAGGATCAGGAGCCGGAGTGATTCTAGGCAGGGCCGCCCGGTCTCGAGGGTTTTATCGCCGGAGCGGCGGGAATTTCCATGCTGCTGTCATAGACATAAAATTCAACCTTTCGGCCAGATTCCGCGAGAATTTCACAGGCTGAATGAATTTCCGCCTGACTGATGCAGGCGGTTTCACCGTCTTTTGCAGCCGTCATCAGGAGATAGCGCAGCCGATCGATCGCCGGTTTTGCAGCGTTGGCCATTGTTTACACCCACAGTTTTTTTGTTTTTGGATTAATCCTGTATGGCAGCGAATAACGGCCTTGGTCAATATAAAAATCCGGAAACTGCGCCGTTATTTCGATTCGTCCATTTTCAGGACGCCGCCAATAGCGTAGTCGTGCCGCGCCATGTCGGAAAGGATGATTTTAACGTGTTCAGGCGTGACGTTGACGCTTTCACAGACGGCATCGGTGACCTTGCGGACAAGGGCGCGTTTTTGTTCGACGGTACGGCCTTCGATCAGGTGAATTTGCACGATGGGCATTCGGGTTGCCTTTCCTTGTCATTTTTTGATGATGTACAGAATGACAGGTCGCAGGATATTTTCAAGCGGCCCGATCCCAGTGCGGGGACCAGCCGGGGTTGATCAGGCGTCCGTCCGGTCGCGCCAGCGCATGAATTTTCTCCATCTCGTAGGGGCTCAGGGAAAAGTCGAAAATCTCGAAATTGTTTTTGATATGCGCCGGTGATCCGGCCTTGGGGATGGCGGCGACACTTCCCTGCTGGATCAACCAGCGTAGCGTGACCTGCCCAGGCGTTTTGCCGTATCTTTTGCCAATCTCGTTCAGCAGGGAATTGTCCCGCACGGCGCCGCGCGCCAGCGGGGAGTAGGCGGTCAGGAACATGCCGTTGCCGCGCAGGAAATCGAGGATCGCCTTTTGCGACAGAAAGGGATGATACTCCACCTGATTGGTAACGATGGGCGCGCCGAATTCCTCAATCACGTCCCGCAGCATCGCTACCGTATAGTTCGAGACGCCGATCAACCGGGCCTTGCCTGCGGAATGGACTTCCCGCAGCGCCTTGATCTGTTCGGCCAGGGGGACTTCGGGCACAGGCCAGTGCAGCAGCAGGAGATCGACGTAATCGGTTTTCAGATGCTTGAGGCTCTCATCGACGGATTTTTGCAAAGGACCGTCGTTGACGCGATCCATCCAGACCTTGGTGGTCAGGAAAATATCCCCGCGTTTTACCCCGCTTTCGGCAAGGCCCGCGCCGACATCGCTTTCATTGTTATAAATCTGGGCGGTGTCGATATGACGGTAACCAGTTTCCAGCGCCGCCGTAACGGCCTTGCGGCAGGCTGTCCCCGTCAGCTCGTAGGTGCCAAAACCCAAAGCGGGGATCGGTGTGCCTCTGGCATTTATAAATTCCATAATAATTATTTCCTTGCGTTTTCAAAAGCTTCGCCCAATGGGCAGAGTAACGTTCGCCCGCGCCCCGGCAAAGTCAAGGCGGAGGAATCCTTGCTCTCACAGGGAATTTAACAGACGCTAACAGGGTATTAAATATTAGTTTGTTAGGATAAAAGACATTGAAATACATCTAAAAAACGGAGTTCAGACTTGGTCCAGAAAGAGCGCCCACGCGCAATCCGGTTTGAAGATTTTCAGCAAGAAATGCGCCGTCGCGGCGGGGGTGGCGATCCGGGCGGGGGCGGGCCGGATCTCTTCAGGATCTTCAGGGAAAAGGCCATGGCCTTGCGCACCAGCGCGAAGAATCTTCTGCGTCCGCAGCTTCCGCCATCAGGGGACATGACGGTAACGCCCGCGCTGGTTACCTTCAACCGGATTGCTGCCGGCGGGGTTTCCGGAACTTTTACGGCGGCGCGGGTCCTTCTGGCCCACCGTTTCTGGCCCGAGCCACGCAATAATACATAAGCCGGATTAATCCCGGCAGGGCCTTCACAAGACCGGGGCATGGCTTTATTCTGTCCGTCTGTTCGATCCCGATCACCGCGCAAGAGTTTACGATGGCAAAATTTACCCTGCCGCTTAATTCCAGAATTAAACCCGGACGCAAAGTCGATTCGGCCGCCAAAGATGCGAAGCGCAAAAAAACCTTTGCGCTTTATCGCTGGAATCCGGACGTGGAAGAGAACCCGCGCATGGACGAATACACCATCGACCTGTCCAAATGCGGGCCTATGGTCCTTGATGCGCTGATTCACATCAAGAACGACATCGATTCCTCCGTCACCTTTCGCCGTTCCTGCCGTGAGGGAATCTGCGGTTCATGCGCCATGAATATTGACGGCGAGAATACGCTCGCCTGCCTCAAGCCGATTGCCGATTGCAAGGGCGACGTTAAAATCACGCCGCTGCCGCACTTGCCTGTGGTCAAGGATCTGGTCCCCGACCAGACGCATCTGATCGCCCAGTATCAGACGGTTGAGCCGTGGCTGAAGACCGAATCCGCTGCGCCCAGCCGGGAGCGTCTGCAAAGTCCAGAGGACGCGGAAAAGCTCAACGGTGCGGACGGCAAGGGGCCGGCGGCCTGCATTCTGTGTTTTTGCTGCTCGACTTCGTGCCCCAGCTACTGGTGGAACAGCGACAAGTATTTCGGCCCGGCTGTTTTGCTGAACGCCTGGCGCTGGCTGACCGATTCCAGGGACGAGGCCAAGGGGGAAAGGCTGGACCAGCTGGAAGACCCCTTCCGTTTGTTCCGTTGCCATACTATCATGAACTGTACTAAAGCCTGTCCGAAGGGGCTGAATCCTGCCCGGGCGATCGGCGAAATCAAGAAAATGATGGTCGCCCGCAAGGGTTGACCGAGAGCCATTTTACAGGGAGCCGCCGAATGTTGTTACAGAATTTCCCCTATCTTGAAACCGTTGTGGCGGGATTAGCCGCCTTTCTCATGGGATTTGTCTGGTATCACCCGAAAGTCATGGGCAAGCGCTGGGTCGAGGCGCGCGGCAAAAGTGCCGACGATATGAAGCCGAAGTTTTTTCCATCCGTTGTATCGTTTATCCTCTGGATGCTGGCATCGTGTTTTTATTCTTTTCTGATCATCATCATGGGATTGGATGCGACGATGGCGCTCATTCTGCTCTCCTGCCTGTTGTGGGTGGCGTTTGCGATGCCGCCGACGGTCATGGGCGCGTTTTATACCGGTTACCCGTTCAATGCTGTGGCAATTGACAGCGCGTATCAGCTGGCAGGTTATTACCTGTTCGCGCTGGCGCATGTTCTGGTCGCGCAAATCACCTGATTTTTCAGGGCCCCGAAAGATCAATCGTTGTGCTGTAAACCAGCAGAACCTTGTTGCGGTCTGTCGCGCCGCTTTTCAGGGAAAAGGCGCTTTTGGGCAGGTTATAATGTCCGGACAGCAATTTGATCAGCGCATCATTGGCTTTCCCTCCCTCAGGCGCAGCCGTAACGCTGACCTTGAGAATGGGGACGCCATCCGCGTTCTGCGCCCAGCCCTGCACAGCATTGCGTGCGGCTTTCGGCGTCAGGCGTACACGAAGAACAACTGGGTCGCCCTCCATCATTTCGCTTTCTTTTTCAGTTCGTCTTTCAAAATGACGCGCAGATGCGGGCTGCCTTTTTCCTGTTCGTATTTCTCGTAGTATTGCTGGTGGTAGTCTTCTGCGGGCCAGAAAGGCGCTGCGGGGAGAACCTGCGTCACAATAGGGCTTTTGTATATTTTTTCCCCGCTAATGCGGGCGATGGCATCCTCTGCCGCAGTTTTCTGCGCCTCATCATGATAGAAAATGGCTGAGCGGTATTGCGTGCCTTCATCAACCCATTGCCGGTTCAGAGTCGTCGGATCGTGGGCGCGGCGCAGGAAATGGTCGAGCAATGCCTGATAATTCGTCTTGTCCGGGTCGTAGTAGATTTCCACGGCTTCGGCGTGACCGGTCTTTCCGGTTGTAACCTGTTCATAGGTGGGGCTTTCGGTGGCTCCGCCGGTATAGCCGGAGCGTGTGAAGACAACCCCGGGCTTGTTCCGGAATTCGCTCTCAAGGCACCAGAAGCAGCCGCCTGCAAAGGTTGCTTTGGGAAGGTTTTCGGGCATGACGGTCACCAGATCGGGGTTATCGGGAATACTGGACGGCTCGGCCTTCGCAGAACCGGTAAAATCCGGTATCAGGGCTAAAAAAACGAGTAAATACAGGGTCAGAAAACGCAAAGGGATGCTTTTCATTACGGCTCCGGTCGGTTACTAATCATTTATCACAAAACACGCTGCATTAAAGGGGCGTTTCATGGCCATCAGCAGGCAGGACCGTAGATCGATTTTGTCCTGGTGCTTTTATGACTGGGGCAATTCCGCCTTTGCCACCGTCATAATCACTTTTGTATTCAGCGTTTACTTCGCGCGCGGCATGGTCGGGGACGAAACGGCAGGCGCGGCGCTATGGAGCACCGCGATTGCCGTGTCCGGCGGGCTCATCGCTGTTCTTAGCCCGTTTATGGGAGCCATCGCCGATTATTACGGCGCGCGCAAGCCGCGTATTTTGCTTTTTACCATCATGTTCGCCATTCCGACGGCCCTCCTTTATTTCGGCGAGCCTGCGGCAAGTTCCGGCAATCTTCTGTTTATCCTCGCCATGGTCGTTCTGGCCAATACGGCGTTCGAAATTGCGCTTGTCTTCAACAATGCAATGCTGACGAATATTGCCCCACCCGATTATCTGGGACGCGTTTCCGGCTGGTCGTGGGGCATGGGTTATGCGGGCGGCCTGGCATGCCTTGTTTTGTCGCTGCTGTTCCTTGTCGGGATAGGCGGGCACCCGCCTATTCTCGATCTGCCGACGGGCAATTCAGAAAATATCCGTGCGGTCGGTCCCCTTGTTGCAGTGTGGGCTCTTGTTTTTGCGGTACCGAACATTCGGCATGGGATTCGATGAAATCCTGCTGTTTGCAATCGGCCTGAACGTGACGGCGGGGCTTGGGGCGGCAGGGTTCGCGGGGATGGACGACCTTAAGGGTTCGAAAGAAACGGTCATCATGTCGCTGGCGGGGCTTTTGCTCTCCGGGCTTGCGGTTCTGATCGTGCAGGACAAAATTTTGTTTATCGGCCTTGCTCTTGTCATGGGCCTGTTCATCGGGCCCGTGCAGTCGGCCAGCCGGACAATGGCGGCGCGGCTTTCTGCGCCGGATCAGGTCGGGCAGACATACGGGCTTTATTCGTTGACCGGGCGCGTCGTGTCCTTTTTCGGCCCCGCGGCCTATGCTGCGGCGACGCATATTTTCGACAGCCAGCGCGCAGGAATGACAACGATCCTTCTTTTCTGGCTGGTCGGGATGGTGATACTCTGGACCGTCGATGAACGGGAGAAAGACACGTGAGCACTGACCTGAATAGCCAGATTCATGAATCGGCCAAAATCATCCGCACGGCCCTGAACGGCCTTGCGCCGAAAATCGCCGTTGTTCTTGGTTCTGGGCTCGGAGGACTGGCGGATCGCGTTACAGATGCGGCCTATATCCCTTATGGCGAATTGCCCGGTTTCCCGCGCCCTGGCGTTCATGGCCATGCCGGGATGCTGGTGGCCGGGATGATTGAGGGCGTACCTGTTATCTTCCTCAAGGGACGGGTGCATTTTTACGAGGGTGTCAGTTCTGCCCCCCTCAAAGTGATGATGCGAAGCTTGAAAAGCGTCGGCATCGAAACAATGTTTTTGAGCAACGCGGCTGGATCGCTGCGGCCCGAAGCGCCAGCAGGTAACCTGATCGCGATCGCCGATCATATCAATCTTGCCGGGATCAATCCGCTATCGGGTGAGAACGACGATGACTGGGGTCCGCGTTTTCTTGCGATGGGCGATGCCTGGGACAAGGATCTGCGCGCGCTGCTGATGCAGGCGGCAAAAGCACTGGATATCCCCTTGATCGAGGGGGTTTATGCGTGGTTCCTCGGCCCGACATTTGAAACGCATGCCGAGATCCGCATGGCGAAAATAATTGGCGCGGACAGCGTTGGCATGTCGACCGTTCCTGATTGCATTATTGCACGGCACTGCGGATTGAAGGTGGTCGGCTGCTCCGCTATCACCAATATGGGTGCAGGCCTGAGCGATGAAAGCATATCGCACGATCAGACCATCGAGCAGGCGGCTGTCGCGAGCAAGAATTTCACGCGCCTGGTGGTGCAGTTTCTCAAAAATTTGCATATGCAAGGGGCGTAATCCATGATGCAGATCCGCAAGCTGATTTCACCCAATTTCAATGATCGCGCCGGGGGCGTTCAGCCGAACATTCTGATCCTTCACTATACCGGGACCGATACAGCGCAAGAGGCCGAGGATTATTATATGGGCGTCAAAACGCACGGTATAGCAGGCCGTGTCAGCCCGCATTATATGATCGACCGTGACGGGACGATCACGCAGTTTGTCGATGAATGCAAACGCGCGTGGCACGCCGGGCAGGCATGGTGGGATGGGCGCGATGATATTAACAGCCACTCCATCGGCATTGAGCTGGTCAACCCCGGCCATGACCGTACCTACATTCCGTTTACCGCAGAGCAGATGAACGCGCTGGCCGATTTGACGCTGGATATCCTGAGTCGCAATTCTATTCCGGCATGGAATATCCTTGGCCATTCCGATATCTCCCCTGCAAAAAGCCGCAACAAACCGGACCCTGGCGAAAAGCTCGATTGGGAATGGCTGGCGGCTGTACATGATATCGGCCTTTTCCCCCAGCCCGAGGCGGATGATTATGCCATGGCCGATGTACTTTATGCCGATATGGCCGGTTTGCGGCAGGGCTTGTGCGAGTATGGGTATGATCCGCGCGTCAGCGACGAGGAAGCGATTACAGCCTTTCAGCGGCATTTTCAGGCCGATGCCCATCATAAGGGCGTCGCCGGGATTCCGGATCGGGAAACCGGGGCGCGGCTGCACTGGCTTTTGCACCGGAAAAACGCCTTGTGCCGGCCATAGCCTGCCTTCAGTTTATCCTTGATATCACGCCTTGGCCGCGTATATGGTCTTTCCATCCAGAAAGACGGATGGCCGCTCTTTTGCGCTTTGGCGTAAAGGGGAGGAAAGTCCGGGCTTCACGGGAATACGGTGCCGGGTAACGCCCGGGCGGAGCGATCCGACGGACAGTGCAACAGAAAACAAACCGCCGATCGCCTAGCAATAGGATCAGGTTAGGGCGAAACGGTGCGGTAAGAGCGCACCGCGGACCTGGCAACAGGGACGGCATGGCAAACCCCACCGGAAGCAAGACCAAATAGGGGCTGCGCATAAGCCTGTTCCCGGCTTGTGGCCCGGGTTGGTTGCTCGAGGTGTCTGGCAACAGGCATCCCAGATGAATGGCTATCGTTCCGTCCTTCGGGGCGGGATACAGAACCCGGCTTACAGTCTTTCTGGATATATTTTTCCTCTGCGGGTCCATGGAAAAGCCGCCCGGCTTGAAACGGGCGGCTTTTGCATTCGGGCATTTTGCATTTTTGCCCCCGTTCCTCCCGATCTCCCTTCGGCGTATCCCCCTGCGATCAGCCTCAAAAGGGCGGGTTTCCCCGGTATTGAGGGCGGTTTAACCCCAGATTTT
>JACPDM010000032.1:0-11830 GCA_016184045.1 Micavibrio aeruginosavorus | reverse complement strand
GATTTTCTGATACAGTTCGATGGCCTGATCGAGCCGGGCCATCTGGCTGGCGGAATGCAGGATCGTCCCCACATAAAGCCCGCCGTTAATCGACAGCACAACAAGCAAAAGGATTGCCAACATTTCTATTCTCCCCACACATTTTCGTTTTCACACACAGTGTCCCGTTGCCGGAACGATTTTGTTTTAACATAACGTTTTTATTTATGGCAAGAAATTTTTGTAATTATTTCAATGCTTTAGGTTTACCCAAGTTATTCTTTGGAAAAATCTAACTTTATGGAAATAAAAGGGTGCTTTGAGCAATTTTATGCGTGGCTATGCCGCAATGGCGCTGAAAAATTACGCGCCGCGTGTCAGTTTTGATTTTTTCAGGCGAAATCGGCTCTAGGCTGCGGGCAGACATCACTTGCCTGTGTACAAGCTGCACGGGCGCGTTGACCGGGAGAATCGGGCGGGATTATCCTTGGATTCATGGCTTTCCGGGCTTTTCCGGGGGGCCGTCCCGCCTTATGTCATCAACGAACACAATAACAGTCTAACCCCCACCTGCGGAGCGCGGGCTTTTCCGGGTTTTTGCCCGGACGGCGCGTGTTTTCCTCGAAGTTTCCCTATGACCGCGCCTGTGCCGCCACAACCGCATATTCCCGTGATGCTCAGCGAAGTGCTGACGCATCTGCAGCCGCGTGACGGCGAAACTTATGTTGATGGCACACTGGGGGCGGGTGGTTATACGCGTGCGATTCTTGATCGGGCTGCGTGCGCAGTGATTGGCGTCAATCTTATGGGGATCGCCTGAGGCTGGTGCATGAGGCATTCGGCAATGTTGCCGATATCGTCGAAGCCCCGGTCGATGGTTTTGTCCTCGATCTCGGCGTGTCCTCGATGCAGCTCGATCAGGGCGAGCGCGGATTTTCTTTTCGCTTCGACGGGCCGCTCGATATGCGCATGGATACAACACAGGGCGAGAGCGCTGCTGATTTGGTCAATACACTTCCGGAAAAAGAACTTGCCGATCTGATTTATCTGTACGGGGAAGAGCGCCATTCTCGCCGCATCGCCAAGGCGATTGTCGCGGCGCGGACGGAAAAACCATTTAGAACGACAGGCGAGCTGGCATCACTGGTGCGCTCAGTCCTGCCGCGCGGAAAAAAGGATGAGATCGACCCTGCGACGCGAACGTTCCAGGCGCTGCGGATCGCCGTGAATGACGAATTGGGAGAACTGGAGCGCGCACTGGCAGGGTCTGAGCGGATTCTGGCTGAAGGCGGACGGCTTGTGGTGGTGACATTCCATTCGCTGGAAGATCGCATCGTCAAGAACTTCATGAAGGAGCGCGCAGGCGATTCCCCGTCTCCTTCGCGACATCTACCGGTTATGGCTGCGCAGGGGCCGGAGCCTACGTTCCAGATCATGACAAAAAAGGCCGTCGATCCGTCTGAGGGGGAAACGCGAAGCAATCCGCGTGCGCGGTCGGCAAGGTTGCGCGCTGCGATTCGTACCGGGGCCGCACCGTGGCCGGAAGAGCATGGCATGACAGAAAGAGGGCGGGCATGAAAATCCGCATCTCCACAATTGTTACCTTGATGATGGCGGTCGGGGCCGGGTTTGTCCTGTTCCAGACCAGCCAAAATGTCCAGCGCGCAGAAGATCGCCTGCACGATGTGCGTGAAGCCTTGAGCAAGGAACAGGGAACTGTGCGGGTGCTGGAAACGGAGTGGGATTATCTCAATCGTCCTGACCGGATCGAGGATCTGGCGCGTCAGCATCTGAAGATGTCCAGTCCTGATCTTGCGGCTCTGGTCAAAGATGGAAAAAATATCCCTGAGCCTGGCCATGCGGTTCTCCCGCCCCGCAAGCCTGTTTTGGCCGCGACGTCCCCATCGCTGCGGCAAGGGGGCGGGGCCTCTTCTGCTCCCGCCATAACGCCGAATAATGCGCAAAACTTACCGATGCCTTCACCTGTTGCCAACGACTCGCGGCAGCAGTTTAACGATCTTTTGAATGATCTTGCCGGTCAGGAACCTTCAGCCGGGGGGGCGCCATGAGTTTGCCGCCGCTGTTTCGCCGGCCGTCGGAAAAATTGATCGGTGCGCGCCGATCAGCGCTGGATGTTGCGCGCGGGCGGCTTGTTCTGATGGGCGTTGGTTTTGCTGCCCTTTATATGCTTGTCGCGGCGCGGGCGCTGGATTTGACAGTGATTCAGGGGGAATTGCCGCGCCTTGCCCATCAGCAGGTGCGCGATAATGATCTCTCGGCGCCGGAACAGGAAATTGCCTTGCGTGCGGATATCGTCGACCGCAACGGCGTACTTCTGGCCCGTTCTCTGGAAACGGCATCGCTGATTGCGGATCCCGCCCTGATCATGGAGCCTGAGATCGTTGCAAAAGACATTGTCCGGGTTTTGCCGGGGGCGACATATGGCGATGTTTTGAAAAAATTGCAACGGCAGGACAAAGAAGGGCGAAAGCTGCGATCTGTTCTGATCCGGCGCAATCTGACGCCGAATGACCAGTATAATATTTTGCTGCTTGGTCATCCAGGCCTTGGTTTCAGGCAAGAAGAGCGACGGATCTATCCGCAAGGGGCGCTGACCTCCCACATCGTCGGTTTTGTGAATGTCGATGGTAAGGGGCTTTCCGGAATTGAACGCAGCATGGATTCCATCCTCGCTCCCGGGCGGCAGCCGTTGCAAACCACGATCGACATCCGCCTGCAACACATCGTGCGCCGGGAACTGCAAAAGGCGATTGACGATTTCGATGCGATTGGCGGCATCGGCGCGATCATGGATGTCAATACGGGGGAAATTCTGGCGGCAGTATCCGCGCCCGATTTCGATCCGCATGAAATCAAGGAAAGTGATAAAGAAGCCCAGTTCAATCGCTTGACTCTGGGTGTTTACGAAATGGGGTCAACCTTCAAGACGTTTTCAATCGCGGCCTATCTGGAGATGAAAAACGCATCGATGGCCCAGTCTTTCGATGCCCGCGCGCCGATTTCCGTCGGGCGGTTCAAAATCAGCGATTTCCATCCCGAAAACCGCTTTCTGACCATTCCGGAAATTTTCATGGTGTCGTCCAATATTGGCGCGGCCCGCATGGGCGAAGCGGTAGGCACTGCGGCGCTGAAAGATTTTTACCGGGATATCGGATTGCTGGATAAGGTACAAATTGAGCTGGACGAGGTTTCAAAGCCGCTTGTTCCGAATCCCTGGCGCGATCTTGACACGATGGTCGCATCCTACGGGCACAGCGTTGCGGTCACGCCGATTCAAACTCTGGCCGCTATGTCGACGATCGCCAATGGCGGAATTGTGGTGCATCCGACCTTGCTGATGAATGACAGCTTGCCGGATAAAAATGGCCGGAAAAAAGACGGCAAGGCCGAAATACGCGTGATTTCGGCGCAGACCGCGCACCGGATGCGGCAATTGCTGCGTCTTGTCGTGACGGAGGGCACCGCGAAGTCAGCCGATGTCGCCGGTTTTCAGGTCGGCGGCAAAACCGGAACCGCGGACAAGAAGGAAGGCCGCGGTTATGACGAAAACAAGCGCCTGTCGTCCTTTATCGGCGTGTTTCCGATGGACGCGCCGCGCTATGCGGTCATGGTAATGGTCGACGAACCGAAGGGAAACAAGGCATCTTACGGTTTTGCAACGGGAGGCTGGGTTGCAGCTCCCGCTGTCGGGCGAATTATTACGGCGATGGTCCCGGTTCTGAAATTTCTGGCCTGACGCAGGATAGTCGCGCTGCCAGCGCAGGATGGCTGTTCGCCGCTCTGCCGGGCGCACGCTCGGACGGGCGGGACTTTATTGCCGATGCCGTTCGCAACGGCGCTGCGGCGATTCTGGCTCCGCCGGGAACGGTCGTTCCTGAGGCTGTCGCCCTGATCGAAGCGGAAGACACGGCGCGCGCCTTCGCCCTGATGGCAGCAAGGTTTTATCCGCGTCAGCCGGAGATGGTTGCCGCCGTCACCGGAACCAATGGCAAAACATCGACTGCACATTTCACGCAGCAATTATGGGCGGCTTCCGGGCTTCATTCCGCAAGCCTCGGCACGATTGGCGTGCGTGGCAAAGGGGTTGATCGTCCGGGGTCGATGACGACGCCGGAGGCGGTTGCCTTGCACGAAACGCTGGCTGATCTGGCGAGGGCGGGGGTGACGCATCTGGCGATGGAGGCGTCTTCGCATGGCTTGGCACAGCGGCGGCTGGATGGAGTCAATGTCCGCGCGGCCGGTTTTACGAACCTGACGCGCGATCATCTCGATTACCACGCTGACATGGAAGATTATTTTTCCGCCAAGGCGCGGTTGTTTGAGGTCGTAGTGCAGTCCGGCGGCGTTGCGGTCCTGAATGCCGATGTTCCGGAATTTGTCGCGCTTGAGGATATTTGCCGCATGCGCGATGTTCAGGTGCAAAGTTATGGCCTGAGAGGGCATGATTTCAGACTTCTTGAGCGCACCCCCTTGCCGCACGGGCAGGAAATTGTCATCGAGGTCATGGGCCGCCGTCACAAGCTTGTTTTGCCGCTGGTCGGTGCATTTCAGGCGATGAATGCGCTTTGTGCTCTCGGTCTGGCGATAGCCGGAAACGAAAAAACGGATGTTAATGGGTTGGCCCTGCTGGAGGGGGCGCCGGGGCGTTTGCAGATGATCCCCGGTGCGGTGGACGGTACGGCGGTCTATGTCGATTATGCGCACACGCCGGATGCGCTTGAAAATATCCTCTCGGCATTGCGTCCGCATACGCAGGGCCGACTTATTTGCCTGTTCGGCTGCGGCGGGGATCGTGATCCGGGCAAGCGTCCGATCATGGGCAGGATCGCGGCGACGCAGGCTGATCTCGCGATTATCACCGACGACAATCCGCGCAGCGAAAAACCGGAAACGATCCGTGCTGCGATCTGCGAAGGCGCAGGCCGCGCGGCAAAGGAAATCGCGGGACGGAGGGAGGCGATCGGCTGGGCGGTTTCGCAGATGAAGCCCGGCGATGTTCTGGTTCTGGCCGGGAAGGGCCACGAGCAGGGGCAGATCTTCGCCGACCGCACCGAGCCGTTTGACGATGCCGAAGAGGCAAGAATTGCAATGAATCAAAGCAAAGGAGCTGCCTGAAAAAGGCGGAAAGTGAAAAGAACATGACTGCATCATCAAATGTCATCTGGACCGCACCTGAAGCGGAAGCCGCAACCGGCGGGAAGGCCGGGGGCGTGTGGGCGGCGACAGGGTTGTCGATCGATACCCGTACGTTGCAGCCGGGTGATTTGTTTATTGCGCTTAAAGGCGATCGCATGGATGGGCATGATTGTGTTTCCGATGCGCTTACCAAGGGTGCTGCGGCTGTAATGGTCAGCCGTATGCCGACCGGCGTGAAAGCCGATGCTCCGATTCTTTTGGTTGATGATACTTTTACGGCGCTGCAGGGGCTTGGGCGATTTTCCCGTCACCGCAGCGGCGCAAAGGTTATTGCGGTGACCGGCTCCGTCGGCAAGACCGGAACCAAGGAAATGCTGGCGCGGGTTTTTGGCGCACTGGGCCAGATCCATGCCAGCAAGGGAAGCTTTAACAATCATTGGGGCGTACCGTTTTCTCTGGCGGCGATGCATTCCGGGTGCGATTACGGAATTTTTGAAATTGGCATGAATCACGCAGGCGAGATTGCGCCGCTGGCGCGCATGGTGCAGCCCGATGTTGCGATCATCACAACGGTCGAACCCGTTCATCTGGAGAATTTTAAATCTGTCGAAGAAATAGCTGACGCCAAAGCGGAGATATTTGAAGGACTAAGCCATGGCGGAACCGCGGTTATTAACCGCGATAATCCGCATTATGCAAGGCTTCTTGCGGCGGCCAAGACGCGGGGATTAAAAACATTAAGTTTCGGAGAGAATCAAGATTCCGATGCGCGGCTTGAGGAATGTCTTCTGGCCTCCAACGGATCCCGTATCCGGGCAACGGTGATGGGGGAAGATGTTTCGTTCACTTTGCTGATTCCCGGAAAACATATTGCCATGAACGCACTTTCTGTTCTTCTCGCGGTGAAGGCGGTGAAGGGTGATCTGAAAAAGGCACTGACGGCGCTGGAAACAATTCAGCCCGTACAGGGCCGGGGAAATCGCGAAAGTCTTGATCTGGGCGATCCAAAAAACCCTGTCACGCTGATTGATGAAAGCTACAATGCTTCCCCTGTGGCAATGCGGGCGGCGTTCAAGGTTCTGGCTTTGATAGATCCCGGTCGTGGTGGGCGCAGAATTGCCATTCTTGGAGATATGCTTGAGCTTGGAGCCGATGCTCCGCGTCTTCATGCCGAACTGGCGATGCCTTTGCAGGCTGCCAATGTTTCGCTGGTTTACACCTGCGGGCCGTTGATGAAAAACTTGCACGACGCCTTGCCGCCGCAAAATCGCGGCGATCACCGCGACAATAGCAAGGAACTGGCCCAGATCGTGCCGGATGTTCTTGTCCCCGGCGATGTTGTGATGGTCAAAGGGTCGCATGGCAGCCGCATGGATGTGGTTGTCGAGGCGATGCGGAAATTGCCAGGGAACGGCGGGTTGAAAGGGGGAATCAAGAATGCTCTATAATCTGCTATCGCCTCTCGCGGACGATTTTATTTTTTTCAATCTGTTCAGGTATTTGACGTTCCGTACGGGCGCGGCGATCATGACGGCGCTGGTCATCTGTTTCGTGATCGGTCCGGGGATGATCCGCTGGCTGAAATCAAAACAGGCGGAAGGGCAGCCAATTCGCGCCGACGGGCCTGAGACACATTTCAAGAAGGCCGGAACGCCGACCATGGGCGGCCTTATGGAGCTGATCAGCGTCGCGATCAGCACATTGCTCTGGGCGGATCTTGTGAATCCGTTTATCTGGTATGCGCTTTTGGTTATGGCGGGATTTGGGGCAATCGGGTTCGCCGATGATTACCTCAAATTGACCAAGAAGAACACCAAGGGGCTTTCAGGGAAGCTGAAGCTCCTGATCCAGTTTGCGATTGGCCTTGTCGCTACATTCGGGATCATGTCCAGCCTTCCCGATGCTATCGCCACGGAAATCACAATTCCGTTCTTCAAGCATCTGTTTATAAACTTGTCATGGTTTTTCATTCCCTGGGCGCTTGTAGTCATGATTGGCGCTTCGAACGCGGTTAACCTGACGGACGGCCTCGACGGTTTAGCGATTGTTCCCGTGGCGATCGTTGCGGCCTGCTTCGGGTTGTTCAGCTATATCGTCGGCAATGCAGTTTTTGCCAATTATCTGCAAATACCTTTTATTCCGGGGACGGGCGAGTTGGCGATCTTGTGCGGGGCGCTGGTCGGAGCGGCGATGGGCTTTCTGTGGTTCAATGCGCCGCCCGCCATGGTGTTCATGGGCGACACGGGGTCTCTGGCCATGGGTGGCGTTCTCGGAGCGATTGCCTTGATGACCAAGCATGAGCTTGTTCTGGCGATTGTCGGCGGGTTGTTCGTCCTGGAGACCGTTTCAGTGATCGTGCAGGTGGCATCGTTCAAGCTGACAGGAAAGCGCGTCTTCCGCATGGCTCCGCTGCATCACCATTTTGAGAAAAAAGGCTGGTCTGAGCCGACGGTCGTCATTCGTTTCTGGATTATCGCCATGATTCTGGCGCTGGTCGGGCTGGCAACGCTGAAATTGCGATGATTGATCTCAAGGTCTACGCATCGACACTGAATGGGAAGCCTGCGGCTGTTTACGGCCTCGGGCTTTCGGGCATGGCGGCGGTGCGGGCTTTGAGTGCGGCGGGCGTTCCGGTTCTGGCGTGGGATGAGGATGCTGCAAAACGCAAGGCGGCGGAGCAGGCCGGGGCGCGAATCGACGATATGCGTGGGAGTTTTTACGAACTTGCTTTCTTGCTTCTATCCCCCGGAATTCCGCTGCATTTTCCTATGCCGCATGCGGTGGTTTCACGCGCGCGCGAAGCAGGCGTGGAGATTATCGGCGATATAGAACTTTTGCACCGCTCCGGACACGGGCTGAAAACAATCGGCATAACCGGGACTAACGGAAAATCGACCACGACGGCCTTGATCGGGCATATCCTTAATGATGCCGGGGTGCGCGCCGTCACTGGCGGGAATATCGGCAAGGCCGCTCTTGATCTCGATCTTGCGGGGGCGGAGGTGATTGTTCTGGAACTTTCGTCCTACCAGCTTGACCTCTGCCCCGATTTTGCTCCGGATATCGCAATTCATCTTAATCTTACGCCGGACCATCTGGATCGGCATGGCGATCTGCAGGGATATATGGCTGCCAAGTTGCGGATTTTCCGGGGCAAGGGACAGGCGGTTATCGGCGCGGATGACGCACCTTCTCAAGCCATTTTGAGAACGGTGGAGCAGGCGGGAGAACGTGATATCTATACTGTTTCAACGTCCGGTCCGGTGGCTCATGGCGTATTTATCAAGGCAGGCCTTCTGTTTGACGCCATGGGAACGCAGCCGGTAGAGATTGGCAACCTGCAGGCGATGAAAACCTTGCCCGGCGTTCACAATCACCAAAATGCCGCGGTCGCTTATGCCGCCTGCCGTCTGATGGGGGTGAGGCCTGAAACCATCATGGCGGCGATGACGCGCTATCCCGGTCTGCCGTACAGGATGCATCTTGTTCGCGTGATCAACGGCGTGTCTTATATCAATGACAGCAAGGCAACGAACGCCGATGCGGCAGCAAAGGCGGTTGCCTGTTACCGGCCAATTTACTGGATTCTGGGCGGCAAGCCCAAAGATGGAGGTCTTGACGGGCTTGAGCCGTTTATGGAGCGGATTGCTCACGCTTTTATCATAGGCGAAGCGGCGGGAGATTTTTCCCGCTGGCTGGGCAGTCGCGGGGTACCGTTCACGCTATGTGATACGATAGAGCGCGCAGTACCGGAAGCGCACCGTATGGCGCAAGCCGCGCGCGGGCAACCGGGCGGGGCGGGCGTTGTTTTACTGTCGCCTGCGCGGCGATCTTTTTGCGGATCTAGTCAGGGCTTTGCCGGAAGGGCAAGAGGAGGCAGCAGAATGAATAATGCCATGTTTTCACGAACCGATAAAACCATCTGGGGCCGGTGGTGGTGGACCATCGACAGGCCTCTTCTGGCAACGGTTGTGGTCTTGATGATCGTGGGGGTGATGCTTGTCGCGACAGCCAGCCCGCCGGTGGCAACCAGGATCGGAGCGGGCGAATATCATTTCATTATCCGGCATCTTATTATTCTTTTCCCCGCGCTGGCAGGGATGGTCGGTATTTCGATGCTGAGTCTGCGCAATATCTGGCGTTTGGCTTCGCTCGTTCTGCTGTGCGGTATCGCGGCGATGGTTCTTGTTCTGTTCATCGGCACGGAGATTAAAGGCGCGCAGCGCTGGATTCCCCTGTTTGGATTCTCGCTGCAACCCAGCGAATTTGCCAAACCCGCCTTTGCCGTCGTGGCGGCATGGCTGATCGCAAAGCAGAAGGACAGGCCTGATTTTCCCGGTTACGCCATAACAGGCGGGGTGTTCCTGGTCGTTGTCTCCTTGCTTTTGCTCCAGCCGGATATGGGCATGACGTTTGTTATGTTTGCCATTCTCTGCGCGCAGATTTTTCTGGCCGGGCTGCCATGGCTGTTTGTTCTTGCGGCGATAGGGGTTTGCTTTGGCGCAGTCGGAGCCGGATATTTTGTTTTCGACCACGTTCAAAGCCGTATCGATCGATTCCTTAATCCGTCCAGCGGCGATACGTTTCAGATCGACCGGGCGCTGGAGGCTTTCCGGCATGGGGGATTGTTCGGCGCGGGGCCGGGGCAGGGGACTGTCAAGTTGGGCATTCCCGACGCCCATTCGGATTTTATCTTTGCAGTCGCGGGTGAGGAGATGGGTTTCGTGTTTCTGGCGCTCTTGATCGCGGCGCTTGCTTTTATCATCCTGCGCGGCCTGAATCGGGTGATGGACTGTGACAATATGTTCGTCATTCTGGCGACGGGCGGCCTTCTTGTGATGTTCGGGATACAAGGGATTGTGCATATGGCGTCCAATCTGCATATGATGCCGACTAAGGGGATGACCCTGCCGTTCATGAGTTACGGCGGATCATCGCTGCTGGCGACTTCATTTACGATCGGCATGGTTCTGGCGTTGACGCGCAAGCACCCGAAAGTTTCGGTTTCCCGCGGGAGTCTTTCCTCCCGACCGGGGATGGTGGCGCAGTTATAGGATTTCGCGTAAGGTCTTTCTATGGATAACGATCACAACACAGAAAAACTCATTCTCCTGAGCGCGGGCGGTACCGGCGGGCATATGTTCCCGGCAGCAGCGCTGGCGCAGGATTTGCGATCCCGCGGTTTTCGCGTTGAGCTTGTCACTGAGCCTCGCGGCAAGCGGTTCACCGAGAGCTTTGGGGATATTCCGATCACGGTCATTCAGGCCGGCACGCTCGGCTCCGGTCTTTTGGGAAAGGTCGGCGGCGTTGCAGGCGTTGCCATGGGAATCATTCAGAGCATGCAGATCCTTGGCCGCCTGAAGCCCGCGGTCGTGGTCGGTTTTGGGGGATACCCGTCCTTTCCGGCCGTGTATGCCGCGCAGCGCAAGAAGATCCCCACCATCATTCATGAACAGAATGCGATTCTGGGGCGCGCCAATGCGGCGCTGGCACCGCGTGCGGATCGCATAGCTCTTTCAATGTCGCATATTCATGGCCTTGATGAGGCCGATGTACCGCGCGCAACGGTGACCGGGAACCCTATTCGTGAGGAAATTGCCGCCCTCTATTCCAAGCCCTACCCGACCATGCAGGCCGATGGCATTCTGCGCATTCTGATTATGGGCGGGTCTTTGGGGGCGCATGTGTTTTCCGATGTCGTGCCCAGGGCGTTCGCAAAACTTTCAGCCGCGCACCGCGCGCGGCTCGAAGTCGTGCAGCAGTGCCGTCCCGACGATCTGGAGTCGGTGCGGGCAATCTATGAACAGGCGGGAATCAAGGCGGAGCTGCATAATTTTATCAATGACGTGCCGCAGCAGCTTGCGTATTGCCATCTTGTGATCGCTCGCTCCGGGGCCAGCACAGTGGCCGAGGTAACGACATCGGGACGTCCTGCCATTTTCGTGCCCTACCCGCATCATGAGGACCAGCAGCAAAAAATCAATGCCGATACGGTCGCAGATGCGGGCGGCGCATGGGTGATGACGCAAAGCGGGTTCACCGAGGAAGCGGTTCTGGCGCGGGTTGAGACATTCCTGCAAAACCCGGAAACCCTGTTCCGCGCGGCGGAAAACGCCCGCAGTATGGGCCGTCCGGATGCTGCACGCAGGCTCGGGAATCTGGTGACGGCGATTGCAAGCGGCTGGGATAAAAACACCGGTAAGACGGCGGAGCCTATCATTACCAAAGAAGGATAAATCGTTCCTCCCCCGGCGAAGGCGCGGGGGAGGAATTGTCAAAATGATCAGGCGGCCTTTTTACTGGCTTGCGCATGGGTATCGACCCACAGGGCGAATTTATCGACAAAGCCTTGCAGGAATTTTTTCGTGCCTTCGTCGCTGACGCTGCCGTCTGCGGCGATGACGCCGTCCTTCCAGGAGAGATAGAGTTCCGGCTGGCCCATGGTCGGCATGTCAAGGAACCCTGCCGTGATGCTGCGCAGGTGATTTTGCGCGACCGCGGCGCCAATCGCGCCGGGCGAGGCCCCTGCAATCGCCGCCGGTTTTCCTGTAAAGGCGCTTTTGCCGTACGGGCGGGACGCCCAGTCGATCGCGTTTTTTAGAACGCCGGGAATGCTGCGGTTATATTCCGGGGTGACGAACAGGACGGCGTCTGCGCTTTCGATCTGTTGTTTGATTCGCGCCACCGGGGCAGG
>JACPDM010000157.1 GCA_016184045.1 Micavibrio aeruginosavorus | reverse complement strand
TCAGCCACGCCTGCTCCTGCGCGCCGAGATGCGGGTAGAGTTCGCGCTCCACGCGCGCATGGTAATCGTTCAGCCATTTGATTTCCTCGTCATTCATAAGGGACGGCTCGATCAGGCGGCGGTCGATGGGGACAAGGGTGAGCGTTTCAAAGGCAAGGCGCGCCTTGCCGCCTTCCATCTTCCCGGCCTCGCGCACCAGGACCAGACTCTCGATGCGGATGCCGAACGCGCCTTCCTTGTAATAACCCGGCTCGTTGGACACGACCATGCCGGGTTTGAAGGGGCGCATCGCCCGCGAATGCAGGCCGCCGCCTTCCTCATGCACCGAGAGATAACAGCCGACGCCGTGCCCCGTGCCGTGGCCGTAATCCATCCCCTCCGACCATAGCGGGCGGCGAGCCAGAACGTCGAGATCGACGCCGCGCGCGCCTTCAGGAAATGTCGTAGCGGCGATGCCGATATGCCCGCGCAAGACGAGGGTGAAGGCTTTCTTTTGCTCCTCCGTCGGCGCGCCGATGGCAATCGTGCGGGTGATATCGGTGGTGCCTTCCGTATATTGCGCCCCGCTGTCCAGCAGCAGGATTCCCGGCGGTGTGATCGTCACGTTGCTTTCCTGCGTAGCACGGTAATGGACGATCGCGCCATGCGCGGCCCAGCCGGAGATGGTATCGAAACTGGTGTCGCGGAACCCCTTGTCCAGCTTCCGGAATTCTTCCAGCTTTTCGACGACGTCCAGCTCGGTCAGGGTTCCCTTCGCCGCCTCGCCGTCCAGCCAGACGAGGAACTTCGTCACATTCACCCCGTCGCGCAGATGGGCGTTGCGGATGGCGTCCTGCTCCTCTTTCGTCTTGCAGGCCTTGGGCAGGACGCAGGGATTTTCATGCGGGACGATCTTCGCCCCCGCCCCTTCCAGAACCTGCCGGAACCAGATGGCCGAGCGATCCGGATCGACCTGCACCGCCTTCCCCGCCAGCGCGGACAGGGACGCCGCCAGCATCGCCGGGTCTTTCACCTGCACCTGATTGCCGATATGGGCCTGCACAGCGGGCGTGATTTTCTTTTTGTCGATGAACCAGTCCACCGCCCCATCCGCATGGACGATCGCGTAGGACAGTGCAAACGGCGTATGCGGTACGTCATTGCCGCGAATGTTCAAAAGCCAGGCAATCGAATCCGGCTGGGTGATGACGGCGGCGTCCGCGCCGCTATCGGCGATCGCCCTGCCGATGCTCTCGCGCTTGTCCTGCGCGCTGCGCCCGGCGATTGCTTCGGGGAAGACCTCAACCGGATCGGCGGGCGCGTCCGGCTGGTCCGTCCATACGGCGTCGAGCGGATTTTGCGCCAGCGCCTTCAGTGTGATGCCCTTGGGATTGAGCATGGTTTCCATTGCCGCGACCTGTGTGGGCGTGTGCAGGCGCGGATCGTAGCCGAGCACCTGTCCCGCCTGCATATGGTCGCGCAGCCATTCGGTCAGGCCAAAGCCTCCCTTCGTCACCCTGCGGTCGAACAGCGCCGCATCGACCTGATCGCGGATCTGGATATCATAGCGGCTGTCGGTCGTGGCGACGGCCTCGTTTTCAAGCACGGCGGCCATCCCCGCCGATCCGGTAAACCCGGTGATCCACGCAAGGCGCTCGCCCCGCGCCGGGACATACTCGCCCATGAATTCATCCGCGCGCGGAACCAGAAATCCGTGAACGCCGAGCGTTTTCATTTCAGCGCGCAGCGCCGCCAGCTTGTCTGCCTGTTCCATGTTTTTTTCTTTTTTCTGTTCGGGTTATATATAATGGTGCCGATATTATAGACCGGAACCGAGGTTGACAATCATGCCCTATGCCCTTCTCGCGCTTGGCCTTCTGGTCGGTTTTTACGGCCTGTACCAGTTTTTCCTGAGCGCCAGCCCAAAGCAGATGCGCACCATGGTCGTCACGGTCGTCACCGGGGCGCTGGCGCTGGCGCTTTTCCTGCTGGCCGTGACCGGGCGGCTGCCAGTGGCGCTGGCGGCGCTCTCCGCCCTCTGGCCGGTCGGGCTTGCCCTCTACCGCCAGCGCATGATGCGCCGCGCACGGCCTGCCGCCGCGAAAACCATGACCCGCGATGAAGCCCTCAAAATCCTCGGCCTGACCGAGGGCGCGAGCGCGGATGATATTCACGAAGCCTATAAACGTCTGATGCTGAAGGTCCACCCCGATCAGCAGGGCAGCGCGTGGATGGCGGCGCAACTCAACGCGGCGCGGGATTTTCTGCTCGAGAAATAAGCGGGCGGATACGGCGATCGTTATTTGAAAGAAAAGGGCAAGGGGCCGCGGGCAATTTTGTCCATCTCTGCGCCATAGCGATCCGTTCCATTCTGGAAATCTTTGTCGGCGATCTGATTGAGCTTGCGCTCTTCCCGTTCAACCGCCTTCTCGAAACGCTCCATCGTTTCCGGATTGACCGGCTTCACGTTTTTAAGGCCCACAAGCGGGTCCATGAAGCCGGGACTGCACACCAGCAATTCCGAAACTTCAGGGTTGAACTTCACGATCCCGTCTTCCAGCGCGAATTGCGGCCCCGATTCTTTTATATCCGGATTGTCCTCGAGCGAAGACACTGCTTTTTGCAGAGCATCGCCCACTTTTTGAAAAAATTCCCTGACGTCCCTGAACTCGGGTTTTTGCAGTGTCTTGAGGATGGCCAGCCCCTTGGGCTGGTCCGGAGATGCGCTCATCCCGGCCTGGAACAAAGCCTCATTGTTGAAAAAATCGCTAAGGCCGCCCCGCCTCTCCGGTGATGATTTCACATTGTCGCAGAGCGCATCGACCTCGCGGGCCACCAGCACATCGCGACCCCGCATCAGATTGGTCAGATCGCGCTCCGTTAAAGTGACGGGCGAAGGCGGCGTAGCGCTGGAATTGCTGTCAGATGGCCCCATGGCACTCATTGTAGAGCCGCTGTTTTTATTTTTTATTAATATGAAAATTTCAGGCGATGATTCCTTGAAAACAGACTGCGCCTGTGCCTTAATTTTGCGCATCCGCAACTATTTGGCATAAGACAGACGCATGTTTTTCTCCAAAAGCTGGAAGCCCGTCCGCAAAGCTGTTTTCCCCGTCGCCGGACTTGGCACGCGATTCCTGCCCGCGACCAAGGTGATGCCCAAGGAAATGCTCCCCCTTTCCGACCGCCCGCTGATCCAGCACGCGATCGAGGAAGCCCGCGACGCCGGGATCGAGGAGTTCATCTTCGTTACGGGCCGCTACAAGGAAATGCTGGAAGAGCATTTCGATTTCCAGCCCGAGCTGGCGGCGACGCTGGAGCAGCGCGGCAAAACCGACCTGCTTGAGAAAATCCGCTCGACCGCCCTGCCCGAAGGCTCCCTGTTCCTGACGCGCCAGCCCAAGCCGCTCGGCCTTGGCCATGCAATCTGGTGTGCGCGCAAGCTGGTGGGGGACGAGCCCTTTGCGATCCTCCTGCCCGACGACGTGGTTCTGGCGCAGCGCGGCTGCCTGTCGCAGATGATGGATACCTACCGCGAGGCTGGCGGCAACCTTGTCGCCGTGATGGATGTGCCGCGCGAGCAGACCGGAAGCTACGGCATCGTCACCATCGACAAGATGCAGGGCGATACGGCGCGCATCCACAGCATCGTGGAAAAGCCGAAGCCGGCGAACGCGCCCTCGAATCTCGCGGTCATCGGCCGCTACGTGCTGACGCCGAAGATTTTCGAGCGCCTC
>JACPDM010000155.1 GCA_016184045.1 Micavibrio aeruginosavorus | reverse complement strand
GGGGCGGCCGCCGGGCCTATATCCATATTCCGGCAAATCCGTTTGACAGCAGGGGGGAAAATCCCTATATTCTGCCAATTCCCGGTGAGAGGGCATGGTGGCCCCTTTGGTGCGTTATGGACCAAACCGTCGTTCGGCAGTCGGGACAACAACAAGAACAAAGGTACCAAAAAATGAGTGAGAAGCGCCCGAGCGCGAAGCACAAGATTGACCGCCGTCTGGCCGTCAACCTCTGGGGCCGCGCAAAATCCCCGTTCAATTCCCGCCAGACCGGCCCCGGCCAGCACGGCGCCAACCGCGGCAAGCTGTCCGATTACGGCCTGCAGCTGCGCGCGAAGCAAAAGCTGAAAGGTTACTACGGTAACGTCGGTGAAAAACAATTCCGCCGTTACTACCACGAAGCGATCCGTCTGCGCGGCGACTCCGGCCAGCACCTGATCGGCCTGCTGGAGCAGCGCCTAGACGCGGTCATCTACCGCGCCAAATTCGTGCCGACCGTTTTCTCGGCCCGTCAGTTCATTAGCCACGGCCATATCACCGTGAACGGAAAGCGCATTCAGTCGCCGTCCTATAAAGTCAAGGAAGGCGATGTGATCGAAGTGCGCGAGAAAGCCCGTCAGATGGCGCTGTATCAAATGGCCACCGAACTGCCCGAGCGCGATGTGCCGGAATACGTTCAGGTCGATCACAAGGCCGGGAAAGCCACGTTCCTGCGCGTTCCGAAAATCGAGGACGTGCCGTACCCTGTGCAGATGGAACCGAATCTGGTTATCGAATTCTACTCCCGTTAAGTCCGGGGCAAGATTGCAAAAAAGGCCGCAGCGATGCGGCCTTTTTTTATTGTCTGAGCGGGGGCGGGGGTTACTTCATTTTCTTGCCGATCAGGGCGCTGATGATGCCGTGGAAGGTTTTCACCTCCTGATCGGTCATTCCGGCGCGGACCAGCATGGAGCGCAGGTTGCGGATAATGGTGGGTTTCATGTCGCGGGCGCGGAAGAATCCGCGGTCTTCCAGTTCCTCTTCCAGGCGGCGGTAAAGCTCGGTCATCGAGGCCTGCGTTGCCGGGAAGCTGTCGCCGACGGTGAGCGT
The DNA here is from genome assembly GCA_016184045.1 of Micavibrio aeruginosavorus. GTDB lineage: Bacteria > Pseudomonadota > Alphaproteobacteria > Micavibrionales > Micavibrionaceae > Micavibrio > Micavibrio aeruginosavorus_C. Next base: position 21,196 of record JACPDM010000155.1, on the reverse strand, counting down.
GTCCGCGGTGCGGTCTCCGGCCATCATCCATTCATACGTCACCAGCAGCACCGCCTGCCCGAGATTGAGGGAGGCAAAGCCGGGGTTGAGGGGGATGGTGATGACCGCGCCGGAGAGGGCGATATCCTCGTTCACAAGGCCGGAGCGTTCCGCCCCGAAGAGGAGGCCGATGCGCTCCCCCCGGCTTTCCCGCGCGCGCATGTCGGCGGCGGCGCTGCGGGCGGTCATGACCTGCTTGACCATGTCGCGCGGACGGGCGGTGGTGGCGTAGATGAAATTGAGGTCTGAAATAGCGTCTTCCGTCGTGGCGTAGACTTGCACCGGGGGCATGGCGGCGAGCGCTCCGGCGGACATGGCTTCCGCCCGCTCATTCGGCCAGCCGTCGCGCGGGTTCACGATCCGCAATTCCGACACGCCGCAATTCAGCATGGCGCGGGCGGCGGCGCCGATATTCTCACCCATCTGCGGGTGGGTCAGGATAACGACAGGCCCCCTTGCCGGGGCCGTGCTGAGCTGTGATCTGTCTGTGCCGGTCATGGGGGAGGTTATAGCGGCCTTTCAGGCCAATCTCAACCACCTTGGGGGCGGCGCGCGGCAGGGGGCTATTCAATCGCCATGCGCGAGCGGGCATCCAGTGTCAGGGTGCCGATGTTATCGGGAAAAAAGCCGGAAAGGCTGTTGTACTCAAAGGCGGCGGTGACAACGACAAACTCGACGCCTGAAACGGTTTCATGTTCAACCGTCACCGTCGGGTTGCTTGCGCTGACGTCAAGGCCCGGCATGTTGTCGGCGGCGTATTCCTGAATTTCCTGATCTGTAAGATCGGTGTTGACGATGACGTAGCGCGTCGTTTTGTCGACTGCGAATTGCAGGGTATTCCATGTCCAGTAAAGGTGGCCGAGCTCAAAGAGGCCGAAAACAAAAGTCAGAAACAGCATGGCGACAAGGGCGAATTCCACCGCCGTTGTGCCATCGTCTTCTCTGTGAAATCGCCGGAGAAGGTTTTTCATTTGCCTACTCCGTCTGTAAACTGGTGTGGCCTGTTACGGGGATATTGTCGAGGTAGCCAAAATAATTGACGATCGGGGTATAATTCTTCTCCAGCGTGACATCGAGATAATGGCGCTTGTACTCTCCGGCCGGACAGACGTCGTCGCACTCGACCGGAGTGGCGTTGTCGCACTCGCAAACTTCTTCCGTGGTGACCGTCATTGTTGTGGAAAGGCTTGTATCGCTGCCAAAAAGGTTGCTGGCAATGATAACGTCATCCATGGCGTCCTCTACCGCACCGCCCATCCGGATATATTCACTGACAGAGCGGGCAAGGTTTTCCATTTTCATTCGCTGATTCATGAATACGCCGAACTCGACGGAGCCCATCAGCAAAATGAACAGGAACGGTGCGATCAGGCCGAATTCCACCGCGGACACGCCGCTGTCGTCACGAAAAAATCTGCTGATACGGTCGGATATCTGCGACATATATCCCTCCGGTTACAGAACAAGGCGAATATTGGGAACACCGAATTCACGAACATCGGGATTGCCCGAGCAATCGTTCCCGATTCCCGGCGTGCCGTGAAACTTGATGGTTTCAGCGATCAGCTTGGTGCAGACTTCGCTGCTGGTGTCGTTCGTGCCGCCGAAATCAAGGTGGCGCGAGGGCGTATAGATGACGCCGTCCAGATTGATTGCGGCTGTTCCAAGGAATGAATTGCTGCCTGATCCGGTTGCAGCCCGGTCCTGATAGATCAGGATGCCTCCAAGGTTTTCGCCGCCGAAGGTGTAGCCGGCATCAGGGGCGCTAAAGTTGACTTCCCTGCCGCCGCTGATATTCAGGTTTCCGACACTGGCTCCGCTTGAGCCAGTCAGGATAAAAGTAACGCCGTCGCCGATCAGGGCGCCGCCACCGGTAACCTTGAAGTCGCCGTCCTTGATGATGTAGACGCCCGGTTCAAAAGTCACCGTATTGTTCCCGCTGATCGTCAGGCCGCCTTCGTAAACTCCCGGCTGAATCGTTTGCGTGGTTGTGACTTTCTCGTTGTTGTAAGTGGTGCAGCCGGAGCAGTCGGGTATGCCGAGATCGTCATAGGGGTCCGGAATCGGGTTGGCGTAGACATTCTTGCTGGTGTAGTTGAATGTGACATTTGGCCCGACATCGTCTTCACCGACAATCGACACATCGCCAACGTCGACGACGACGCTGCCGGTGAAATCAAGGGCGGTGTTGCTGTTCGAGTTGACGGCAAGGCCGCAGCCATTGGCGTCGATATTGGCCGTCCCTACGGCGCTGATAGCGGCGGCAGCGGTTTCGTCAAGGCTGAGGATGCAGAAATCTCCGTTCGGATCGACGATTGCCGTGGCCGCAGTTGTCGCCAGAGTGACGTCGCTGTCGAAAACGATAGGCGCAAACCACATTTTGGCCCGCATCTGGACATTGGCGGTGATTCGCTCATAGCCGTCTTCATCGGTTTCGCGCTCAAGCGTCAGGCTGCTGCCCTCAAGGGAAGAGTCATAGCCGTTGTTTTCAGCTTCGCGCAGGCCGGCCTCTTCGTAATTGTCTTCGTAATTATAGGCGATCTCCCACGCGGCGGCGATGGCGGCAGCGTCTGCGGCGTTTTGCAGGTTGCGCTGGTTCATCATCCAGCCGCTGGCATCCACACCAAGGCCGATCATTCCCAGCATGACCGGGATCATAAGCGCCGCCATCGGCATGATGGCGCCATCGCGATTGCGAATATAGTTGTGAAAATATGATGCTGGCAAAATAACCCCCATTCCCTACCCATTTATTATTATGCGGTTTCGGTTTTAAACAACTCTAAAAAAACGCTTGGATTTTAAGGGTATCTGTTTTGATTTTCCTTAAAAATTCAGTGTATTAGGCCGCTTCCCGCCGTCCCTGAAGCCGCGCCATGACCTTTTCCGGGCCAATCAGGGGCAGGAGAACCGCCAGTTCCGGGCCGTGGTCCATGCCGGTGAGGGCGCGGCGCAGGGGCATGAACAGATCCTTGCCCTTGCGGCCCGTGGCAGCCTTGACCGCATCGGTCCATTCCTTCCAGGTGGTTTCCGTCCATGGCGCAGGGGGCAGGAGGCTTGCCGCCTGCCCGATAAAGGCGGGGTCGTCGATGGCCGGGGCGACCGGGCCGTGCGCCACCGTCCACCAGTCCATGATGTCGGCAAGGCGGGTGAGGTTCGGGCGCACCGCGTTCCAGAAATGTTCGTCCAGCGTCGAGAGGCCCATTTCGGCAAGGCGGGTGCAGACGGCGCTGAACGGCATCTGGTGGATGACCTTGGCGTTGAGACGGATGAGTTCCTCAAGGTCGAATTTCGGCGCGCCCTTGGAGAATTTCGACACGTCGAATTTTTCCAGCAGCGGCCCGATTTCGGTGAACGGCTCGATGGATTCGGAGCTGCCGAGAAGGGCAAGGAAGCTGATGATCGCCATCGGCTCCAGCCCTTCGTTCTCGCGCAGATCCTTGACGCTTAAAGAGCCAAGGCGTTTCGAGAGCTTGCCGCCTTCCGCGTCCATAATCATCGGCATATGCGCGAATTGCGGCGGGGTTTCACGGCCAATCGCCTTGAACATCTGGATATGCATGGCGGTGTTGGATACATGGTCCTCTCCGCGGATGACATGGGTGATGTCATGGTCGATATCGTCGATGACCGAGCAAAGATGATAAAGCGGCGATCCGTCCTCGCGGATCAGGACGGGGTCGGACATGTCCTTGGTATCGAATTTGACCGGGCCGCGGATCATGTCGTCCCATTCGATCGCCCCGTCCACGAGCTTGAAGCGCCAGTGCGGGCGGCGGCCCTGGGCGGTGAATTTTTCCTTCTGCTCCTGCGTCAGTTTCAGGGCGGCGCGGTCATAGATCGGCGGCAGGCCCTGCGCCAGTTGCGCCTTGCGCTTGAGGGCCAGTTCTTCCTGCGTTTCATAGCAATCGTAAAGGCGGCCCTTGGCTTTCAGGTCCGCGATCACGGCGGCGTAGCGGTCCATGCGGTCGCGCTGGCGGGCTTTTTCATCCCAGGCAAGGCCGAGCCACATCAGCCCGGCTTCGATGTCCTGTTCGTATTCGTCCTTGCTGCGCTCCAGATCGGTATCGTCGATCCGCAGCAGGAAATGGCCGTTATGCTTTTTCGCGAACAGCCATGTCACCACGGCGGCGCGGACATTCCCGGCATGGATATAACCGGTAGGCGAGGGGGCAAAACGGACACGGACGGACACGGCAAAATTCCCTTAAAAGGTTGAAAAACCTTTATATACGGGGTTTTGCCCGGGTGCAAGATCGGGGTTGAGGCGGGGTTAACCACTAAGGCACTAAGAACACTAAGGGATTCATGCTGGCGCCGCAGGAAGTGGCAACCCTTAGTGTTCTTAGTGCCTTAGTGGTTAAAAAAAATCCCTCATCAATCAGGGTGTTTATCAGGGCGCCTTGAACCGGTTGGTGATGGGGTAGCGCCGTTCCCGGCCAAAGGATTTGGCCGTGATTTTGACGCCGGGGGCGGCCTGACGACGCTTGTATTCGGCGCGGTCCAGCATCCCCCAGACGCGGCGGACGACTTCCGGCGCGTGGCCGCGGGCGGTAAGGTCGGGGATGCCGCATTCTTCCTCGATCAACCCATGGAGGATGGCGTCAAGGACGTCATAGGGTGGCAGGGTGTCCTGATCCTTCTGGCCGGGCTTCAGCTCCGCCGTCGGGGCCTTGATGATGATATTCTCCGGGATCACCGGGCCGGAGGGTCCAAGGCCGCCATCGGGCCGCGCCGTATTGCGCCATCTGGCCATGGCGAAGACGTCGGTTTTATAGACGTCCTTGATCGCGTTGAAGCCGCCGCACATATCGCCGTAGAGCGTCGCATAGCCGGTCGCCATCTCCGACTTGTTGCCGGTCGAGAGAACCATCTTGCCGCTGGCGTTGGAGAGCGCCATCAGGATCATCCCGCGCGCGCGCGATTGCAGGTTTTCATGGGCGATGCCGGGTGTGTCCGGCGCAAAATGCGGGGCGAGAATTTCCTCGAAACTGTCAACCGGATGGCGGATCGGGATATTGTCGAGTTTCAGATTGAGCAGGCCGCAGCAATCGGCGGCGTCGTTCAGGCTCTCGCTTGAGGTATAGACCGAAGGCATCATCACGCAATGCACCGCCTGCGGTCCCAGCGCGTCGGCGGCGATGGCGGCGGAAAGGGCGCTGTCGATCCCGCCCGACATGCCAAGCAACACGCCGGGAAAGCCGTTTTTACGAACATAATCGCGCAGGCCGGTCATCACCGCCTGATACATCAGTTCCGGCCCGGTGCGGTGGCGTTTCAGCGTGCCGGGGGCGCAGCGCCATGCGCCGGGGGACGTATCCCACTTTGTCGCAACCATATCTTCGGCGAATTCTTCCGTCCGCAGGACGCAGGCGCCGTCCGCATCGAGGACGAAAGAGGCGCCGTCGAACACCAGATCGTCCTGCCCGCCGATCTGGTTGACGTAGAGCAAAGGCAGGCTGGTTTCACGCGCGCGGCGGGCGCAGACATCAAGCCGCAATTCCATCTTTCCCATCTCGAACGGGCTGGCGTTTGGCACGATCAATATTTCGGCCCCTTGCACTTTCAGGTGTGCGGCGACATCGGAATACCACACGTCCTCGCAGATCATGATGCCGAGTTTATGCCCCTTGAGCGAAACCGGCTCGGGCAGGGGGCCGGGGGTGAAGGTGCGCACCTCGTCAAACACGCCGTAATTGGGGAGGTGATGCTTGTAGCGCGTGGCAAGGATTTTCCCGTCACCGATCAGATGCACGGCGTTGTAAATTTTTTTATCTTCCGTCCAGGGGCAGGGCAAAAGGATGTACGTATCCGTAATCTCGCGGGCGAAGGCCGTAACCGCTTTTTCCACGGCGTCCATAAAGGCGGGCTTTAAAACCAGATCCTCAATCGGGTAGCCGCAGACGAACAGTTCGGGGAAGACGACAAGATCTGGTTTTTCCGTCATTTTCGCCAGAACATCGCGCGCGCGCCGGATGTTCCCGTCGATGTCCCCGGCAACGGGGTTGAGCTGGGCGATGGCGATGTTCAGCGTATCGGCCATTGTTATTCCGCCGCCGCCTTCCGCAGCAAGAATTCGCGGCCGACCTTGACCATCGGCGCGCCATTATAGGCGACGATGTCGGCGGTGGCGTAGGTTTCGGTCCATTTGTCCGGCAGGTAGGAGCCCGTGCCGATGACATCGACCGGGGCATGGGCGTCGGCCATCAGGCGGCATTTCTCCGGGCTGAAGCCGGAAGAGGCGACGATTTTCACGGCCCTGTAGCCCGCCCTGTCCAGTTGCTCGCGCAGATGCCAGATGGCGGCGGCGGAAACGCCCGTGCCGATCAAATGCTTGAGTTCGGCGTCGGTGCGGTAGCCGCGAATGCATTCCGGGACGTTGCGGTCCAGCACGGCGTAGGAGGATTGCGGGTCCAGCCCCTCGACATAGCGCCCGCCGCCGGTATCAAGGCGCAGGGAGAGCTTTCCTTCCGCCGCGAGCTGCGGGAAGGTGCGGCAGACGGCGAGGGAGTCGGTGATCTCAAGCCCGAAATAATCAACCAGAACCGTCATCGGCACGTCCGGCAGGGTTTCGTGGAACATCTGCGCCGCCTTCACCGTCGATCCGGCATAGCCGATCAGGGCGTGCGGCATCGTGCCGTAGCCGTGCGCCTGCCCGAAATAATGCGCGGTGGCGTCGGTGGCGTTGCCGATAAAGCCGGTCGCGTTGGTCTTGCGCCGCGCGCGGTCACTGCCGACGCTGGCGGCGTAGGCCATCATCGCCGCCATCTCCGTCCCCGCGCAGTGCCGCGCGTCCATCGCCAGAAAGGCGACATGAGGCAGGGTGACGCACATCGAAAACGCGTTCGCCGCCGCGACGCAGGCCGGGCCGATCTTTTGCAGCAGCAGAGTTTCGAGATCGCAGAGTTTGCTCATCGGGCCGGTGACATACATCATCGGCTCGCCCGCGCCGACCCAGCGGCCTTCGGCATAGATCAGGTCGATCTCGATTTTGAAATTCCGCTCCGCCGCCATTTGCTCCAGCCATTCGATAGCAAGGCGCGGGGCGGAAACGACCGGGCGGCGCATGAAGACGGCGTAGGTGGCGGTGCAATCGCCATTGGTTTCGACGATCTTTTTCGTGTGCTTGAAATAGACGTCGGTCCAGTCGGCGATGTTCTGTTCTGCGGGTTTCATGCTGTTTTTCCTCCCGCGGACACTATAGCCCCCCTTGGGCCGCCCGTCATCATCCTGTTTATTCCGCCGCTACGGCCGCCTGTTTGCGGGTATTGCGCATGTCGCGCAGCTCGTCCGCCAGAAGGAAGGCCATTTCCAGCCCCTGCGTCGCGTTGAGGCGCGGATCGCAATGTGTGCGGTAGCGGTCGGAAAGGTTCTCGTCGGTGATGTGCTGCGCGCCGCCGGTGCATTCGGTCACGTTCTGGCCGGTCAGTTCCAGATGGATGCCGCCCGCATGGGTGCCTTCGGCGCGGTGGACGTTGAAGAACCCGCGCACCTCGCCAAGGACATGATCGAACTTGCGGGTCTTGTACCCGGTTGCGGATTTGATGGTATTGCCGTGCATCGGGTCGCAGGACCAGACGACGTTCCGCCCCTCGCGCTGGACGGCGCGAACCAGCGGCGGAAGTTTGCTCTCGACCTGATCGTGGCCCATGCGCGCGATGAGGGTCAGGCGCCCCGGCTCGTTCTCCGGGTTGAGGGTGTCGATCAGGCGGAGCAGCGTGTCGGTATCAAGGTTCGGCGGGCATTTGAGGCCGAGCGGGTTTTTGATCCCGCGCACATATTCGACCTGCGCCCCTTCGGTCTGGTTGGTGCGCGCCCCGATCCAGAGCATATGCGCCGAGCACGCATAGGGATCGCCCGTGGTGCTGTCGATGCGGGTGAGGGCTTCCTCATAGGGGAGGAGAAGCGCCTCGTGCGAGGTGTAAAAATCGGTTTCCCGGATGATGGGGACGGTCTCCCCCGTGACGCCGCAGGCGGCCATGAAATCCAGCGCCTGACTGATCTGCTGCGCGATATGGTTGTAGCGGTCGTAAAGCGGGCTGTCCTTGATGAAATCAAGGCTCCAGTTATTGACCCGGTGCAGATCGGCATAGCCGCCGGAAGCGAAGGCGCGCAGCAGGTTGAGGGTCGCCGCCGACTGGTTATAGGCCTGAATCATCCGCTGCGGGTCGGGGATGCGGGCGGCCGGCGTGAATTCAAAACCGTTGATGATATCGCCGCGATAGCTGGGTAGGGTCACGCCGTCGCGGGTTTCCGAGTCCTCGCTGCGCGGCTTGGCGAACTGGCCCGCCATGCGCCCGACCTTGACCACCGGGATCGCGCCGGAGAAGGTCATGACAATCGCCATCTGCAGCAGCACGCGGAAAGAATCACGGATTTTCGGCGCGCCGAATTCGGCAAAGCTCTCGGCGCAATCGCCGCCCTGCAGGAGGAAGGCCTTGCCCGCGCAGACATCGGCGAGATGGGCTTTGAGGTTCCGCGCTTCCCCGGCGAAGACCAGCGGCGGCATCTGGGCAAGGGTGCTTTCCGCCTTTTTCAGGGCGATTTCATCCGGATAGGCCGGAAGCTGTTTCGCGGGTTTGTCGCGCCAGGATGCAGGGGACCATGCCGTCATTTGAGAACTCCGTATTATGCCGCACAAAACTAGACAAAACGGCAGATTATCGCAAGTATTGACTTTATCTTAACCGTATTGATCTGTAATATTTTAAGGCGATTCAAAGGGGTGGCCGGATTGAAACACGAACAGACTGCGCGGAAAAGCGAAGGGAGCGAGGCTTTGAGCCTGCTCTCCGGCCTTAAGGATCTGGTTGAATCCGTCCCCGTGCACGAAGCGGGCCCATCCCCGGAGCAGCTTTTATCCCGCCTTGATGAAATTCTTTCCCTGTATGTTCGCGACGACGGCCGCGCGGCGGATCTGGCCGATCTTTTGTTCGGCGCGGATACGACCGCATACGGGATGCGCGTCACCTCCGTCTTCAGCCGGTGGGAGGAAGAGGGCGGCGGCCCGGTCCTGCCGGTTTTGCTGATGCACGCGGCGGCGCGGTTCCGCCTGCCGCTCGACACGCCGGAGATGCGCGCCGCGATGATGGCGGCGCTGCTGGCCGAAGTGCCGAACGACCTGCAATATCACGGCAACGAGCATTACCGCAAAGTGATGTTCCACACCATTCGCCTGCTGGCGACGCATCTGGACGGCGATTTCCCGTACCAGCCGCTGCTGGGCGGCGATGACGTTTTAAAGATGCTGATCGCCGCGGCGATCCACGACCTCGGGCATGAGGGCGGGGACAATATGCGCGATGGCATTTATACGCCGGGCTATATGGAGCAAAAATCCTTCGACATCCTGCGCCCGTATCTCGAGGCGCTGGGGCTGGAGCGCGATTTCTGGGGCGCGATCGAAACCATCGTTTTCTGCACCGATATTACATTTTTCGCCGGGGAGAACAGCCCGTGCGTGCGGATGAAAAAAATCTACCGCCATTTCTTCATGGGCGGCGGGCCGGAGAGCGAGGACGTCGAGTCGATGATGATCGGCAAATTGCGCCTGTTCGAGGACAACCCGAAACTGGCGGTGATGGCGATGCTGCTGCACGAAGCCGACATCGCTACGTCAGCCGGTTTAAGCTACGAGCAAAGCCGCATCGAAACCATCAGCATCATGGAAGAGCGTGGCGTCAAAACCGCAGGCCCCAAAACCCTGCTGCGCTTCCTGATCGAGCAGCTCGACGGGCGGATGGTCACCCCTGCCGCGCAAAAACTCTTCTCCGGCGAAATGGCCGTCATCATGCAGCAAGCCGAAGACGACGTGCGGGCCGGGGTGGAGACGTTTTACGGGTAGGGCGTTCTCCTTGCCTTACTCTGTCTTTGTTTTTTCAAGATCCATGGCATTGATAAAATCTATGGATATACGCTTCATTTCCTGCCATTGGGAAAAATAGTTTCCCTCATTGTAAATGATGGCATAGATTAATTTTCTATCGCTAAACTTGTGCTCACAAGTTGGTCGAACCACATACGCCCCGCGGGCGCACTCAATCCAATCAGTTATGTGGCCTGACAAATCTCTTTGAAGATATCGTATGGAATACAGCTCAGTTTTTCCTGCTACCGTCCCGTAAGTTTTATATTCTTCAACTCCGTCCTTCAGTCCAATGTATTCTTTTTTAAAGTGCTGATTTCCAACCTGCACATCCAGCGGTGGCCTTATGGCAGATGGCTCCAGTAGAATCCATCCGATTTTCTTTCCAGCCCAGATTTGATCGTACTCTGCGCGGCTTAAAGTTTTTGTAGAACGCATATCTGGCCACGCGACTTCCAGAAGCATTGCGTCTTGCTCACGCCCGGGGTCCAGCGCGGTATCAAGGTACATGATCGGGACTTTTAAGGTGCGGCCCCCGAGATCGATAATTCTTGTCTGCTGGTCCAGCGGTTTAAGAATATCGAATTTCGCATGCTCAGGCGGAATCAGCGTTGGGTAGAGGAATCGTTCGATATGGCTGAAAAAATAATACAGCCCACCCGTCGCTGTGATAAACATCACAACGTAAGGAATTAAGAACCATTTCCATTTGCCAGATTTAATCATGCGCGCAGCGCCCCATAATTTAAAAAACTTCATCGTTTGCATTTAAACAAAAGAATTGGCAATAAAACGGCCTCTTTAATCCAATTTCCACCGTCGGTGCAGCCAGAGCCACTGGTCGGGGCGTTCTGAAATCCAGGTTTCGAGCAGGGCGTGCGCCTCCGCGATGACGTCTTCGGGCTTACGCGGGGCGCCGTCCGGGGTCAGGGTTTCAATCACGGGATAGAAGGACAGGCGCATGTTCATGCCCTCCAAGCGCTCGACCCTGAAGGGGACGAGGGGGGCGCTGTATTTCTGGCTCAGTTGCACGAAGGCAGGGCTGGTCATGGCGGGCTGGCCGAAGAAGGGGACTTCAAGCCCTTCATTATATTTCTGGTCGATCAGGATGCCGATGGTCCGGCCGCTGCGCACGGATTCGACCAGTTGCCGCGTCCCCGTCCGCGATTTCGGCAGGAGGCGCAGGCGGCCATTCATGCTGCGGAAATGGTCGAGGAGTTTCGCGACATAGGGATTGTTCGGCGCGCGGTACACCAGATCGACCGGAACCTTGTAGCGCAGGAGCGCCGCTGCCATCACTTCCCAGTTGCCTCTATGGCCGGAAAACAAAATCGCCTGACGGTGTTCGGACAGGGCTTGCCGCAAATTTTCCGCGCCTGCGATCTCAAGATTGTCCACGCAATAATCCAGCGCGGGATATTCGGCGACGATGCGGCCCAGATTGTCCCACATACCCTTGAGGATGTCTTTGTATTCCGCATTGCTGCGCCCGGGCAGGACCGTTTCAAGATGCCTGCGCGCGCGGCGGTTGGCCCCTGTCAGGAACATGCCAAGATGACGATGCGAGGCGCGCGGTGCGGCCAGCAGGATGAAAATCCCCATCATCAGGAGCAGGAGCGCGTATTCCAGCCGGAAACGCAGGTCCCGCAGGTCGATTTTGTCCCTGATCTTATCGAGGTTGAAGTTCTTTATCATGGCCGCCGGGTGTCGCCGCTTTTCCGATCATATCCGCCAGCAGGTTTTCCGAGCCGCCGGACCAGTCCAGTTCGACGGCCAGAATATCAGTTTTTCCGCCTATGACAAAGTCCGGCGGCAGGCGCGCGGCGTCCTTGGCGGTGGTCACCAGCCGGGCTTTGATCGTTTCGGCGCGGCGGACCAGAGTCTCCAGCTCGCCCTGCGTATAGGGGTGGTGGTCGGCGAATTTGTGAAACTCTGCTACTTTCAATTCCGCCTGTTCCAGCGTCGTCCAGAATTTCTCCGGCCTTGCGATGCCGCAGAACGCTACATATTCCGGCAGCGTATCCAGCGGCGTCACCGGAATCATCGCCGCGCTTAAAACCGGAAGGCCTTCCGGAACATGGCGCAGGACATTGGTTTCATCCGCGCCGATGATCAGCACGGCATCGGCCTTTTTCATTCCGGCATGGATCGGCGTCCGCAGCGGCCCGGCGGGCAGGAGCATTTCATTGCCGAAACCCACCGCGCCGTCGATGACGACGATGGAGAGATCCTTGCGCAGGCCCGTGTTCTGAAGGCCGTCATCCATGACGATCGCATCGAATCCCTGCGATTTCGCAAAGGTTGCGCCCTTGACGCGGTCGGCGGAAACGATTGTCGGCGCGGCGGCGGAAAGAAGCAGCGGCTCATCCCCGACGGCGGCGGCGTTATGCCGCGCCGGATCGACCAGAAGCGGGCCTTCCGCAGTTCCGCCATAGCCGCGGGTGAGGAAGCAGGGGGCTTTGAACAGGTTTTTTTTACGGATCAAGGCCATCACCGCCAGCGCCGCCGGGGTCTTGCCGCCGCCGCCGACGACCAGATTGCCAAGGCATATGACGGGAATGCCCGCGCGCGCCGGGCGACCCAGCGCCTGATGCAGCAGATGGACGATGACATAGAGGGCGCTGAACGCGCTGAGCGATGCCGCCTTGGCCTGCGCGGCGGGGCGATGCTCGTGATCGTACCAGAAGGGCGGCGGGGTCAGGCGCAAAGCTGTTCCTCCGTCACGATCTCCGCATCGACCAGAAGCGGCGCGAGGTCTTTCAGCACGGTTTTTAAAATGGCCGCTTTCGCCTGCGCGAAGAACAGGGCCTTGTCCTGCAGGGCGCGAAGGGCAGCGGGGTCTGCAAGAAGTCTGGCGATAGCCGCCGCAAGGTCGTCCGGCGCTTCAAGGCCAAGGGCCGCGCCTGCCGCGTCCATCTCCGCAAAAATCTGGCCGAGATTTTGTACCTTCGGGCCGTGCAGGACGGCGCAGCCGAGTTGCGCCGCCTCGATCGGATTATGCCCGCCGCCGCCATCACGGCTGAAGGATCGCCCGATGCAGGCGATGGGCGAGAGGCGGTAGAACAGACCAAGCTCGCCCATCGTGTCGGCGATATAAATGTCATCATCGGCGGCGGGCAGCGTTTTACTTTCGCCGCGCAGTTTTGCGTTCAGGCCATGGCTTTGGCACAGGGTGAGCACGGACTCTCTCCGTTCCGGATGGCGCGGGGCGATGACGGTCAGAAGGTTCGGGATTTTTTGTTTCAGCGCCTTGTGCGTTTCGCAGGCGATCTGTTCTTCCCCGTCATGGGTGCTGGCGTAGAGCCACAGGGGCCGCTCGGCCAGCGCCGCCTTGAGCCGCGTCAGGTCGAGCTGATCCCACGGTAGCGGCGCTGCGGCGTATTTCAGGTTATCGCGCACTTTCACATGAATTGCGCCCAGTTTTTCAAAGGATTCCGCGTCGTCTTTCGTCTGCGCCAGAAACAGTTCGAACGTCGTCAGCAGCCGCGCGATTTGCGGTTTTACTTTTTTCCAGCGGCGATAGGCGCGGGGGGACATGCGCGCGTTGATGAGGGCGGAGGAAATTTTCCGCTCACGAATGGCGGCAAGCATGTTCGGCCAGAGTTCGGATTCCATCCATAGCACCAGATCCGGCTTCCAGTGGTCGAGGAAGGCCGCGACCCATTGCGGATGGTCGAGCGGATAATATTGGTGCATGGCTTGCGGCGGGAGGCGCTTGCCCATCAGCGCTGCCGATGTCACCGTTCCGGTCGTCACCAGAATATTGAGGCCGGGGCAGCGGGCAAGCAGGGCCTCGACCAGAATGAGAGTCGATTGCGCTTCGCCGACGCTGGCGGCATGGAACCAGACCAGCTTCCCCGCGGGGCGAGGCAGGCTGGCGCGGCCCATGCGTTCTTGCAGGCGCAAGGCGTCTTCCTTGCCGCGCCGCAGGCGGGAGCGCAGCAGCAGGCGCAGGGCCGGGCCGCTCGCTTTCGTTAATGAATGGTAAACAGACAACATCTGGAACGCGCTTTGATAACCGTGTGTTAAGCCTCTTGTGCTTACCCTTTAGATATAAGGGGCTTGCGCGATCTTGCCAAGCCAATCCTTGCCGGCGGATACCGGCAGAAAGGGCCTTACGTGCGGCGCGTCTATTACATGGATTCAAAGCGCAAGCAGATCGTCCAGGAGGCGATGCTGCAAATGCGCGCCACGGCCGACGCGCTGGGCCCGGAACTAATGATGCGCCTGCGCCTTGCGATCAAGGATTTCGACCCGCAACTGATGGCATGGCTGATCGCGCAGCAGGGAGAAGGAACGGCTGACAAGGATGCGGACTGCGAACCGGTGGACCGCAAGAAGAACCTCCTGACGATCCTTAAATTCCTTGAAATGAAACGCGGCGACAAAAACCTCAACAGCCAGGTCATGTCCATGCTGGCCGAGGACGATTCCCTGAAACATTAGGTTAAGGCGCGCAGGTATTCGGTGGCGTGAAGGCGCAGCCGGGGTTTATACAGACCATTTCGTTATACGGCGCTTTGCCGACAAGGGTCACGACAACCCCTGTCGGGATGGCCCCTGCCGGGCAACCGTTTGTCGCGAAATGGTTGGCATAGACGTTGAAGGTTTCCTCGATATATGTCGACGCTCCGGTATTGAGGGCGACATCTCGCTTGGTTGCCCAGCGGGGATCAGCGGTACAGGCCGCCATGCTGGTGGGAAGATCGCGCGGATCGTTCGATTCATACCAGTTGAGATTGAAGAAATCGTCCTTGCCTGTGCGGTTGACCGGGGTTTGCTGGACGAAATTGAGGCACTTTGCCGCCGCCCAGGCGCGGGACATCATATCGCAGGTGTAGTTTGTAGAGCGGTTGACGGCCCCCGGATTGTAGTTGACGTTCGAGCGCCCGCCCAGAAAGTTGTGATCGAAGTTGCTGCCGACATAGCTGGAAAGGGTCGTGCCGACGAGGTTTTGCAGGGCGACGACCATGTTTGTGCCGGGAATGACGCCCCAGGTCGTGGTTTCACTGAACATGTTCGGCGCACGCCCGGCGAGAACGCTTAAGAAGCGGTCAAAACAGGTATATTCAAGCACGCTGTCGGGTTTGTAGATGATGTTTTGGTTCTGCGCGATTTCGCGCTGGGCTTCCATCCACGCCTTGCCGGACATGGAGCGCCAGTAAGCCGGGTCGCATGAGGCAGGCTGGGCGGAGGCAGGGGTTGCATGCAGGGTGACAAGGGCGATCAGGGCCAGAAAAAAAACGCGCCCGGCCGATCCGCAAAAAGAAAATCTTTGCCCCGGAATGACGGTCATTTGGCGTTCCCCCGTTGAAAACAATCACACACCCGCAGTTTACCCCATCCCGGCCTGACTGTCATGGCCGGATCAGCGGATTTTACGCTTATACCATTGTAAACAAAAAGGCTCTGGTTTGCCAATATTCCGTAATCAGGCGGCTTCTTCGTTGTCCAGATCAATGTCCAGAATGGCCATATTCAGGGTAAAAGAGGTTTCGCCCTCGTCTTCATCCTTGTAAATCGTGGCGATAAATTCGCCGTCGATCAGGACCTCGACCGAATCCGGGGCCTGGGAGCGGGCGCGGACGGAAATCCCTTTGTTTTTGAACTTTCCGCAAAGGTAATTCTGCAATTTTTTGATTTCAGTAGCGGAAATGAGCATCTTTTTAAGTCCTTCCTCGTTTTTTGAATATTTCAGACCCTATCAGGCCGCCAGATCGCGCGCAACAGGGGCAACAAGGCCCGAGCGAACCGCCGCGCAGCATGCATCAGCCAGAGTTTTGCGGTCTGCATAGCCACGCGGGTCAATGGGTTCATGGAAAATCAGGCGGATCACCGCTCCCTTCGACCCGGCAAAGGCTTTCAGGTGCGGGGGCATGGTCATATCGCCGTGCCACGCATAAAGGTCGCGCACCGATTGATCGTCCGGCGACCGGCCATCGACCGCTTCCACGCGCAGTGTGACCGGCTGGATCATCAGGATACGCTGCCCCTCGTCAAGGGTCAGGCTGAACAAGGAGGATTTGAACGGCACGACATCGCGGCCGTCGGTCGAGGTGCCTTCGGGAAAGAGGATCAGGCTCTTGCCTTCCGCGATCATATTGGAAAGCGCGTTCTTCTCTTTTTGCGCGTCGCCGCGGGCGCGGCTGATAAAGGCCGTTTGCTGGAGGCGGGAGAGTGTGCCGAACACCGGCCAGCCCGCCACATCCTTCTTGGCGATGAACGATGCTTTCAAAATGCAGCCGATCACCGGGATGTCGAGGTAGGAAACATGGTTGGCAACGAACAGCGTTTGCTGTGACATCAGCGGCGTGCCCTCGGTCATCACCTTGATCCCGAAAATACGGCAGATGCCTCTTTGCCACAGCCACGGGATGGTATAGGCCGCAGGGCCGCGGGTGAAAGCCATCAATGCCACTTGCGGCGGCACCATGATCAGGCACCAGAGAAAGAAGAGAAAACCTTTTCCGAGGGCTATCGCCAGTCGCATCAGGCCGAACCGCCCGCGATCTTGACATCCTCGCCTTCGGCCAGGAAGGCCGGTGCGGTGAAGGATTTGTTGCCCTTGCGTTCGTAATGTTTCTTGTAGTGGTTGGCGACGATCTGGGTATGCAGCATGATGCAGACATCGGTCGTGCCGAATTGCTCGTCAATCACTGCGCCATCACCGATCAGCGAGCCGATCCGCAGGTAGCCCTTGATCAGCGGCGGCAATTCGCCAAGGATTTCCTTCGGGTTCAGTTGCTCTTTCGGGATCATGTTCATTGAAACATAACGCTCCGGCAGGGCAACCGGGCGCAGGGCTTCCGGCGCAAGATGGTAGTGGTAAAGATAGGACAGGGGCCGGGCAAGCGCTTGCGGGTCCGTGCCGTGGAAGCTGGCGCAGCCGAAGAGCATTTCAATCTTGTGCTCCAGAACGTAATCGGCAATCCCCTGCCACAGCATTTGCAGGACCGGGCGGGTGCGGTATTCCGGCAGGACGCAGGAGCGGCCCAGTTCCAGAACCGACGCGCCGCTGTTCAGGATGGAATCGATATTGTATTCGCCGCTGGTGTAGAACCGCCCGTATTTTTCCGCGACGGCGCGGCTCAGCAGGCGGTAGGTGCCGACGATGCGCGGCGCGCCCTGCCGTTCATCGACCACGATCAGATGGTCGGCATGCGGATCGTAATCGTCGAAATCGCGCTTGAGGCGCGCCATCTCCGCCGAAGGGCGTGCGGCATGTTCTTCGTAAAAGACATGATAGCGCAGAGCCTGCGCAGCCTCGATCTCGACGGGCGTCCTGGCAAGGCGCACGTGGATAAAATCGGTATTGGGCGGTGTTTCAGCCATTCGCTGCGGCAACTCTCGATAGGGCCGGTTCCGTTCGTCGGTCCAGCCGGATTTTCCGGGTACAGACGGTTTTAAGGATTTCGGGCTGAAGGTCAAGGATTTCCGGGCTTATGTCCGGAAGAAAAGCGCTTTTCATAATTCCATAATGGGTTACCGATCAAGCCGGTTGCGCAGCCGCTTTACAAAGTTTAGCCACGGTTAAAGAATTTTATGGCACAATAAAATCTGACTCATCCCGATAAAGGCAATGAAATCACATGGATAATAATGACGCCCCGGCAGCCGCGATCGCGCCGGAATTGCAGGCCCGCCGGTTCGGCCGTGTGCGCGAAGCGCATCAGAGCGAAACGGCGGAAGATTACGTCGAGATGATCGCCGATCTGATCGCTGCGCAGGGCGAGGCGCGGGTGGTCGATCTGGCGGCACGGTTCGGCGTATCGCATGCGACGGTCAACAAGATTGTCGCGCGCCTCAATCGCGAGGGGCTGGTCAGCAACCGCAAATACCGCTCCCTGTTCCTGACCGAGGAGGGAGCGGCGCTCGCGCGGCGCTGCAAGGAACGTCACGGCATCGTCGTCGCGTTTTTAAAAAGCATCGGTGTTCCCGATGAAATCGCGGAGATCGATGCAGAAGGTCTTGAGCATCATGTCAGCGCGGAAACCCTGAAAATCTTTCAGGCCCATATCGGTAAGGCGGGATGAAACGCATCCTTTTTGTCTGCACCGGGAATATTTGCCGCTCGCCCACGGCGGAGGGCGTGATGCTGCATGTTTTGAAACAAGGCGGCAGGGCTCGGGATTTCTTGATCGATTCCGCTGGAACGCACGGCTATCACATCGATTGCGCCCCGGATCCGCGCACCATCGAAACGGCCTTGCGGCGCGGCTATGATTTGCGCGCGCTGCGGGCGCGGCAGGTTGCGCAAAGTGATTTTCACGATTTCGATCTCATTCTCGCCATGGATCGCGGCCACTTTCAAAACCTGACCCGCATGGCCCCGCCGGAGGCTTTGGCGGATATCCGGATGTTCATGGATTATGCGAAAGAAACTGGAATCGCCGATGTGCCGGATCCGTATTACGGCGGCCCTGCGGATTTCGAGCATGTCCTGAGCCTGATCGAGCAAGGAATTGAGGGGCTTTTGCGGGAGTTGACCTAAATCTTTATAATGAAAATGGCATCAACGATTCATCGACCGGAAGGAACGGGTCATGGCTGGAAGAATGTTCGATCCTGAAAACACCAAGCGAACGCTTGTCCTTGCTTTCGGCATTGCCGTGCTGGCGGTGGTGGCGGTCGTTTTTGTTCTCAAGGGGACAATCCACCAGCCGAAGACGGCAACGTTCATGGCGCCGCCGCAGATCGCCGCTGTGCCCGAACCTGCGACGACCCCTGTTCCTGCTGCGCCCGCGCCGTTCGTTTCTACGAACCGCGACATGCTTGAAGATACGGCGGCTGCATCCGCCCCTGTCGCTGCGAAGAATGCGGTAGCCCCGGCGCCGACTGCGGCTCCCTTGCCGTTCGCAGGAAATGGGGAATTGCAGATCGGAAAGATCGCCGGAACGCTGAAAGTGTCTGCGCCTGATGTGCCGACCGAGCGCCTTCCCTTGACGCATACATGTTACCGCGCGGGAACATCGCCCGCGTTGCTCTGGACCGGCGCGCCTTCAGGGACGAAAAGTTTTGTCGTTCTGTTTGAAAAAGATGAAACGCAAGGGGCCAATATCCTGCACTGGGCGCTTTACGGCATTCCTGCGGCGGCCAAGGGCCTGCCTGCCGCCATTCCCGTGGGGGCGGCGCTGACTGGCGGGATGATGCAGGCGCAATCCGACATCGGCCAGCCGGGTTATATCGGCCCGTGCGATCCCAGGGGGCAATTCATGTACCAGTTTCGCGTTTTTGCGCTTGATAACGCCCCCGGCATTGCCGCGGGGGCAAGCAAGGCGGAACTTTATAACGCCATGAATGGCCATATCCTCGACATGGCCATCCTGCCGATGGTGCATTATTACAAGATGTAGGATTTACCCCAGCGCCTTTTCAAGTGCGGGCAGGGCTTCGAACAGATCGGCGACAAGGCCGTAATCGGCGACCTGGAAGATCGGCGCTTCGCCGTCCTTGTTGATCGCGACGATGACCTTTGAATCCTTCATGCCTGCAAGATGCTGGATCGCGCCGGAGATGCCGACGGCGATATAAAGCTGTGGCGCGACAATCTTCCCGGTCTGGCCGACCTGATAATCGTTCGGCACATAGCCCGCATCGACGGCGGCGCGGGATGCGCCCGTGGCTGCGCCGAGCTTGTCGGCGAGGGGAATAATGTATTTCTCGTAGTTCTCGCCGCTGCCAAGGCCGCGACCTCCGGAGATGACGATTTTTGCGGTCTGAAGGTCGGGGCGCTCAGATTTGGTGAGTTCCTGTCCGACAAAGGCGGAAAGGCCGGTATCGCCGGTCGCGGCGCGCGGTTCAATCGCGGCGCTGCCGCCTTCCGTGGCGGCGTCAAAAGCGGTTGGGCGCACGGTGACCACAAGCGGGGTGCCGCTGGCCTGCACGGTTTCCAGCGCATTCCCGGCATAGATCGGGCGCACGAAGGTATCGGGCGATTCCACGGCAACGATGTCCGAGATCTGCACCGTGTCCATCAGCGCGGCAGCGCGGGGCATGACGTTCTTGCCGAAGAACGAAGCCGGGGCGACGACATGGGTATAATTCTTCCCGACATGCGCGATCAGATTGGCAAGGTTTTCGGCCAGGGGATGCGCGTAAGCCGCGTCATCGGCGTGAATGACTTTGCTGACGCCTGTGATTTTTGCGGCTGCGGCGGCAACGCTCCCCGCGTTCTGGCCCGCGACCAGAACATGAATGTCTCCGCCCATTTTCGCGGCGGCAGTGACGGCGTTCAGCGTGCCGTGGTTGAGGGCTGTGTTGTCGTGTTCGGCAATGACAAGAATGCTCATCTTAAATGACCTTCGCTTCGGTTTTCAGTTTTGCGACCAGTTCTTCGACGCTGGCGACTTTGACGCCCGCCTTGCGTTTGGGCGGTTCGACGACTTTTAGAACTTTGATCCGGTTTTGAACGGCAACGCCAAGATCGGCGGGAGTGATCGTATCCAGCGGCTTTTTCTTCGCCTTCATGATATTGGGCAGGGCGGCGTAGCGCGGTTCGTTCAGGCGCAGGTCGGTGGTGATAACGCAGGGCATTTTGAGTTTCAGCGTTTCAAGCCCGCCATCGATTTCGCGTGTGACAAGGGCGGAGTCGCCGTCGAGCACGATCTTCGAGGCAAAAGTGCCCTGCGCCCAGCCGAGCAGGCCCGCGAGCATCTGGCCGGTCTGGTTGCTTTCGCCGTCAATCGCCTGCTTGCCGGCGAGGATGAGGCCGGGCTGTTCTTTCTGCGCCACGGCTTTCAGCAATTTGGCCATGGTCAGGGGGTCGATTTCTTCTTCCGTCTGGATATGGATGCCGCGGTCGGCGCCCATTGCCATGGCGGTGCGCATGGTTTCCTGTACAGCGGCGGAACCGGCGGAGACGACGATGATCTCGCTCGCCTTTCCGGCTTCCTTCAGGCGCACGGCTTCCTCTACCGCGATTTCACAAAAAGGGTTCATCGACATTTTGACGTTCGCCGTTTCAACGCCGCTGTGATCCGCCTTGACGCGGATGGAGACATAGGCGTCGATGACGCGTTTGACCGGGACGAGGATTTTCATAGGTTTTTTCCGTCTGTATGCGTGTTGATCGCGGGCCAGTGTAATGGCATGAAAGCCCTTCTTTCAAGGCCAAACCATGCTGCGGTTGCGGCAAAAAACAGGATATTTTACAATGGGTTATGTGTAATTAATCTTTTTCTAATACGGCCTGTTCTATTATTTTTTAAGACCTGCGCAAAATCAATGCGGAAAGGTGCCGGGGGACGGCAACGTATGGATATAATTCCGGTACGAAGCGACGCGAAAGTTATC
>JACPDM010000021.1 GCA_016184045.1 Micavibrio aeruginosavorus | reverse complement strand
CAAGGGCCTGGAGTTCGACACGGTCGTTGTACTGGGTGTTGAGAAGCAGACTTTCTGGGGTGAGGCGGACGCCGAACGCTCCGCCTTTTTTGTCGGTATCTCGCGCGCCAAGCGCCGCTTGTACCTAACGGTCTGCGAGGAAAGAGAACGACCGGAGGGAGCGAACAACCGCTGGAACGTCCGCAGGGCCGAGCATGACGAGTTCGTCGGATACGCGACGCCTTACCTCTAGTATCTCAGCACCGCATGGGACACGGAAAAAGAGTGATCCGATCATGGCTCGGCAGATCGCCGAGCCATGAGACGACTCGACTAGTAGTCGTCGGGCAGCAGGATCGTGGTTACCGAACGGTCGGCATCGGTGATGATCCAGACGCAGTTCTCGCCGAAGCCCGCGCACGGTAGAGCTGGATCGATCGCATATGCCGAGAGGATGCGCAGGCCCGCCGTTACGGCCTCGTCGTTGGTGGCAGCGTCCTCGGGATCGACACAGCCCCAGTCGCCGCGCACATGACGGGCCAGCAGCTCGAAGAGTTGCTCCGGGTACCGGGAGGTTTCGAGCGCGCCAGGTGTCGCCACGATTTGCCCCAGGGGGAAGAGAGGGGCGCTCATTGCGCCACCTCCGCGCCCTCAGGGGCTTCCTGCACGGCCTTGGGCGACATCAGGATGATGCGGCCGTTCACCGGCAGGGCGTGCAGATCGACGTTGAACCCCTCGCCGCTTTGCTGCGGCCACGCTGACCCGATGCGGGTCCAGAAGGTTTGTTTGCCTTCGCCGGTTACGGCATAAGCGATGAAGGCGGGTTTCCTGGTTGTCGTCATCGTCGTTCTCCTTTCATTGAGCGTTGCGACGTGACGGGACAAGGCGCGGGGTCAAGCAGGACAGGTCATGGGTCGCCCGGAGCTGCACAAGCGAAGCGCGGAAGCGAGGACGAGCGCAGCCCCGCCCTTTGACCGGGCCGCGCCCGTGCCAGGATCACGGCAAAGTGCAATCGCTCAAGGAGGAAAGCAGGGAACGGCGGGACAGCAATGAGAGCCCGCCGGAGTCGCTACCAAGCCTTCATGCGGAAGAGGCGTCCCTCGGGCCCTTCGTCGTGCAGGGTGAGCACAATCTCATCAGGGGAGAACGCGGACGACTCACCCTCTGCCGCTGGCGGCATGTCAGAGCCGATCAGCGTGATGACCGGCTGAACACCGAGGTCGGCGTACTCGCGGATCACCGCAAGGAGATTGGCCTTCTTGCGGTCGTCCAGCGACTCGAACACGCCATCGTGATAGACGAAGCGAGGAAACTTGTCATCAAGGTGCGCGCGCAGGACGGCAAGGTCGAACGCGATGCACAAGAGTTTGCGGTAGGTGTGGCCGAGGCCTGCACTGGTGGTCTTGCCAGCGTCGTCGAGGATGTCGGCCTTGAATTCAAGATGACCTTCACCGTTAACGCGCACATTGAGCAAGGCTTTGTGCGCGATCACGTCCTCGACGATTTCGCTGAAGAAGAGGCGGATGGACGAAAAGAGACTGTCGTTGTCGGCGCTTTGCGCCTCGACATTGGCTTCGATCTGCGACTGGAGATGTGTGCATTCCTCGGAGAGGGTGCGAATCTCCCCCCGCAGCTCTTGCAGACGGCGGAGAAAGCCGCGCTGCCGCTCCAGCGTTGCAATGTCGGCGCGCAGCGTCACGAGATCGTCCGTGACCTGCTTGTACTTGGCGAACACATCGGTGCCGCTGAGGAAGCCTAGCATGTCGGAGCGGCGCTTGCCGAGCGTGTTCAATTCCGCCCCGATGCTCTTGAGTTCCGCATCGACCTCTGCTCGTTCCTCTTGAAGGTAGCGGCGACGCTCTTCGGTAATGGCGCGGTTGAACGCGATCAGTTGGTCGAAGTCCTTCTTGATCTGCCCGGAGAACAAGACCCCTGCCTCACTGAAGAGACGCTGGGCCTCATCGGGGCTGAAGAGAATCTGATCCTCTTCGAGCGAAGCGGTAATCTTCTTCTTGCTCTGGCTGAGTGAGTACCGCTGTGAGTTGAGCGCGCCGATGCGTGTGTCGATTTCCTCGACAAGCTGCTTCGTGCGGTCCTTGTCCTGTTGCCGAAAGTCAAAAGCGTCGAGGAGCTTCTGCTTCTTCTCTGCATCCTTTTGCTTCAGGAGCAAGATGCCTTCGATGTTGCTGATTTCATCGACCGAACCGCCAAGCTCGGCCTTGATCGTTTCTGCCTTGGCCTTCTTCTCCTCTAGCTGCGCCTCTTTCTCGTAGTGCTGCTCGATCAGTTTGTGGTCGAAGCCCAAGATGTGGGCGACGTAGGGCTTCCAATCCGCGTGCGCGCCGACAAACCGGCGTAGCTGGAACACTTCCTGAAAGTCGTCCTGACTGCGAAGCTGATAGCCAAGGCCCTTGCGGAAGTCCCACGGGGACACCGCGCGCCAGTCGAGCAATCCATCAAGCATCTCGCGGGCACGCTCGAACGGCAAATTGACGTGATCCCAGTCGGCTTCGGGGAGTTCGGTGAAGTCCTGGTGTGCGGCCTCATGCTTCTTGAAGCTGATCTTGGAGGCCTCCTCGACGCCGCGCCGAACAGTCACGCAGGACGAATCGGCCAGCTCGATCTCCATGAAGAAGACGAAGTCCTTAAACAACTCTTCATGCTTGAAGAGGAAGAACTTGGGATCGCGCCCGGCCAGAAAGCAGAAGTCGATCATCCGCCCGAGCGTGGTCTTTCCGAGGTTGTGCGTGTCCTTGTCGCGGTTCTCGGGCAGCCTGATCTCGGCCAGAACGACGTTCAGTCCTGCCCGGAAATCGATAGGGCCGAACAGGTCGGGCTTGTTGCAGTAAATCCTAGACAGCTTCATTTGGCCCCACGTATTCGATAGCGTCGGTCTTGGGGCGGTACTCGATCAGACCGAGAAGGAAGAGAAAGTTGAGCGCGGGCAGGAACAGTACGTCGCCCCCGGTAACGGCCTTCTTGGCATAGCCGCGCAGCGCGCTATAGCCGTCAAGACGGCGCTTGCGAAGGCGCGTGAGCAGGAGCAACGCAACGTTCACAACCGTACGATCCGGGTGCGAGTGTTTAGTAGGCCGCAGCATCTTCGCCCTCCCCGATGTCGCAGTTCCAGTACATATAGAAGAGCATGACGCGGGTCAACCGCTTGTTAGCGCGCAGGAGTGGATCGCGGGCAAGCAGCAGGTCGATCAGATAGTTCATCACGTCGTCGAAGGACTGGTAGTTCTTGCGCTTGGCAATGATCTTGAGCTGGAACTCTTCGACGACCGCCTCATACATCCGTAGCAGTTCCTCGTTCTCCGGCGCGGCGAGGAAGGTTTTGACTTGCGTCGTTTCCTTCAGGTAAAGCCTGCGCATTCCCTGGGCATACTCGGCGCTCATGTTGTTGATCGCGTTCTTCGTCTCGTACGGTGTTCGAGGTGTCGGCGGCGCGTCGAGCGTGGTTGCTGCGCCGTCCATGTGACGGGCCAAGGCCTGAACGACCTCCGAAAGGTCGTCCGGACTGACGATCAAGGGAGAATCGACGGGATCGAGATTGGCCTTGCCCGGCACGTCCGGGAACTCTTTCAGCCAGCTTTCAAGCTGTTCAAGGCCGCACAGAATGATGGACGATTCGGCCATGCCGCACGTCTTGGAAAGATGAGTGCGGATGTCGCTCTCGGCGTTGCCGGTCAATTTCCGATTGGCGAAGAGCATGTAGTGATCAAGCTGCTTGCCATCGCGGAGTTTCTTGATCCGCGGCACTTCCTTGCCGATCACAGTGTTCTCGGACTTCGCGTTAAAGAAGTCGCCCTCGGAGAAGCTGCGATTGTACCCGTTGGTGTGCTTCGCCTGCGCGATGACAGTGCCTGTCCATGGGGCAGCCTTACTCGGCAACAGCTCGGCAGTGCCAACGAATTTTGCATCGCGCCCACCATCAACGCCTTTGGCAAATCCCTGCACGCCCATGCCGAGCAAGCGACGGCAAAGCAGCACCACAAGCTGCTCGAACTGGTCCTCGCTGAGGTCTTCGTAGGCGTACTTCATGCTACAGCGGCCTCCTCCAACGCCATTTCGGCAGAGTTCGAGCCGCAGCTGAATGCCCGAGCGAGAAGTGACTGGAAGGTCGCTTCCGCCTTCTTGCGGGCTTCCGTCTGCTGCCCAACGATGCCAAAGACGGAGTGGCAGCGGTCCTCAAAGTGCGCCTGCACATCAATGGGCGGGAGCGGGATCCGGAACGCCTTGAGTTCCTTGCTGTTGATGTTGGACTGCCCGATTGCGCCGCGCGCGGTATCGAAGAGAACGCGCTTCATGTGGCGCGAGTTCATGAAGGCCCAGACGTAGAACGGGCGTGCGGCATCCTCGCGCGCGCGGAGGCGAATGAAGTATGACGCTGCGACCGCGTCGAGATCGACATTCCAAATGCCCGTCTTGCCGACAAGCTCCTTGCTGTTCGTGCGATTGAAAAGGATGTCGCCCTTCTGAAGGCGGAAGCGCTCCACGTCCACAGGCTCAAGCTCTACGTACTTGAGATCGGAGAGATCGAGGTCTCCCGCGTAGGTGACGTTGCTCATGCGGATCAGCGGAACGCCCGCTCCTGTCTCAGATGCCTTCGTGCTGCTGCCATAGTCGGCGGCGCGAAGGGCATCACCAAGCGGAACAACAGGCCACCCTTTCGGGTTCGTCGCCGGGTCTCCGAACATATCGGCAAACAGTGCCGGAATGATGGCGGCGGCCTTCTTCTGTGCTTCCCGCCGTAGCCGGACAATTCCCTCGGCTCGGGAAAGAATATCTACGATCCGCCGTTGCTCATCAAGGGGGGGAAGTCGTAGCTGTAAGCTCAGCACGAAATCCATGTCTGCGCGCGGCATTCGTGCGCCTGCCGTGCGGTCTGAGATTCGGGTAACAGTGCCAGCAGAACGCAGAAAGTACGAGAGGTATCTTCGATCAACCCCGTCGGCAGGAAGAAGAGGGATGATCTCGGTTGAACACTTTCCCTCGAAGTCTGGCAATGCAACCTTGTTTAAGTAGGGACGGAGTTTTCCATACAACACATGCTCAGGACCGAAGCGAAAGCTGTTGGCTAACGGCACCTCCGGTGTCTTGGAAAGCTCGCCGTCCAGAAGTTGGCCTGTATTCCCCTCGATGGTCTCCAGACCAACGTAGCGCAGCTCCGGTCGTTCACTTCGATCCTGTCGGCAAATGTCGCCAAGTCGCACAGATTGCGCGGTCATGCTGCCTCACTCAGCGCAACGCGCAGCGCGTCGATTTCTTCACCAATCTCGGCCTCGATAGCCGCCAGTTCATCGAGCAGTTCACGCGGGTCCTGGTGCTCGACTTGCGTCTGACTCATCGGGCGATAGCGTCCCGCCGACAGATTGAAGTCGTTGGCCCGCAGTTTGGCTGCATCCGCAAACCACCATTGCGTGGTCCATTCCGCTGTGGGGTCTCGCGCCTCCCATGCCCTGAGGCCCGCCTCGCGATCACGGTAGGCGGCGATCAGGCCCGGCAGGTCATCGGATTCGATGGGCGTGTCGTGGTTCGCATCGAGTTTGTAGCCATCGTTATCGGCATGCAGGAAGAGCACGTTGTCGGTCGTGCCGCCCTTCCTGAAGAAGAGCACAGAGGTCTTCACGCCGGAATACGGTTGGAATACCCCGCCGGGCAGGCTCATGACAGCCTCGACGCGGTTGTTCTCGATCAGTTGACGGCGCAGTTCCTTGTGCGCGCCCGTGGAACCAAACAGAACGCCCTCGGGAATGATCACACCGCAGCGTCCGCCGGGGCGCAGGCTATCCATCATGTACTTTAGGAACAGCAGTTCCGTTGCCGTCGTGGTGCCGATCTTCACGTCATCGACGATACGGTCCTTGTCAACACGGCCAGCCGTAGCGGCCTTTTCAGTTCTTTCGTAGCGCAAGCCCATCAGCCTGGCAAGCGCGAAGCGCTCCTCCTCTGACGTTGCGGCCCTCCGGGTGCAAGCCTTGATCCCAGCGCTCCTCCGCCCCTGACAAGGCCGCCCTGGGCGGCCTCCAGCGAAGGAGGAAGACATGACGCGCAAGAGCCTGACTATCGAAGAGCTGAAACAGAAATCGACCCGCGAACTGCATGCAATTTTTCGTAAAGCTGCGGAAATCGCCACACCTGAAGCCCACTCGCGGCAAGACCGCGATGCAGCCAAGCGCACGGTGACGAATATTCGCCGCTGTCTTGCCCTCCGATTCGGTCCGAAATAGGCCGAATCGGGGGTGACTCCGATACCTTGCATTGGTGGCAAGGGCACCGCGCCGCGCCACAAACGCGCCACAGATTCAAAAATGTCAGCGCAGACAATGGCGGATTTCTGCAGGTTACAGCGGACACCCAAATGTGGCAAAAGCGGCCCCGAAGGACCGCTTTTTGTTAACCATTTACCAGCTAAGTCATTGATTTCCAAATGGTCGGAGTGACAGGATTTGAACCTGCGACCCCTTGCACCCCATGCAAGTGCGCTACCGGGCTGCGCCACACTCCGACATCTGGATGGAAACCTATACCGTCCTGCCCCGGAAAAGGCAAATACCTTCTGAAGATGGCGGGTTTATTCGCCTTTTCCGTCCGGGCTGATCATATTGCGCAGGTCGCGCAGGTCCCCCAGCATCGCCTGCAGGATCGAGCGCTGCTTGTCGCTCAAGTCCACGCTGCGACTGACGGTAACGCTGGCTGTCCCGACGGGGGGAACGGAGATGCGCTGCACCGCCTGCTCGTTCGCCGGGGCCGGAGCCCTGACCGCAACCTGCGGCGGCTGCGGCGCGTCGGCCAGAAGCTGGGCCTTGCCTTGCGTCTTCAGGAGTTTTTGCACGCCCTTGATCGTGTAGCCTTCGGTGTAGAGCAGCGTGTGGATTTTCTTGAGCAGCGCCACATCTTCCGGGCGGTAATAACGGCGGCCGCCGCCGCGTTTCAGGGGGCGGACCTGACTGAATTTCGTTTCCCAAAAGCGCAGGACATGCTGCTGCACGTCCAGTTCGTCGGCCACTTCGCTGATAGTGCGGAACGCCCCGGGGGCCTTCCTGCCGGACGCGGTTTCGGCACCATCCTCTGTTAAGACTTGATCAACCTTTTCGTCAAAGTCGTGCGCCTGCTTCGGGTTCAGTCCGGTCATGTTGTTTCTTCCCGTTTGTTTTTTTGGAGGTTACGCGCCCTTGTTGATCCGGTCTTTGAGGACATGCGATGCCCGGAAGACCAGAACCTTGCGCGGCAAAATCGGTACTTCAACCCCGGTTTTGGGGTTGCGGCCAATGCGCTCGCCTTTTTCACGGATCGAAAAACTGCCGAAGGAAGAAATCTTCACGTTCTTGCCGTCGATCAGCGCCTTGGAGACTTCCTCCAGCACCAGCTCGACCAGATCCGAAGATTCGTTCCGGGACAGTCCGACCTGTTCGTAGACCGATTCGGCCAGATCGGCCCGTGTAATCGTGCGATTGGTCATTGTTTGCCTCGCCTTTTCGTATCAGGAATAAAAAAAGCCTACCCTCTTGTTCCGGAACCGTCAACGGTCTTGTCCGGGAAAGGTGATTCATATCAAAGGGTAACGGGATTTTCTTAAATTATGGTCAAGAGGGGCTGCGGACGGGTAAAACGAAGGAAAACCGGGCCCCCGGCTGCCCCGAATCCGCCCGGAACCGCCCCCCGGCCTGCTCGACCGCCCGGCGGATGGCATACATCCCCATCCCCCGCCCGGCCAGAGTGCTTGCCGAAGCCTGGCTTGAAAACTGGGACTGGAAGACGAACTGAAGCACCTGATCGTCTGTCATCTGCTCAACCATAAAACTGGGATTCGTATCGGACAGGCGCTGCCGCAGGAGCGCCATATCAAATCCCCTGCCATCGTCTTCAAACTCGAACATGTACTCCTGCCCACCGGTTGCCATGTTCTTGCACTTTTCAATACGCACCCTGACGCACCCCCTGTCCGCCTTTCCTGCCGCCCGGCGCAAAGCCTGATCTTCAATGCCATGACTCATGATGTTGCGGGCCAGATGAACCAGCGATTCAAAAAACTCGCCGTAATCGCCCAGAGGCAAAGCCGATATGATCGTATTGTAATAAACATGCGGCGCCGGCTTGCCCTGCGTCTCCGCGATGCGGGCCAGCTCCGCTTCAAAAGTAGAGAAACATTCCCGTATAGGGACAGCCATGATTTCGGAATCGATAAAAGCGAGCAGATCGTCTTTTTCTGCGGCAGGTAGCCGCCTCAAACGATCGCGCAGAGCGCACAATTTCTTGTATTCAACCATCCGCACCTGACCACGGTCCAGAAAATCGCGGCCCAGCAAATTTTCACCATGGCGGATGGCGTCTTCAAGCTCCCTTTCAATCTCCTTGAAAAATCCTGCAGCAACATCGTCGCCGGATATGTTTTTTCCTTGCCCTATCTCCGACTCAGCCTGATTGAGAATATTGCCCAGCCGCTCAAGGCCGAAATGAAAGGCAAGCCCTTTGTAGGTGTGCATCTCACGCAATATCTCGACAATATCGCGGGTTTTGCAAATTGCATGATCCGTCACGAAAGAGCGCATATTGCGGATAAAATTGGTAAATTCATTTCTGTTCTGGGCCGCACGAACGATAAAGCGCGACAGGCTTTGCGTCGCTTCAAGCTCTTCCTGCGCCCGTTTTTCCTGCGTCCTGTCCGTGGCAATCAGCAAAACCCCCGAGATTTCCCCGGACGCGCTGCGTACAGGGCGATATTCAAGATGGATATCCCGGCCACGCCTGTTTATGAAAGAATCCGGAGCCAGCCCCGCCATATCGTCAAACGACAACGCCGATTCCGGACTGAAAACAAGCGAAAGCCAGAGCACAAAATCTTCTTTCTGACTGGCGTCGAAATTCAGTACATCGGAAACGCTTCTTCCGCCCGGCATGGTATCGAAAAGGGTTGCGCATGCTTTCGAGTAAATCTGCGAGAAAATACCCTGCCGATCGAAAAAAACCAATCCCTGACCAAGGCTATCCAGCATGGCATTGATATTTTCATTGAGAATCTCAAGTCTGCGGTTCGAAACATTTAACTCACGGGAGCTGTATTCCAGGCTGCGAAAGCCCAGCTTTATCTTCTCCTCATATTCCGCATAGGATTTATCGACAGCATTGAGGAAATCCGGGAAATTTTGGAGAATATCGAGATAATCCAGCTCCCTGCCAAGGGGCGGGGGGGCATTTTCAATAAGTTTCGACAAATCCAGAATGTGTTGCTCGGCATCCTTATCTTTTAAATGCCGCCTTACCTGCCGCAGAAGCTTTCTTGAATGTTCATGAAGTTCAGCACACATGTTCTGTAATATAAATGACGGTCATTGTCTGATTATAGATCTCGGGATTCCTTGTATCATCATGGATGCCGATTTCACCGTATGAATAGAAACCGGCAATGGGCACGCCCTGGAAAATATCACGCACCGCGTATACTTCTTCCTCGGTATCCTCCCCCATCATCATCCTGCGGCCATAACAACTGATGCAAATCGCTGCGGATTCATCAACAGGTAGGCGGTCATGCAAAGCCTTCATTGCCGCAGATCTTGCGCCTTCAACCAATTCATCCGTGCCCGCATACATAAGGCTGACAATATCTCCTGTTTTTAAATTTCCGGCGAGAATGATGCTGCTTGTCTCCTCATCGGCCCCAATGGGGGAACGGATCAAGTCGTGCTTCATCTCTCCGCTCTCATCCATGATCGCAAGCGGGTAAAGTAAACGGTGGAAATTAGGCTCCACAGCCCGGTCGCCAAGATATTCCCGGTACAAAGCCAGAGCCGGTTTTTCATCAAGCTCATAAAGAATGTTTTTCCTGGCTTTTGTCACGCGGCGCCGGGGCCCAAACGGCTTCCACCCCGCCATCGACCCGCCATGGGCATGAATATGCTCCCCATACAGGCCCAGGGCGATCACCTCATCGCCGGAAATATCGCCATTCAAAGCGACGCAAGGCCTGCCAAGATCCATTCCAACACCCGCCAGCCCGCCGGAAACGCACACATCTTCAGGCAAGCCCTTCTTTAAACCTTGCACAAATTCGCTGCCGTTAACGACAAGCCCCGGTGCAAAAACGATCATCGCCTTCAGATTTTTTCCGGACAAGGCTTTCGTAACAGCTTCTCCGGCGCTGCGAGAATCATTTTCATGGCCCAGGGGGACAGAAGCCAGCTTGAAAGACGAATTTTCCAGACGAAGGCCAAGCACGCTCAGGGAATTGTCTTCAACCGTCTCGCCGATCTCGCCAGAGGTGCTGCACCCCATGACGTTGACGCCGGGAATGGCCTTCCTAATCGAAGAAATCACTTCCCCCTTTTCCAATATCTCCTTTGAAGAAAAAACCAGCACCAATTGACTGCGAATGGCACTCAGCCGCTGAATGACAGTTTGAAAATTTTCCGGATTTGACTGAATAGCAACGCTTTTCATGACTTTTCTCCAGCGGCATGCCGCGGCCATATGCCGAAGAACGCCTCTAAATATAAATTGTGGAATCCGCCCGGACGCTTTTCAATCTCATTCTCCGGGAAAGCGTCTGGCATATTTTCAAATGCATATCGTCTTTTGAAACCGGCTTGATGATATAGGATGTCGCTCCGGCTTTTGCCGCTTCGAGCATATTTCTTTTCTGGCTTTCCGCCGTAATCATGATGACCGCTGTATTGTCAAGGAAACGGTCTTCCCGGCAAAAGCGAAGCAGGTCATATCCGCTCATCCCCGGCATATTCCAGTCTATAAAAATAATATCGTAAACCTTGTGCATACCCTCGCTCTCATGGATCTTGTCCAGAGCGTCCTGACCGTTCATTGCAACATCGATATTCTTAAAGCCGAAATACTCCAAAAGGCTGCGCGTAAAAGTCAGGGTCATCATATTGTCGTCAACGGCCAGAACGTGGAGATCGCCAGCTCCGGGAATAACATCTGTATCCATCATAATTCCCCCTCAAAAAAACCATCCCCCTCCACACAAGTGATATGGTGGCCCCGCCCTTTAATGAAAGGCGTGCCTGTTTAAATTAAATTTCTCAGGAAAATCAGTCCTATAGAGTCCCCGACCGCCTCGGCCAGAGCAAGGGGAATCGAGGCGGCAGAGGTATTGCCGTGGCGGTCGACGGTGACGACGACGCGCTCCATCGGGATGCCGAGCTTCTTGCCGGTAGACTCGATGATCCGCACATTGGCCTGATGCGGGATGATCCAGTCGATCTGGTCCGGGCTGACCTTGTTATGGGCCAGAACCTCATCGACCACATCGGCCATGGCGCTGACGGCGTTGCGGAACACTTCCTTGCCTTCCATGACGATATGGCCGCTGGTCCCCGTCGAGCTGACGCCGCCATCGACGTAGAGAATATCCTTGAGCGTTCCGTCGGCATGAAGATGGGTAGAGAGAATGCCGGTGTCGCCGGTCGTTCCGGCGGCGTTCATATCGGCCTCCAGCACCACCGCCCCGGCCCCGTCGCCGAACAGAACGCAGGTGGTGCGGTCTTCCCAGTTGAGGATGGAGGTCATCTTCTCCGCCCCCACGAGGATAAGGCGTTTGGCCGCACCGGGGCGGATCAGGCTGTCGCACACGGTCAAAGCATAGACGAACCCGGCGCAAACCGCCTGTACATCAAAACTCGGCCCGCCCTTCACCCCCAGCGCCGCCTGCACCTTGACGGCGACGGACGGAAAGGTGGTATCCGGCGTCGATGTCGCGACGATCACCCCGTCGATATCTTCTCCGCGCAGGCCCGAAGCCTCCAGCGCGCGGCGCGCGGCGGCAATCGCCATATCGGCGGTGGTTTCGCCTTCGGCGGCGATATGGCGCTCCCGGATGCCCGTGCGCTGAACGATCCATTCGTCCGACGTTTCAACGATTTTTTCCATGTCCTTGTTGGTCAGAACCTTCGCCGGAAGGTACGAACCGCAGGAGCGGATGATGGTGCGAATGGTCATGACAGGAGACTTCCTAAGTATTGGTTTGCGCAGTCAGGCTTGAGATAAACGATTCCTGATTCATCAGGTGCTCAATCTCATGCGCCACGCGCTTGTTGAAACCATGCTCGACAAGATTGGCCGCGACCTTGATCGCGTTGGCATAGCCGATCTCATCCGACCCGCCATGACTTTTGACGCAGATGCCGTTGAGGCCAAGGAACATTCCGCCGTTATAATGCCGCGCATCCATGCGTTTTTTCAGTTTCTTCAAAGCCGGATAGGCCAGTATGGCCCCGAGGCGGGAGAGCAGCGTCGAGCCCAGAGCCTCGCGCGTGAACTGGCTGAACAGTTTGCTTACACCCTCCACAACTTTCAGGGTGACATTGCCGGTAAAGCCGTCGGTCACTACGACATCGACTGTGCCGTAGGGAATATCGTTGCCTTCGATAAAGCCGTGATAGCGGCCCGGCAGTTCGACATCGGACAGGATCGCCGCCGCCGCGCGGAGCTGATCATGACCTTTCATCTCCTCAGACCCGATATTCAGCAATCCGATACTCGGGTTCTGCACCCCGCGCACGACGCGGGCATAGACCGTGCCCAGAACCGCGAACTGCACAAGGATTTCCGCATCGCAGACGATATTCGCGCCAAGATCCAGAACCGTGGTTTCGCCCCTCATGGTTGGAAAGACGCTGGCCAGCGCCGGACGGTCGATTCCCGGCAGGTTTTTCAGGATGAGTTTCTACATCGCCATCAGCGCCCCGGTATTGCCGCCGGAAACGATGCTGTCGGCGTCGCCGTTCTTCACCGCCTCGATGGCAAGGCGCATGCTGGAGTCCTTGCCGGAGCGAAGCGCCTGCGATGGCTTTTCGTCGTTGCCGATCATTTTTTCAGTGTGGCGCACGGTCGAACACGCCGCCAGCGCAGGGTACTTCATGAGCAGCGGCTGAATCCGGCGCTCGTCACCGAAAATAAGAAACTGCGCCCCCGGCAATTCGGCCAACGCCAGCGCCGCGGCAGGAATGACGACCTCGGGTCCGAAATCCCCGCCCATGGCATCGAGCGCAATAGTCTGGTGGTATGGCAAAGAACACCCCGTCTGATAGAGAACGCGCGGATTATAAACGTGAAAAACGGGGAGAACAAACCCCCCGTTGCTTCAATTCGGAACGTCCCGGAAACGGGCTTAATCGCGCGGTTCGATAACCTGCTTGCCGCGATACATCCCGGTTTTCAGGTCGATATGGTGGCGGCGCTTCGGCTCGCCGGATGTCGCGTCCTCAACCCAGTTCGTTGCCGTCAGGGCATGGTGGGAACGGCGCATGTTGCGCTTGGAGGAGCTGGTTTTTTTCTTCGGTACTGCCATTTTGGACCTCTAAACTCTTCAGAAGCGTGGTTAGTAAAGGAAATTCCGGACCTATGCAAGTAAAAAGAGCCGCTTTTTCCCCCAATTTTGTATCCAGTATATTTAATTAATATCCCTGACCGGCAAAAAACCTATTTCCAGTCCTTCAGGACATCGAACGGGTTTTTACGCAGGGCGGAAGGCTCCTCCGCCTCCTGCGCCCCGCCTCCCTCGGCAAAGACCGCTCCAGGCACCCGCGGATACGGATCAAGCGAGAGGGAAAGGTATTGCGTGACCAGATCGCCAAGATCGATCTTGCCGTTCACGATAGGTTCGGGGTCTTCGCGCTCTTCCATGACCGGGACTTCCGCATCGCTGCCCTTGGCCCCCTTCTCCCGCCGCACCTTGGCCAGAGAGGTAAAGCTGGCCGGGTCGGCGTACCAGGCCTCGAAATCTTCCTCAAGGTGGGATTTCACCGGCGCGCCGGTGACGATGCAGCTTTGCGTCACCCCGGCTTTCAGGGTGCCCTCAACATGCACGACCGCCTTGTTGCCGGGAGCGCGGGTCAGGGTCATCTCCGCCGACAGGGAATGAATGGCGGGAATATTCAGCAGTTTCGCCACGGCCTTGCACTCGGCTTCGTTCGCGGCGATTTTCTGGCGCAGCAAGTTCGCGCCGACTTCGCCCTCATCCACCGTATATGACCATGCCGTGGTTGCCACCTCCGGCGTCTTGCGTTTTGCCATGATCGTCAAAGCCCCTGTGTTTATGCGGCTTTCTTCATATCCTGCGCCCACGGCATCTGCCCGCCGACGGTCATCATTTCAACCGGCATGGCGCGAGCCGCATCCGCCGTTTCACGCAGATACATTGCCAGAACCTTGAGAGATTCCGGCGCGATTGCCTGTGCTTCCTTGACTGTGCCATAGACATTCCGGCGCAGGGCCTCGGTCAGCGCAGCCGGATCGGAGTCCGCCAGCGCAGCCTCATACACCGCCATCCGGCCGTTGAACGCCTTCATCATCCGGCGAATATGCTTTTTGACGCTCAGGTCGCCAATGCCGATTTCGCGCACGGCCCGGTCCATATCGGCGAACATGACGTCATAAAGAGTCTGCGACAGCTCCCGGGTCGCCTCGCCGCCCTCACGCAGGCGAAGCATCACGACAAAAGCGTGCAACAGGATCATGTCGAAACGCCCGTCCACCGTATCCGGAACCGCAAGGTCTCTGTAGAAAAACGGCTGACGCGCCTGCGCCACAATCGCGCCATAAAGGCGCTCGGCCATATCTCTTTGTTGATGCGTGGGTTTGCGGAGCCATATCAGCATTGCTTTTCGCCCTTCGGATAATTATTAATTATGCCTGATTTATAGACGATCAAGGTACGGTATGACCATGAAAAACTTTCTTCTGACCACAATGATTTTGGCGGCTTTCGCGGCTTTGGGCGGCTGTGCGCCAACGGTGAACGCCCGCGGCAACATGGTCAAGGACTACCAGATGGTCACGCTGAACCCCGGCACCACGACCAAGAGCGATGTCCTGCGCGCCATAGGCTCACCCACCACACAGGACCCCTTTGACGAAAACATCTGGTATTATATCGGCCAGACCACCGAGAAAAAGGGCATCCTCGACCCCAAGGTAACGGATGAGCGCATCGTCATGGTGACGTTCGACGACACCGGAGTCCTGACCACCATCAAGGATGTCGGCGGCAACCGCGAAGAGATCCCCTATGAGCGCCGCAAGACCGCGACCTCCGGCAACGAGATCACCGTCCTGCAACAATTTTTCGGCAACCTCGGGAAATTCAACGCTGCGGAATCGGTGGGCGACTCCGGCAGCCCGGGCCGCTAGGCCCGGCGGAACACCCCGGCCAACTCGATATGCGGCGACCACAAGAACTGATCGACGACGTCAAGGCGCTCCAGCCTGAATCCGGCATCGGTCAGGACAGCCCCGTCTTTCACAAAACTGGCAAGGCTGCATGACACGCTGACCACCAGCTTGACACTGGAGCGCGCCAGCATTTTCGCCTGCGCCTGCGCACCGACGCGCGGCGGATCCATGACGACGGCGTCATATCCGTCCAGCTCCCGCGCGCTTAAGGGCTCCCGCGCCAGATCGCGCTTTTCCGCCGTCACGGGCTTGCCCGGCATGGCGGCTTTGAGAGCGGCAAGCGCAGGCGCAAACCCTTCTGCCGCATGAACCTTATGCCTGGCCGCGGCCATCGCGAAGGTGAAGGTTCCGCACCCGGCGTACAGATCCGCGACTTTTGCTTTCTTCGGCAAGGCCCGCAGCACCGCCTCTATCAGCGTGGCTTCGCCCTGCGGCGTTGCCTGCAAAAACGCGCCCGGCGGCGGCGTTACGGACGTGCCGGAAAAATTCACGGTAAAAGGTTTGCGCCACGCGACGGGTGTCAGATCGGTGTCATCGCTGGCGCTGTTCTGCCATGTCAGGCGGGCAAGATCAGCGTTTTCGGCAAAGGCGCTCAGGCGCTCCAGCATGAAGAGCGGCAATTGATCCTTGCCCTTCTTCGCCACCCACGGGCGCAGGACGGCATCGACCGCGCCGGCGGAATCGATCAGGCTGATATCCATCCCCTGCCCCGGCTGGAGGATTTTGGAAAGGGTTTCGCGCAAGGATGGCAAGATCGCCACAAGGCGCGGGCTTAGAACCGGGCACTCCGCCAGATCGACGATTTTATTGCTGCGCTGTTCGTTAAACCCGAACGCCAGCCGCGTATGGTCGCGGTACGCCGCCAGAGTCGCGCGGCGGCGGCTGCCCGGGGGGCTGATAAACGGGCCTTCGATTATAGCGGGATGAAGATCGCCCCGCGCCAGCGCCACCCTGACCTGATCCATCTTGAAAGCGCCGTAGGCCGTTTGGTTGAGGTGCTGCAAGACGCAGCCGCCGCACGTGCCGAAATGGCGGCAGGCAGGCTCCGTCCGTTGCGGTGAGGGTTCCAGAACGGTTTCAATCCGCGCGCTGACGCCGTCATCCCGCTCGGCGCCGAGGACTGCGGCAACACGCTCCCCCGGCAATCCGCCCGCGACGAACACCCGCCGCCCGTCCGGCAAGCGGCCCACTCCATCGCCGCGCGCGCCGAGGGAGTCTATGGTGATCTGGGTGCTGTCTGACATGGGCGTGTTTATAATGCCTTGCCCACGATCATGCCAGAAAAAGAAAAAAGCCCCTCATTTCCGAGGGGCTTTTTGGAATTTACGGCGAAAACCGCGCTTACATCATCATCTTCGCAACGATCGCAACCAGCAAAATGGCGACGATGTTGGCGATTTTGATCAGCGGGTTGACGGCGGGGCCAGCGGTGTCCTTGTAGGGATCGCCGACGGTATCGCCGGTCACGGCTGCCTTGTGGGCTTCCGAACCTTTGCCGCCGTAATTGCCTTCCTCGATGTATTTCTTGGCGTTATCCCATGCACCGCCACCGGAGGTCATGGAGATTGCCACGAAGAGGCCGGTAACAATCGTCCCCATCAGCATCGCGCCAAGCGCCTGAAACGCCGGGAGAAGATCGCCGGAGAGCCAGTACACAACACCGAACAGAACGAACGGGGTCGCAACCGGCAGCAGGGACGGAACCATCATTTCCTTGATCGCGGCCTTGGTCAGCAGATCGACAGCGGTGCCGTATTCCGGCTTCGCCGTGCCTTCCATGATGCCCTTGATCTCGCGGAACTGACGACGCACCTCGATCACAACGCTGCCTGCCGCACGGCCAACGGCCGTCATCGACATCGCGCCGAACAGGTACGGCAGCATCCCGCCGATGAACAGACCGAT
This sequence comes from Micavibrio aeruginosavorus, assembly GCA_016184045.1. GTDB lineage: Bacteria > Pseudomonadota > Alphaproteobacteria > Micavibrionales > Micavibrionaceae > Micavibrio > Micavibrio aeruginosavorus_C. The sequence goes on along the minus strand of JACPDM010000021.1, from coordinate 9,493 downwards.
CACTACCCACGGGTTGGTCAGCGAGAACTGGATATTCACCAGCGCTTCGTTGCCGTGGAAATAGTGCTTGATCTCTTCGGTGTAGCCGGCGAACAGGACCAGAGAAGCCAGACCGGCGGAGCCGATAGCATAGCCCTTGGTCACAGCCTTGGTGGTGTTGCCGACAGCGTCCAGTGCGTCGGTCGTCACGCGGACGTCCTTCGGCAGGTTGGACATTTCGGCGATTCCGCCAGCGTTATCCGTCACCGGGCCATACGCGTCCAGCGCGACAATCATCCCTGCCAAAGACAGCATGGTGGTTGCCGCAATCGCGATCCCGTAAAGGCCCGCGGTGCTGTAGGCGATGAAGATACCGGCACAGATCACGATCACCGGCAGGGCGGTCGCTTCCATGGAAACGGCCAGCCCCTGAATGACGTTTGTGCCGTGGCCCGTTTCCGAAGCCTTGGCGACGTCACGCACGGGACGGAACGCGGTGGAGGTGTAGTACTCGGTGATCCAGACCAGAAGGCCAGTCACGCCAAGACCGGTCAGAGCGCACCACAGCAGGTCAAGGTTGTCCATGACATCGCCCGATGCGGTTTTGATCTCGGGGATGAAGGCATCCAGCTTGACCATCACAGCGCCGATCATCAGGGCCGAGAACAGGCCGGTATAGATCAGGCCGCGATACAGGGCGCCCATGATGTTCTTGCTGCCGGAACCGAGGCGAACGAAGAACGTGCCGATGATCGAGGACACGATGCACAGGCCGCAGATAATCAGCGGCAGGAGCATCATCATTTTCGTCACTGACGGATCGAACACGCTATAGGCGATCAGCATCGTCGCAACGATGGTCACGGCATAGGTTTCGAACAGGTCGGCAGCCATACCGGCGCAGTCGCCGACGTTGTCACCGACGTTATCGGCGATAACCGCCGGGTTGCGCGGGTCATCCTCGGGAATGCCGGCTTCGACTTTACCGACGAGGTCCGCACCGACATCCGCACCCTTGGTGAAGATGCCGCCGCCCAGACGGGCGAAGATGGAAATCAGCGAAGCGCCGAAACCAAGGCCCACCAGACCTTCCAGCGTCATCCGCAGATCCGCGCCGACCAGGAATTCCAGAACCATGAAGTAGCAGACAACGCCCAGCAGCCCGAGGCCGACAACCAGCATCCCGGTCGTTGCGCCCGCGAGGAAGGACACGTTCAGCGCCTTCTCAAGCCCTTGGGTCGCAGCTTGCGTCGTCCGTACGTTGGAGCGAACGGAAACGTTCATGCCGATGTAACCGGCAGCGGCGGAAAGCACAGCACCGATGACAAAGCCTCCGGCCACGTGCCAGCCCAGCAGGGCGGCAAGAGCCAGCATCACCAGCACGCCAACGATGCCGATCGTCTTGTACTGGCGGTTCAGGTAGGCGGCAGCGCCTTCCTGAATGGCGGCAGCGATCTGCTGCATCCGTTCATTTCCTGCGCTGGTCGCCATGATCTTGCGCGTTGCGTATGCGCCGTAAATCAGGGCCATAACCCCGCAGCACACAACAATAAGATAGATGTTCAACATTCTTGGTGGCCTCGTATTTTTTATTAGGATTTCACGAAAGAGGCATGAAATTGCACAATAATTTTCCAAAGCGCAAGACCCGCGCCGGGTTTTGTTTGTTTGGTGAACAGGTTAAAAGAAAAAGGCCCGGAAAACCGGGCCTGCACCTATATTCCATAATAATTACGAGACATCTACATCGGCTTTTGCTGGACCACCTGCAACAGAACGTCCTTGGCCATTCCCTCGCCCAAGACCTTGTTGCTCACTTTATGCAGGCGGTTTTTCAGGGCCGTGACCTGAATGACGCCGCCGCGCACCATGGTTTCCTGGCTGAGGACTCCATACATGTCCTGAATGAACGCATCTTTCAGGCGCGGTGCAAGACTCACAACCATGGCCTTGCTGGCCTCATCCGGCGTTTCAATCACGATCACCATGCTGACGCTTTGCGTGACACCGTTTTTGCCGATAATCGGGAGAAGCAGCGGATCAAGCTGCACGAAGGCACTGGTCCCCGCATGCCCGCCCTTGGACTTTGCTTTCGCGCCTTCCGCATGTTCGCCGGCTGCGCCCGAAGCCGCTTCGGCAGGCTGCTTGAAATAGAAGTAGGCACCGGCCCCGCCTCCACCCAGCAACAACAATGCTACCAATGCAATGACGACTATTTTCATGTGCCGGGCGCCCCTTAACGACCCGGACGGAAAACCATGCGATTTTCCCGCCCCTATCCTTTATGGTAGCTGGCAAAACCTAATATTAGGTTAGGTACATATTCAATTTTAGCTAATTTAACGACTTACTTTAGGGAAGTTTTATAAGGAATTTCAATGAATTGGCTTTAACGGACCGCAAATTTGACCGCATCCAGCACGCCGTTTACGAATTTTGCTTCGCCCTGTTCGTAAAAAGCATGGGTGACATTGAGATAATCCGCGACGATGACGGGCGCGTCGACATCCAGATTGGCCAGCAATTCAAACGCCCCGCACAACATAATGGACAGCAGCAGCGGTTCCGCCGGTTTTTTCTTGCCGCCCTTGCCTGCCGCATCGGCGATCATGTCTTCCAGAAGATTGAGACGCTCATAAACGCCCTTCACAATCATCTCGAACAGAACGCCGTCCGGCGTCACCATCTCCACATCATCGACAGGTTTGCCAAGACGGTAGAGGCGGTATTCATTCACCACCGCGTCTGCGCTTTGCTCATTCGTGATGATCTGATACACCGCCTGCGCCGCTGCCAGACGGGCGGCGGAAGCACGGGCGATTTTGGAGCCTTGCGGCTTTTTCGGCTGGACGGATTCATTCATGGCGCGGACACTATTTCAATTGTCATTCCGCTGCAATTGTTTTCTGGCTCTGCAATTGCTTCAGTTCCTCCAGAAACTCGTTAAAGTCCTGCGGCTTGCAGAAATCCCTGTAAACGGAAGCATAGCGGATATACCCGACCTGATCCAGCCGCGCCAGCGCATGCATGACCAGCTCGCCGATCTGCGAGGACGGGATTTCCGGCTCGCCCATGCTCTCAAGCTGGCGGACGATGGAATTGACCGCCTTGTCGATCTGTTCCGATTCGACCGGACGCTTGCGCAGCGCGATCAGCATCGAGTTCATGATCTTGTCGCGATCGAAGGACTGACGGCGCTCGTCGTTCTTGATCACGAGCATATCGCGCAGCTGCACCCGCTCGAAGGTCGTGAAACGCGCCCCGCATTGCGGACAGATACGGCGGCGGCGGATGGAGGAATTATCCTCCGCCGGGCGGGAGTCTTTAACCTGCGTATCGTCGGAACTGCAAAACGGGCAGCGCATCCCTACATCCTATCTTCAGCGATAAATCGGAAACTTCTTGCACAAGGCATGAACTTCCGCCAGAACCGCCTTCTCAGCAGCCGCATTACCTTCTTCGCCGTTCGCGGCAAGACCGTCCAGAACCCGGACAATCAATTGCCCGATCTGGCGCCATTCGGCTTCACCGAAACCGCGCGTTGTCCCTGCCGGAGTACCAAGGCGCACGCCGCTGGTGACGGTGGGTTTTTCCGGGTCGAACGGCACGGCATTCTTGTTGCAGGTCAGCCCCGCGCGCTCCAGCGCCTTTTCAACCACATTCCCCGTCAGTTTCTTCGGACGAAGATCGACCAGAACGATATGGCTGTCCGTGCCTCCGGAAACAATATCCAGCCCGCCCGCCTGCACCGTTTCCGCCAGAATTTTCGCGTTGCTGACGACGGCGTGGGCATAGGCCTTGAATTCCGGCGTCAAGGCTTCGCCAAAGCACACGGCCTTGGCGGCGATGACGTGCATCAAGGGGCCGCCCTGCAAACCGGGGAAGACAGCGGAGTTGATTTTTTTGCCGAGGTCCTCGTCGTTGGACAGGATCATGCCGCCGCGCGGACCGCGCAGGGTCTTGTGCGTCGTCGTCGTCGTCACATGCGCATGCGGCAGCGGCGACGGATAAACCCCGCCCGCGACCAGTCCGGCATAATGCGCCATATCCACCATCAGGTAGGCGCCGACGGAATCCGCGATCTTGCGGCATCGCGCCCAGTCGATCACGCGCGGATAGGCCGAGGCCCCGGCGATGATGAGCTTCGGCTTATGCTCCTTCGCCAGACGCTCGATCTCGTCATAGTCGATCAAGGCGTCTTCCTTGCGGACATTGTACTGAACCGCATTGAACCACTTTCCCGACTGGTTCGGGGCCGCGCCGTGAGTCAGGTGCCCGCCGCTCGCCAGGGAAAGGCCAAGAATGGTATCGCCCGGCTGGACCAGCGCCATCATCACTGCCTGATTGGCCTGCGCCCCGGAATGCGGCTGCACATTGATGAAACTGCAATTGAACAGTTTTTTCGCCCGCTCACGCGCCAAGTCTTCCGCCACATCGACGAATTCACAGCCGCCGTAATAACGCTTGGCGGGCAGGCCTTCTGCATATTTGTTGGTCAGAACCGAGCCCTGCGCCTCCAGAACGGCGCGGGAGACGATATTCTCGGATGCGATCAGCTCGATCGAATTCTGCTGCCGGTCCAGTTCCTTTTCAATCGCCTCCAGCAGCGCCGGATCGCGCTCTGCCAGTGTGCCCGTAAAAAAACCGCTCATGCCTTCATCCTGCTTTTTTGCCGCCACACTCATCTTCGTATTCCCCTCACATTGTTATCGTCAGCAATCCTTCAGCGAATTCACCCGCTCAACATGGCGGCCACCTTCGAATTCGGTATTCAAAAACGCTTCCACGCAATCGATGGCGACCTGCACGCCGACGATGCGCGCGCCAAGAGCGAGAACGTTGATGTCGTTATGCTGCCGCGCCAGCCTTGCCATGGTCGCATCGGTACACAGGGCGCAGCGCACGTCCCGGGTCCTGTTGGCGGCAATCGAGATGCCGATGCCCGAGCCGCAGATGACGATGCCGCGCGTAACCTCGCCTTTGGCAATCGCCTGCCCCATCGCCCTGCCGAAATCGGCATAATTGACGGAATCTTTTGTGGTCGTGCCAAGGTCGGTCCAGTCCACCTGCTCCCCGAAATAGACCTTCAGGATTTCTTTGAGATCGAAACCCGCATGATCGCTGGAAATTGCCAAATGAATCTTCTGTGCCATGCACAAGATATAAACCCGAACCGGGCAAGCTTAAACATTAAAAATTTTGACTTTGTCCAAAAACCATGTTGTAATACGAAAGTTTTCATAATAAAAAAGAGCCTTCCTATGCTTGGCATGATGCCCCGTGTGGCGACCACTTTTCTTGCTTCCTGTTTTTTTCTTGCCGGCTGCGGCAAAACACAGGAGGAGGACAAGGCGCTTGCCGATCTCATGAAATTACCGGCACGGGCGAAGGTGTCTCCGTTAAAATTGTGCGCTCTGCGGACGTATTTTGTTCGACTTCGACTGGTATGACAAAAACATGGTTTCGCGACGAGACCAACGCCAAAGTAGTCTGGGTTTATAAAACCGGCCCGGTACAGCCTGCTCAGCTTAAGGAAATGAACGAATATTGCGACACCGGCAAGATTCCTGAACGTCTGACATGCGACTCGCCGACGGCTTCTAAAAGCAACGCGACGTCATATCAAAACTGTTACGCCGACCGTGCTGAATCGCAAAAAGCAATCGCCAAAAAATTCGGCTTTGATTTTGACTAGGGTGCGGCCCGCCAAATCAGATCAATCCCTTCTTCCTCAGGACATATTCCAGTCTTTTCAGGGCATTGGCCTTGAGCATCGCTTCCCCGGCGCTGGCGGGGCCCTGAATCGAGCATTCGGTCATGGTTTTGACGTCCATGGCCGAAACCCGGACGACGTTGCCGACAGGGAAAAATTCAAAAATCACTTCGCGGTTTCGTAAAGGGTTATCTGTCATTGCCGGACTCGTTTTACCCCCGTATATTACCAGACAGAATTTTTACCCTCAATTGTCATCCTGAGCGACAGCGAAGGATCTCGTCTGGAGCCGCAGGGAGAGATCCTTCGGGCTCACGCCCTCAGGATGACAGAAGGAAAAGACAACACCATGGTTGCTGAGAAAAAAATGGCCGCAAAATCCCACCGCCCCGAATTCAACTGGGAAGACCCCCTCCTCCTCGACGAGATGCTGACGGAGGAAGAGCGCATGGTGCGCGATACCGCGCGGGATTACGCGCAGGCCAAACTGATGCCGCGCATCCTCGAAGCCAACCGCCATGAAAAATTCCATATCGAGATTATGCGCGAGATGGGAGAACTCGGCCTGCTCGGCCCGATGCTGGATGGCTATGGCTGCGCCGGAGTGTCACAGGTGGCGTACGGCCTTGTCGCGCGCCAGGTCGGGCGCGTCGATTCCGGCTACCGCTCCGCCATGTCGGTGCAATCCTCCCTTGTCATGTACCCGATCCACAGCTTCGGCACGGAAGAGCAGAAGAACAAATACCTGCCCAAGCTGGCCACGGGCGAGCTGATCGGCTGCTTCGGCCTGACCGAGCCCGATGGCGGCTCCGACCCGTCGGCGATGCGCACGAAACTGCGCAAATCGGAAAGCGGCTACACCCTCTCCGGTTCCAAGCAATGGATCACCAATTCCCCCGTCGCCGATGTCTTCGTCGTCTGGGCCAAGGATGAAAGCGACGAGATCGTCGGCGTCATCCTTGAAAAAGGCATGAAGGGCCTGAGCGCGCCGAAGATCGAGGGCAAATTCTCCCTCCGCGCCTCCATCACCGGCGGCATCGCCATGGACGACGTCGCCGTGACGCAGGACATGCTGCTCAACGTGAAGGGCCTGAAAGGCCCGTTCTCCTGCCTCAACTCCGCCCGCTACGGCATTTGCTGGGGGGCGATGGGCGCGGCGGAATTCTGCTGGCACACGGCGCGGCAATATACGCTGGACCGCGTCCTGTTCGGCAAGCCGCTGGCGGCGCAGCAGCTCATCCAGAAGAAACTCGCCGACATGCAGACGGAAATCACGCTGGGCCTGATCGCGGCGCACCGCCTCGGCAGCCTGCGCGATGAAGGCCGCGCCGCGCCGGAGGCGATTTCCCTGCTCAAGCGCAACAATTGCGGCAAGGCCCTCGACATCGCCCGCGTCGCGCGCGACATGCTTGGCGGCAACGGCATTTCCGATGAATACGGCGTGATCCGTCATGTGATGAATCTGGAAGCCGTCAATACCTATGAAGGCACGCACGACATCCATGCCCTGATCCTCGGCCGGGCGATGACGGGCTTTGCGGCGTTTTAGATCCGTTTAAAGATCAATCCCCGGCCCTTCCGGTTTGCCCGGAAGGCACAGGGGAAGGCGCATGTGGCAAGGCTGGATTTCGGCGGCGTTCTTGCTCTGCTTGTAACGGTCGAGCGTGTCCTTGACGATCATGAAGGCCATCTGCCTGTTTTGGACCATCGCCTCGATTTCTGTCCATGTGCAAAGGCGGGCATCCAGCGATTCCGTTCCGGCGTCCAGATCTGGCGTTCGCATCTCGCCGCGGAACACCGGCATGACCTGCCCAAGTTCCGGAATTTCATAAAGCCCCAGCAGCGCCCCGACATCAACGTCAGCGCCTGTTTCTTCCAGCGCCTCTCGCGCCGCCCCCTCGCGCAATGTTTCGCCCAGTTCCATGAACCCGGCAGGCACCGCCCAGAATCCGACCCGCGGCGGAATCGCGCGCTGCGCCATCAGGATTTTATCGCCGAAAGCCGCAACGACACCGGGCACGATCTTGACCTTCGGCCCCTTGTCGAAACTGCAATCGCCGCAAGCCTTGGCCGGATTGCACGAGGTTTCCGGCGCAAGACGCAGAATCTGCTCTGCGCCCTTTGCGGCAGCGTTGAAACTGTGAGACAGGAATCCCGGCGCCACGCGGCTTTGGCCCTGCGCCGCCTCATGAACATCAAGCGCCTGAAGCGCGACCGGATTGCCCGCCAAAGCCAGCCGCGCATCGTTCAGGGCAAAGGGCTGCATGGTGGCCGTCGGCTGCGCCAGTGTGCGGAAAGTCATCGTAACGATGCCGGATTGCAGCAATTCGCCGAACGCCAAAAGCGGGCCGACATCGGCCGCGACCGTATTGCCAAGAATACGCGCCGCCCCCTCTTTCGAAGTCTCGCCTACGCGCATGAAATCATACGGCAGGCCCCATTCGCAGCCTTGCTGCTCCAGAAGGATATGGCCATGCGCATCCACCGGCAGACTGCCGACAACCACGCGCGGATTCTGGTAGTCGATGTGGCCGCAGCGATTGCAGATATCGCGCAGCCGCGTATCGCCATCGGGCACTTTCTTTGAGAAATTCGTACGCATTCCCGGAGACTAGTGCAGCCCCGAAGCAAAACGCAAATATTTTTTATAATGCAAAACACCCCCGCGCGGGCGGGGGTGGCAGCAGGTTTTAAAAGGTTAACGCCTGAACGGGATTTACTCGAAATCTTCCTCAAGGGAGGCAAGGCCGCTGAAATTGGCCTGGCTGGCCCAGAAGCGCTCCATCAAATGAAGCGTCAGGTTCAGTTGCGTCAGGCGGTCGTTGGTCAGGTCCGTGCCCGCCAGTTTTTCTTCATGCCGCTTGAGCATCGCGCCGATGGCGTCGCACAGTTCCTTGCCCTTGTCCGACAGGCTGACGCGGATCGAGCGCTTGTCATGGACCGAGCGTTCCTGAATCAGATAGCCGTTTTCGACCATTTTCTTGACGTTATAGGACACGTTGGAGCCCAGATAATAGCCGCGCAGGGTCAACTCCCCTACCGTCAGTTCGTCATCGCCGATATTGTAGAGGATCATGGTCTGGACGTTGTTGATGTCCTGAATCCCCTTGCGGTCCAGTTCGGCCTTCAGCACGTCCAGAAAGTAACGGTGCAGGCGCTCGGTCAGCTGGATGGCTTCATAATACGGTGTGGTCACGATGTGAGGCTCCTATGGAGGTATTGGGCAGGATCGACGCTGCGATCCCAAGGATGATAATTCAGATATAGCGCCAGACAAGTTAATTTTTGTTTTACAGGGATTTAGGCCCTGTTATTTTACATACATAACACCCAGCTACGCCACGGAATCCAGATCCGGCAAGTCGTCCGCGAAATAGCCTTCAATCACCTCGTCCACCACGTCTTCCAGACGGGCGGGATTCCAGCGCGGGTTGCGGTCCTTGTCCACCACCGCCGCCCGGATGCCTTCATAAAATTCCTGCCCCAGAACACAACGGATCGACAGGCGGTAATCCATCGCCGTCACCGCCCGGAACCCCTTCCCGATCATTTTACGGTAATAGGCATGGGTAAGCTTGACGCTGGTCGGGCTGCGGCTGCGGATCGTTTTTGCGGCGGCGGCTGCGAAGTCGCCTTGCTGCTGATCCAAAGCATCAAGAATTTCCTCAATCGTATTGAAACCGAAAGAATCTGTGATTATTTTTGATACGTTACGAAGCGTTTCCTTGCTTGAATCGTGCGGAACATGAAAGTTGTTTAATAATATTCTGATATCCATGTTATTTTTTGTCACATGCCCTA
>JACPDM010000037.1 GCA_016184045.1 Micavibrio aeruginosavorus | reverse complement strand
GTCTTGCCGACGCCGGTCGGGCCGATCATCAGGATGTTCTTGGGGTAGATTTCTTCCTGCAGTGCCTTGTCCAGTTGCTGTCTGCGCCAGCGATTGCGCAGGGCGATTGCAACGGCGCGCTTGGCTTCGGACTGGCCGACGATAAAGCGGTCGAGTTCGGAGACGATCTCGCGCGGGGTCAGGGTCGGGATGCCGATGACAGGGGATCGTTTGTTCATGCCCTATGAGCTAAACGAATCCCCGCAAAATTCAAGCCCCCGGGGGGCGTCGATTTACCCTAAACCGTAAAGCGCCGCGCGGGCCAGATATTGCCGGGTGCAAAGGTCTGGCGTAGGCGTTCAAGGGCGTTATCGCGATCCTGCGCGTTATTGAAGACGGCGTAAAAATCGCCGGATGAGGCGGCGTTCTTTTCGCGTTTCCTGACGAAACGGATCATGTCGTCCCCCGACGGCGTGAAGCGCGCAACATCACCGGGCCGGAAGGAGAGGGCCTGCCTCGTCCCCGGCAGGGTGAGAAGGCCGCTGGCGCTGGACTGGAAAACGGCGGACAGATTGTTGCTTCCCTGCGGCGCTGGCGGCACGGTGAGATAGGCGCTGTTGCGGAAGCAGAGCGTCAGTTCGTGGCCGCGGTCCTCGGCGATGTGTTCAAGCGCAGCCGGGTCGAACAGGAAAAGCGAGGACTGGCCCATGGCGTTTGCGGTTGCAGCCGGGTCGATGGCCACCAGATTCCGGCCCGTGCGGCGGAGCGCCGTTTGCAGGGCTTTGAGTTCTTCCGGAGTGGTTCCTGTGACCACGGAGTCGTAGAACCCTTCGACGCCGAGCCGGAGGGTAACCGTCTGCGCAAGGCCATAGGGCTGGTCCGCGACGGCATAGGTGATGGCGGCCGGGGAAATCCACAAGGGATATTCCTGGCCGGCGGCGCGCAGGGGCAGCGCGGCCATTTCAAAGCCCGCGGCGGTCATCCGCGCGGCGATCTCCGCCGCCGGGGCAAGGGGACTTGCCGTCAGGTCCGCTTCCAGCGCCGGGCCGTTCCGGTCGAAAAATTCGATATGGTTTGCCGAACGCCCGACCGGAAAAAAGCGGATCGCCGTCAGAGATTCCACGTCGTATTGATGATTTTCTCGAAGCGTATCGCGGGCAATATTGATGAAGGTTAGCATGGTTTCCCCGGTTATCGTCTGAACACAATATTGACGTGGTGGCGCTTGCCGGGAGGATACACGGCCGGGTCGTAATACAGCGGGTAGGCGGTTGCCGGGGCGTCGGATTTGACCAGTTGCGGCAGTTCTCGCGCTATGGTGTCGATCATCCGTTCCGGATTTTCCATCGGCACGAAAGAGCGGTGGCGGTCCGGGGTCTGGATGGCGAGATGGTTTTCCCGCGGCACGGCGAACATGTCGATGATCATCGATTTGCGAAAACCATAATGGCCCCGGACGCAGCGGAACTGCGTTTGCAGATCGCTCGAAAATTCGAGCCAGTCATCCGCCGGGGTTTTTTGCATCAGAAGATGTTTGAAATCGGCGCGCTCGCCCTCATCCAGAAAGAAGGGGACGCCGCCGATGCTGATGGCGGGGCCGTGGCCGAAAGGCGGGTCCGTTTTGTCGTCTTCAAAATATTCGATCGTTTCCGGGCGATAGAAAAACAAATAGGGCGCGTGTTCGCCGTTCTCCGGGTCGGTTCCGCCTTGAAGACGGATGAAATCCATCCCCGCCGCTTTCAGGCGCAGGAAGACTTGCTCTGCGTCCTCCATGAAGCCGTCGGGGCTGCAGCGCAGGTCACCGGCGCAGCCTTCGCTGCCCTTGTTCCAGAAATTGATATGGTGGGTGTCTTCCCAGGCGGCGAAGTATGAGAAGTTTTCCGGCTTGATGCGGACGGCGTCGCCGAAGTCGTTTTTAAGGGAGATGAGTTTCCGGCCCATGGCGGGAGATCCTGCGTAAGAGTTATTTATCGAAAATCAAAGTTTCTCGAGCGTAATGTTTTTATTCGTATAAACGCAAATACCGGACGCTATTTCCATAGATTTTATTGCAATGGCTTCCGCATCCATGTCGGGCCGGTCGATCAGGGCGCGAGCGGCGGCAAGGGCGAAAGTGCCGCCGGAGCCGATGCCGATAATGCCGTCTTCCGGCTCCACCACATCGCCCGTTCCGGTCAGGATCAGGGAGTTTTCCGCATCGCAGACCGCCATCAGCGCCTCCAGCCTGCGGAGATATTTATCGGTGCGCCAGTCCTTGGCCAGCTCGACGCAGGCGCGCACAAGCTGCCCCGGATGGGCTTCCAGCTTGGCTTCAAGCCGCTCGAACAGGGTGAAGGCATCGGCGGTGGCGCCGGCAAAGCCGGTGATGATCTTCCCTTCCTTGCCGAGGCGGCGGACCTTGCGGGCGTTGGATTTGAGGACCGTCGCGCCCATGCTTACCTGGCCGTCGCCAGCGACAACAACCTGCCCGTTCTTGCGGATCGAAAGGATGGTTGTGCCGTGCCAGTGCGCGGCATTGAAGGGGCTGTTATGGGCCTGAGCGTCAATCATGCCTTATAAATGACCTGATTTCGCGTTAGGTCAAGGGCGGAGTGAAAAGTGGCTTCCCGCCGCGCGGAGATGCCATTACAATTGCTTTTTCCAGCCGCGCCATGCGGAACGGGACAACATCGTCAGAACAAGGGCCGCGTCCGACTTATGGATTTTCTCGCCAGTTTTTTTGCCACCGATTTCCTCGGCCAGCCCCTTAGCCTGTGGGCGATCTTCCTCAGCGTCGTTACAGCGCTGCTGGTTTTCGATCTCGGCTTTCTCAACCGCAAGGACCATGAGATCGGGGTCCGGGAAAGCCTCAAGCTCACCGGCGTTTACATTTCCATCGCCCTGCTGTTCGGCTGCTGGGTCTGGTACAGGCTGGGCGCGGATGACGGCATGGATTACTTCACCGCCTATCTGGTGGAGCAGAGCCTGTCCATGGACAATCTCTTCGTCATGTCGCTGATCTTCGCCTATTACGGCGTGCCGCGGCAGTATCAGCACCGCGTGTTGTTCTGGGGGATTATGGGCGTCATTTTCATGCGCGGCGTCATGATCGGCGTCGGCGCGGCGCTGATCCATAATTTTTCGTGGTTGCTGCTGGTCTTCGCCGCCTTCCTGATCTTCACCGGGATCAAGATGGTTCTGTCCGGCGAGGAAGACAATGACAAGATCGAGGACAGCCGCTTCGTCAAATTCCTGCAAAAGCATCTGCATGTAACGCCATTCCTGCACGGGCACAATTTCTTCGTCCGTGAAAAAGGCCTTGGCAACACCAGCGGCAGGCTTCAGGCGACGCCGCTGTTTCTGGCGCTGGTGACGATCGAGATCGCCGACCTGATTTTCGCGGTGGACAGCGTTCCGGCGGTTCTGGCCATTACCACCAACACCTTCGTGGTCTATACCAGCAACATCTTCGCTGTGGTGGGATTGCGGGCGATGTATTTCGCGATCGCGGCGATCATTCACCGCTTTATTTACATGAAATACGCGCTGGCGCTCATCCTTGTGTTTATCGGCTGCAAGGCGTTTTACGCCCATATCTTCGATACCAAGATCCCGCCGTTCATCTCGCTCGGCCTGACGCTCGGCACGCTCGCCGGGGGATTTATCTTCTCGCTGATCCGGACCAAATCGGAGGCGAAGGCCGTCGCCAAAATGGTGATGGAACAAAAGGGCAAGGACTGAAAAATTCCATCAAGGCCGCGGGGCGGCGGTTATAAAAAACCGGCCCTTGCGGCGAAAATCCCAACCGCGGCTTGCGCTTATGCCAAGGGTCTGCGGCGGGTGTTGCTGCGCACAACAAAACGCACAGCGATCTTTCGCTTTAATTCACTTTTCTGTGGTTGAATGAAAGGGCAGCTGATAATTGTTTGCCCGCCGAATTCCCCCTTGAAGGGATTTCGGCGCTATCACGATGAGGGAACAGTGTCATGGGCGATACGCAAAAGAAACCTGAAAAGCCGTTGATCACCGTCGAGCGTGTGACTGAACTTTCGCCTGCCGATCTCAACGATCTTTGCGACGCCACCGACGCGGCCATCGAAGGCGGCGGCGGTTTCGGCTGGGTCAAGCTGCCGTCGCGCGACCTGCTGGAGCGCTTCTGGCGCGGGATGCTGGCGATTCCGACGCGAGCGGTGTTCGTGGCGCGGCTGGACGGCGTTATCTGCGGCACGGCGCAACTGATCTTTCCGCCCCGCAGCAACGAGGCGCAAAGCTTCGCTGCCACCATGACCACCGTCTTCGTCGCGCCCTGGGCGCGGGGGCAGGGCCTGTCGCGCATGCTGGTCGAGGATATCGAGCGCCATGCGCGCGAGGAGGGTATCAGCGTTATCAATCTGGATGTGCGCGAAACGCAGGAAGCGGCCATCCGCCTCTACGAAAGCATGGGCTATACCCTTTTCGGCACCAACCCGGTCTATGCCCGCATCGACGGCAAATTCGTGCCGGGGCGGTATTACTACAAGGTTATCGATCCGGCCCTCCAGTGATCCGGAGTCCGTTTTCCCGCGTATAAAGTCTGTTAGACGATGCTTTATATGAAAGG
>JACPDM010000156.1 GCA_016184045.1 Micavibrio aeruginosavorus | reverse complement strand
GACGATGCTCGGCCCCGACACGCATGTGATCGCGGTCTGTCAGCCCGCCGTTCCGGTTTATGCCGCCATCGCGCTGATGGAGGCCGATGAAGACCCGAACTGCCCGCGTTCAATGACCCTGATGGGCGGGCCGATCGACGCCCGCGTTTCCAAGACCGCCGTCACCGAACTTGCCGAACACCGCCCCTTGAGCTGGTTCGAGCAGATGGTCGTCGCCACCGTGCCGTATTATTATCCCGGCGCGCATCGACGCGTTTATCCCGGTTTTATCCAGCTTTCCGGCTTCATGTCGATGAACCTTGACCGCCATGTCGGTTCCGCCGTCAAATTCTTCGGCCATCTGGTCAAGGGCGATGGCGATTCCGCCGAAGCGCACCGCAAATTCTACAATGAATATATGGCCGTCATGGACATCACGGCGGAATTCTATCTGCAAACCGTCAAGACCGTGTTTCAGGATTTCGCCCTGCCGCGCGGCAAGATGGTGTGGAAAGACCCCGCGACCGGAATGACCCATGAGGTCAGGCCGGAGGCTATCAAACAAACGGCCCTCCTCACCGTCGAGGGCGAGATGGACGACATCTCCGCGCACGGCCAGACCACAGCGGCCCATACCATCAGCATCGGCCTGCCCGCGGAAAAACAATTCCACCTGTTCCAGGAGAATGTCGGCCATTACGGCATTTTCAACGGCAGCCGCTGGCGCGGGCAAATCATGCCGCGCGTGCGCCGGTTCATCCGCATGCACGACCGCGCGCGCGATCCGATCCCGGAAGCCGACCTCCTGCTGATCCCCGATGCAAAACCGGTCCAGTTCGACCCCGCCGTCCACAGCATCGACGCCGTGCGGCAGCGCAGCGAGAAAAGCAAAGAACCTTCGAAAGCCAATAAAAAGGCCGGGTTCCACGCAGAAGAAACCGTGTAGCTTGGTAGTGACTCAGTTTAATCCTTAACGCGCCTTGCCCTGCCTGACTGCACATGTCCTGTGCAGCGGCCTGAACAGGCTTTCGGCGGCAGGATTGATCCGTTGCAGAGGGCGTTTTATAAAGAACTGCAATGATCCCGTTTTTACACCGGTCGCTGAGCGCCCTCGACCCCTTCCGGCAAGATCTCGAAGCCATTCATCCGGCGCTGCAACTGCGCGTCAGCGCACGGGCGCGGCGGCTTGCCCTGCGGCTCGACCCGAAAGGCGGCGCCATCCATCTGGTCGTGCCCAAGCGCGCCAGCATGAAGCGCGCGCTGGAATTCGCCCGCCAGTACAAAGACTGGATCGACCGCCATGCCGCCGCCCTGCCCCCCGCCATCCGTTTTGAAGACGGCGCAACCATTCCCGTTCTGGGCCAAGGCCGCCTGATCCGCGTCGTCTTCGACCCGGCGCTTAAGCGCACAGCCATCACTTTAAACGATGATGCCTTGATCGTTCACACCAACAAGGACGATCCCGGCGCGCGGATTACCCGCTTCCTGAAAGCGCTGGCCCGAACCGAAATTGCCCGCCTTGCCCGGGAAAAGGCCGCGCGGATCGACCGCCCCATCGCCGAAATCCAGATCCGCGACACCACCAGCCGCTGGGGCAGTTGCTCGCCCGACGGCACGCTGTCCTTTTCCTGGAGGCTGGTTCTGGCCCCTTATGAATCGCTGGATTATGTCGTTGCCCATGAGGTCGCGCACCTCATTCACCTCAACCACAAACCGAGGTTCTGGGCCTTGTGCGAGGAGTTATCCACAGACTTTTCCACAGGCCATGACTGGATGAAGAAAAACGCACACAGCCTGATGCGTTATGGCTAAAAACCGCCCGCCTGCATGAAATCCAGCGCCCCTTGCAGGATATGCTGGGCAGCCAGGGCATCGATCACCTGCTTTCTTTTTGTTCTCGACATATCCACATGATCCACCAGAAAATCCTCCACAGCGGCTGTGGATAACCTTTCGTCCCAAAGCGCGATCCACGGGTCCGGGCCGAAGATTTCGGGATGGCGGCGCATCTCGTCGGCAAAATGCCGCACCGACTGGCAGCGCGGGCCTTCCGTCCCGTCCATGTTGAGCGGCAGGCCCAGCACATAGCCGCCGACCGCGAATTCGCTGATTTCGCGCTTCATGTCCTGAATATCGAGGGTAAATTTGCGCCGCTGGATCGTCCGCAGGGGGGTGGCGATGTTATGCATCCCGTTGGAGAGCGCCAGTCCGATGGTTTTGGTGCCGAGATCGAGCCCCAAAAGGCGCTTTCCCTTCGGGCAGACCGGTACAATATCACGAAGAAGACCAATAGGCATTGCGCCATTCTATGCCGAATGATAGAAAAACCAAGATAAAATCAAGGAAATCCAAGGATCATGGACAAAGCCACCGTCAAGAAAGTCGCCACCCTCGCCCGCCTTGCCATTACCGAGGCCGAACAGGAAAAATTCGCCACCCAGCTGGGCGGAATCCTGAAATGGGTCGAGATGATGGGCGAGGTCAACACCGACAATGTCGAGCCGCTGGCCAACGTGGTCAATATCGACCTGAAACTGCGCCCCGACATCGTCAATGACGGCGATATCCGCGATGCCGTCCTCGCCAACGCCCCCGAAGCCCTCGAAGGCTTCTTCGTCGTCCCCAAAGTGGTGGAATAAGAACATGACAAACCTTACGCACCTGAACATCGCCCAAGCCCTTGAAGGCCTGAAGAAAAAGGAATTTACGTCGGTTGAGCTGACGCAGGCCCACGTCAAGGCGACGGAGGAATTCCGCCACCTTAACGCCTATGTCACGGAAACGTCCGAACTGGCCCTCAAGCAGGCCGCGGAATCCGACGCCCGCCGCGCCAAGGGGCAGGTCGGATTGCTGGAAGGCATTCCGCTCGCGATCAAGGATCTCTATTGCACCAAGGGCGTGCGCACCACGGCGTCAAGCCGGATTCTCGACAATTTCGTGCCGCCTTATGAATCGACCGTATCGGGCAATCTGTTCCGCGACGGCGCGGTGATGCTGGGCAAGACCAGCCTTGACGAATTCGCCATGGGATCATCCAACACAACATCCGCATACGGCAACGTCATCAGCCCGTGGAAACGCAATAACGGCGACAACGCCGATCTCGTCCCCGGCGGATCGTCGGGCGGGTCGTCCGCCATCGTCGCCGCCCGCGCCGCGATGGGCGCGACCGGAACCGATACCGGCGGCTCCATCCGCCAACCTGCCAGCTTCACCGGCATTGCCGGGATCAAGCCGACCTATGGCCGCTGCTCGCGCTGGGGCATCATCGCCTTCGCCTCCTCGCTGGATCAGGCGGGGCCGTTTGCGAGAACGGTCGAGGACTGCGCCCTGATGCTGCGTTCGATGGCGGGGTATGACCCGAAAGATTCCACCTGCGCTGACCGGCCCGTACCGGATTACACCGCTGCCCTGACCGGCAACGTCAAGGGCCTGCGCGTCGGCATCCCGAAAGAATACAATGTCGAGGGCCTGTCACCGGAAATCGCAAAGCTCTGGGATCAGGGCAAGGACTGGCTCAAATCCGGCGGAGCGGAAATCGTCGATATCTCCCTGCCGCATTCCAAATATGCCCTGCCCGTCTATTACATCATCGCCCCGGCGGAATGTTCATCGAACCTCGCCCGCTATGACGGCATCCGCTACGGCGTCCGCGCCGAAGGGGAAAGCCTCAACGACGTTTACATGAACACCCGCGCGCAAGGCTTCGGGGACGAGGTCAAGCGCCGCATCATGATCGGCACTTACGTCCTTTCCGCCGGATACTATGACGCCTATTACACCAAGGCGCAGAAAATCCGCCGCCTGATCGCGGAAGATTTCGCCCGCGCGTTCGAGAAATGCGACGTCATCCTCTCCCCCACCGCGCCATCAGCGGCCTTTGCCATCGGTGAAAACCAGGACGACCCGATCAAGATGTACCTGAACGACGTCTTCACCATCCCGGCATCGCTGGCCGGGTTGCCGGGCATGTCGGTTCCGGCAGGGCTGGATTCGCAAGGTCTGCCGCTCGGCCTCCAGATCATCGGCAAGGCATGGGACGAGGAAACCGTCCTGCGCACCGGGCATTTCGTCGAAACCGCGGCGAATTTCACAGCTATGCCGCAAATGCTGATGAAAAAGGCGGCCTGAGCGATGACCGCGTTTCGCATTATCATCGTCCTGCTTGCCATGACCCTGTCCCCCGGCCTTGCCCGGGCGGAGAGCACCATTACCAAGGGGATTGCAAATGCGTATTACAAGAATTGCATCTCGCGCGACGATCAGCGCATGAGCGATTCCGCGCAATCCGCCCTGTGCAGCTGCACCGCCGCGCAAATGATGGAGAAAATGTCGATCGAGGAAGTCTTCCGCATGAAAAAGGAACTCGGCCCCGGACGCATCGAGTACAATAAAATGCTGACTGAAGTTTACGGCCCGTGCATGGAGGTTCCGGTCGAGGAAACGCTCTTCAACGAATGCATGAACGACAGCAAGGTCAAGGAATTCTACCTGCGGGACAAAAACAAACTCTGCCGCTGCACATCGCAGAAAAGCGCCCGTTATCTGGCTGAAAACGGCGTCGATGTCATGACCTACCTGCTGAAAGACGCTCCGGCGATGGAAGATCCGATGGATTTCATCCTGAATGACGGGCGGTTCCGTAATCAGGCTTACAACAATCTCTATCTCTGCCTCAAACAATAACGAAGGAAAGAACGAGGACGAATATGGCGCAAATTCTCAAAGGTGAAACGGGCGACTGGGAAATAGTGATCGGGATGGAAGTCCATGCCCAGATTACCGCCAATTCCAAGCTGTTCTCCGGCGCATCGACCGATTTCGGCGGCGCGCCCAATACGCATGTCAGCCTTGTCGATGCCGCCATGCCGGGGATGCTGCCCGTGCTGAATGAAATGTGCGTCGAACAGGCCGTGCGCACCGGCCTTGGCCTCAACGCGCAGATCAACCTGCATTCGGAGTTCGAGCGCAAGAATTACTTCTACCCCGACCTGCCGCAGGGATACCAGATTTCACAATACCTGCATCCGATCGTCGGCAAGGGCGAGATCGAGATCGACCTGCCGGACGGCAGCGTCAAGAAAATCGGCATTACCCGCCTGCACCTTGAGCAAGATGCCGGGAAATCCATCCACGACCAGCACCCGACAAAATCCTATGTCGATCTCAACCGTTCCGGCTGCGCCCTGATGGAAATCGTGTCCGAACCCGACATCCGCGACGCGGACGAGGCCTGCGCCTATCTGGCAAAACTGCGGATGATCCTGCGCTACCTCGGCACCTGCGACGGCAACATGGAGGAAGGCTCCATGCGCGCCGACGTCAACGTGTCGGTCCGCCGCCCCGGCGCTGCACTAGGTACGCGCTGCGAGATCAAGAATGTCAACTCCCTCAAGGCGGTGCAGATGGCTATCGATTACGAGGCCCGCCGCCAGATCGAGATTATCGAGGGCAACGGTGCAATCGTTCAGGAAACGCGCCTGTGGGACCCTGCCAAGGGCGAAACCCGCTCGATGCGCTCCAAGGAAGACGCGCACGATTACCGCTACTTCCCCGACCCCGACTTGCTGCCGCTCGAGCTCAAGCACGACTGGGTGGGGCAGATCAAGGAAACGCTCCCCGAACTTCCGGACCAGAAAAAACACCGATTCATGCTGAGCTACGGCCTTTCCGCTTACGATTCCAGCGTCCTGATCGCGGAAAAGGTGCGGGCCGATTACTACGAAACCGTAGCGCAGGGCTGCGATGCCAAACTTGCAGCCAACTGGGTCATTAACGAGCTTCTCGGCATCCTGAACAAGGACGGCAAGGCCATCACCGAAAGCCCGATCGGCGCGGCCAATCTCGGCCAGCTTATCGCCCGCATCTCCGATAGCACCATCAGCGGCAAAATCGCCAAGGATGTCTTCGCTGAAATGTACGCAACCGGCCAGACCGCCGATTCCATCATCGAAGGCAAGGGCCTGAAACAGGTCACGGATACGGGCGCAATCGAGAAAATCGTCGATGAAGTCATCGCCGAAAATCCGGACAATGTCGCCGCCTACAAGAGCGGCAAGGACAAGCTGTTCGGTTTCTTCGTCGGCCAGGTGATGAAAAAATCGCAAGGCAAGGCGAATCCCGACATGGTCAACGACCTGCTGAAGAAGAAGCTCTAGATGGAATTTTTCCTCGATCCCCACATCTGGGCCGGGCTTTTTACGCTAGTTCTTCTCGAAATCGTTCTCGGGATCGACAACCTTGTCTTTATCGCCATTCTGGCCGACAAACTGCCGGAAAAACAGCGCGACAAGGCGCGCATGGTGGGCCTGAGCCTTGCGCTGATCATGCGCCTTGTCCTGCTGGCCAGCATTTCATGGATCATGAAATTGCAGTCCCCCCTGTTCGACGTTCTCGGGCACCCGTTCTCTGGACGCGATCTGGTCCTTCTCGGCG
>JACPDM010000154.1 GCA_016184045.1 Micavibrio aeruginosavorus | reverse complement strand
GATGAAATGCGCACCCTGCTGACCGACGCCGCCTTCAACGTCATCACCGAAGACGACCTGCGCGGCCACGCTTTGCTGGTCCTCAAAAAAATGCTTGATGCCGAGCCCGGACCGCTCGGCCCGTCAATCATGCTGGGCGGGGATTACAAGGTTAAAATCAAAAACCTTCTGGACGCCATCACGGCACAAAAATGCGCCCCCCGCGTCATGATCTGCCAGAAACAGTTTATAGAGGAAGACGGAAAGCGAAAATGATCTGGTTCAAGGAATACACGCCCGATGAAATCCGGGCCTTTGTCACCCACGATTCCATCGTCGATCTGATCGGCATCGAATTCCTTGAAATCGGGCCCGATTTCCTCAAGGCCCGGATGCCGGTGGACAGCCGCACCCACCAGATTCACGGAATTTTGCACGGCGGCGCGACCTGCGTTCTGGCCGAAACCATCGGCAGCTTCGCTTCGCTGATGTGCATCGACCCGGAAAAATACTACGCCGTCGGTTCCTTCATCACCTGCAACCACCTGCGCCCGGCGACCGGCGGCCACATCACCGCCACCTGCCGCCCGGTGCATGTCGGCAAAAGCAAGCATGTCTGGGACATCCTGCTCCACGCCGATAACGGCAAACTGGTCGCCAAAAGCGAACTGACCTGCGCGGTGACGGCGAAGTAAGAAACCCTACGCCGCCTTCTTCTGCTCCGCCGGATTGATCAGCCGCGTCATCAGCGCCATGTGCATGGCCTTGGCCTTGCGGATATTGCCTTCCTTCACAGGGCCGAAGCCCCGGACCATATCGGGCAGATTGAGGATTTCGGCGCAGAGGTCGAGATTGTCCGGCCGGAAATTGGCCAGAACCATATCCATGTCCTTTTCATACGCGGCGATCAGGGCGCGTTCCTCGCGGCGGTCTTTCAGATGCCCGAACGGGTCGAGCGGCGTGCCGCGCAGGAATTTGAACCGCGCCAGGATTTGCAGCGCCGTCATCATCCACGGCCCGAAGGAGCGTTTTTTCGGGCGTCCCGTCGCCGGGTCCATTTTTTCGAACAGCGGCGGCGCCATGTGGAAATTGAGTTTGTAATCGCCGTCGAACTGCGTGCGGACGGATTTCATGAACGCGCCGTCGGTGAACAGGCGCGCCACTTCATATTCATCCTTGTAGGCCAGCAGTTTGTGGTAATTGCGGGCGACGGCCTCCTGCAGCGCCGGGAACGTGGCAAAGCGTTCGACCGCCTTTTTGTAACGCTGCGCATAGGCGTCGTTCTGATAGGCGGCAAGGTAAACCATGCGTTTTGCGATGATTTGATCCAGCGTTTCGGAGATTTCTTCTTCCCCGCCGCTATCGGCAATCGCCTTGACCATGGCGTCCAGTTTTGCCGGGTCGTGCGCGGCAAGGCGGCCATAGTTAAAGGCTTTCTTGTTGTCCTCGATAGCGACGCCGTTGATCTCGATGGCCTTTTCCAGCGCTTCTTTCGAAAGCGGCACAAGCCCCTTCTGCCACGCATAGCCCATCATGAAAATGTTGGTCGGCATTTCGTCGCCCAGCAAGGTCGCGGTGTATTTGTTTCCGTCAACAAAGTATTGCGCGTCCTTGCGGGTCGCTGCGATCAGATTGCCCTTCAGTTCCTCCTGATGGAAATCGACCTTGTTGTTGGTGACAAAGGCCGCAACCGGCGTGTTGTCGATATTGATGACGGCGCGGCTGCGCTGCGGGTTGAGGGTTTCATGCGCCGCCCGTCCCGCCGCCGACACGATATCGCAGGCGAGCAGCAGGTCGGTTCCCCCGGCGATGATATGCCCGGTACGCAGCTCGTCCAGAGACGGGGCAAGGCGCACATGGCTCAAGACCTCCCCGCCCTTTTGCGCGAGACCCGTGGAATCGAGAATGGCGCAATGCTTCCCTTCAAGATGCGCGGCCATGCCCATCAGCGCCCCGGTGGTCAGGACGCCCGTCCCGCCGATCCCCGTGACCATGATGTTATAGGCCTGATCCATCGCCGGAACGGCCGGATCGGGAATGCCGGAGAAAATATCATTGGCATCGCCGCCCGACGTTTTCCGCAGCTTGCCGCCCTCGATGGTGACGAAAGACGGGCAGAAGCCCTTGATGCAGGAAAAATCCTTGTTGCAGGCGGTCTGGTTGATCTGGCGCTTGCGGCCATATTCGGTTTCGACCGGCATGACGGACACGCAGTTTGACTGCACCGAGCAATCGCCGCAACCTTCGCAGACGGCGGAGTTGATAACCACGCGCCGGGCCGGATCGGGGTAGAGATTGCGCTTGCGGCGGCGGCGTTTTTCGGCGGCGCAGGTCTGGTCGTAAATAATGACCGTCGTACCCGGCGTTTCCCGCGCTTCGAGCTGGATTTTCGGCATCCAGTCGCGGTGCAGGACCGGAACGCTTTCCGGCAGGCCCTTGCGGTCTTTATAAAGCTCCGGGTTCTCCGTGACGATCCAGCATTTCTTCACGCCCTCCGCCATCACCTGCTGCGCCACGCGCCAGACAGGCAGATCGCCGTCAACGTGCTGGCCGCCGGTCATGGCGACGGCGTCGTTATAAAGGATCTTGTAGGTGATATTCACCTTGCCCGCCACCGCTGCGCGGATGGCGAGAGAGCCGGAATGGAAATACGTCCCGTCGCCGAGATTGGCGAAGATATGCTTGGTTTCGCTGAACGGGGCGGAGCCGATCCACGGCACGCCCTCCCCGCCCATCTGTGTGCACAGGGCGGAATTGCGGTCCATCCACTGCACCATATAGTGACAGCCGATGCCGACCATGGCGAAGCTGCCTTCGGGTACCTTGGTCGAGGTGTTGTGCGGGCAACCGGAGCAGTAATACGGGCGGCGCAGGGACGGCGGCGCGTAGGTTTCCATCTCCTTCTCGTAATCGCCATAGAATTTGAGGGCCGCCTCGATCTTTTCCGACGTATGGAACCGGGCGATGCGCTGCGCGATCACGCGGGCGACAAGGCCGACCGACTGGTCGTTGTGCAGCGGCAGGAGGCGGTTGCGGTGCTCGTCGTACTTGCCGACGACGACGGGGCGGCGTTTTTCGTCCCAGTTGAAGATTTGCTGTTTCAGCTGATACTCGATGAATTCTCGTTTTTCCTCGACGATCAGGATTTCTTCAAGCCCTTCGACGAATTTCTGTACGCCCACGGGCTCCAGCGGCCAGGTCATGCCGACTTTGTAAACGCGCAGGCCGATATCGCGGGCGATTTCCTCGGTAATTCCAAGGTCGAGCAGCGCCTGCCGCACGTCGCCATAGGACTTCCCGGAAGTGATGATGCCAAAACGCGGTTTGGGGGAATCCCACACCACGCGGTCGATATTGTTCTTGCGCGCGAAAGCATGGCAGGCAAAGAGCTTGAAGTTCTGCAGGCGGAAATCGATCTCTCGCGGCGTGTCGTTGAGGCGGATATGCACCCCGCCCGGCGGCATGGTGAAATCGTCGTCGCCCGGCATGATGATGCTGCGGCTCTCGCGCACCAGATCGACCGTGCCGGAGGTTTCCACCGTCTCCGACGTGACTTTAAGCGCCGACCAGCAGCCCGAATAGCGCGACATGGCGATGCCGAGCAAACCGTACTCGACGAATTCCTGAATGCTGGCGGGGTAGAGCTGCGGGATCTGCATGGCGTAGAGCGCATGGTCGCTCTGGCACGGCAGGGTCGAGGATTTGCAGCCGTGATCGTCGCCGAAAATCGCGAGCACGCCGCCCTTGGGCGCCGTGCCGTTGGCGCTGGCGTGGCGCATGACGTCGCCGCTGCGGTCAACGCCGGGCGATTTACCGTACCAGATGCCGAACACGCCATCGACCTTCGCGCCGGGCAGGAGGTTCACCTGCTGCGTTCCCCAGACGGCGGTGGCGGCGAGGTCTTCGTTCACGCCGGGCTGGAATTTGATGTTGAGTTCATCGAAATATTTCTGCGCCTTCATCAGCGCCATGTCGTAGCCGCCAAGCGGCGAGCCGCGATAGCCGGAGATAAACCCCGCCGTGTTAAGCCCGGCGGCAATGTCGCGCTTGCGCTGGACGATGGGGATGCGCGTCAGGGCCTGAATGCCGGACATATAGGCAACGCCTTCATCCAGTTCGTATTTATCCTTTAAGGAAACCGACCGCAGCGTCTTGGTCATGATAATATCCCGAATCCCCGTTGATTGACGGAAATTAAAGTACTGCATGCAAAGCCTGATTTCCAGCGCCAAGGCTGCGAATTGACGCAATGCGGCAAAACGAAAAATTGCGCCTTTCGCAGAATATCCCTATATGTTGGGCACATAAAAAATATGCCAAAAAACAGAGATAACAGGACCTGAAAAATCATGTGCAACGAATCTGCTCTCGCAACCATTTTCGGCCGCTTCGCCGGGCGTGAAATCGCCCTGACCGAGGAAGACGATCCCACCATCGCCGCCATGGAAAATGCAGCCGAGCGCCGCGGCTACTTCCTTCGCTTCGTGACAGATCAAGGCCAGGACGAAGGGGCTTACAACCCGCGCCGCGCCAATGTCCATCTGGACAAGGCGGCGGACGGCAAATGGCGGGTTTCAACCCGTTATCATCTGGGATAATCCGCGATGGACCGCAGGACGTTCGCCGGTTTGTGCCGCGATTTTATCGAAGCCTCCAAACCGGCGGTTTGCGAGGAATGCGACACGCCCAATGAAAGGGTATCGCGCGCGGATCTTGAATCCAACCTGCGTTTCGTCTTTACCGGCGCCGTGCCTTACTGGGCCGCGGAGATGGCCCTGGATACCGCCGCCTTCCTGATCCCGGCACCGGCCCTGCGCGAAAAAATCGCCGCCCGGCAGGATCAAATGGCCATCGCCTATGCCGACAAGGTCGCCGAACGCCTTCTCAAAATTTACAGCGCCTTCAGCCTCCGCCGCATGATCCCGGCAGAACTGAAAACGCAAGACGCCTGCAATTACGCCAGAGCGCAAAACCTGAAGCATATGGCCAAAGCGCTGGGCTGACCCTGCCCCTTCACGGGGACAGAAAAAAACTATTTCGTCTCCTCAAACAACTCCCGCCCGATCAGCATGCGGCGGATTTCGGATGTCCCCGCGCCGATTTCGTAGAGCTTGGCGTCGCGCAGCAGGCGGCCCGTCGAAAATTCGTTGATATAGCCGTTTCCACCCAGAATCTGGATCGCCTGCAGCGCCATCTGCGTCGCCGCTTCCGCGCTCATCAGGATGCATCCGGCGGCATCTTTCCGCGCCGTCTCGCCCCGGTCGCAGGCCTGCGCCACGGCATAGACATAGGCGCGCTGGCTGGAGAGGCTGGTGTACATATCGGCCAGTTTCCCCTGCATCAGCTGGAACATGCCGATCGGCTGGTCGAATTGCTTGCGTTCATGGATATAGGGCAGGACCACGTCCATGCAGGCCTGCATGATGCCGAGCGGCCCGCCGGAGAGAACCACGCGCTCGTAATCCAGACCGCTCATCAGCACGCGCACGCCTTTGCCGACTTCGCCAAGGACGTTTTCTTCCGGTACTTCGCAATCCTGAAACACCAGCTCGCAGGTGTTGGACCCGCGCATGCCGAGCTTGTCCAGCTTTTGCGCGGTTGAAAATCCCTTCATGCCCTTTTCGACGATAAAGGCGGTGATCCCCTTCGATCCCGCGGCCACATCGGTCTTGGCATAGACCACCAGCGTATCGGCGTCCGGCCCGTTGGTGATCCACATCTTGTTGCCGTTCAGGATATAACGGTCGCCTTTTTTATCGGCGCGCAGTTTCATCGACACGACGTCAGACCCCGCCCCCGGCTCGCTCATCGCCAGCGCCCCGACATGGTCGCCGGAGATGAGTTTCGGCAGGTATTTCTGCTTCTGCGCCTGCGTGCCGTTACGGTTGATCTGGTTGACACAAAGATTGGAATGCGCGCCGTAAGACAGCGCCACCGACGCCGACGCACGG
>JACPDM010000153.1 GCA_016184045.1 Micavibrio aeruginosavorus | reverse complement strand
GGCGCCTGGCAGGACATCCTGACCGGATCGGCCAGCGCCGCGACGCCGGATCGCGGCGTCCAGTTCAACAGCGGCGGTGCCTTCACGGCCAGCAGCAATTTCCAATATATGGCTGATGGAGATCTCCTGCTCGTCGGTACCTATACCGGCACGGCCAGCGTCCCGGCCACGGGTGCGGGCACGCGGATGTTCTTTGATACACAAAAAGCCGCCTTCAGGGCCGGTAATGTTACTGGCACGCAGTGGGACAACGCCAGTATTGGCAACTACAGCGTAGCATTCGGAACATCGACGATCTCCAGCAATACTGCCAGTGCGGCATTTGGGTCAAGTTCGACCGCCAGCGGTACCGTTAGTACGGCAATGGGGCTCAGCACAACGGCCAGCGGCTCGTTCAGTACCGCGATGGGAACGGGTTCGACGGCCAGCGGCACCGGCAGTACGGCTATGGGGTCAAGCACGACCGCTAATGAAACATATAGTACGGCCATGGGGGCTAATACAATAGCAAGCGGCTTGCGCAGCACAGCAATGGGTGCCTATGTCACAGCCGGTGATGGTACGGCTGGCGGCGGGCAGGGTGATGGTTCTATGGCGATAGGTCTGATTGATGATGCCGTGACGATCACGACTCAGTCGCAAGTTACCGGAATCCAGTCTATGGGCATCTTCATGGGCGATCAGGACGGGCTTGTGGTTTCGGCGAATAACCAGATGGGCCTGTTCGGCGGCAAGATGGTGATCGATCCGGCAGTCCCCGCAACGCAACTGACGGCGCGGGGCGTTTTGGATCTCGGCGCGGCGACGGATGCATTAGTGATGCCGAGTGGTACGACGGCGCAGCGTCCGGGTACGCCTGCCAACGGGATGATCCGCTACAACAATTCCAACGGTAAATTCGAAGGTTATCAGGCGGGCGCATGGCAGGATATCCTGACGGGTTCTGCGGCGGCTTCTGCGCCAGATCGCGGAATTCAGTTCAACAGCGGCGGCAATTTCACTGCAAGCTCCAGCTTCGTATATACCTCTGCCGGCAATTTGGGGATAGGGACATCCAGTCCGCAAGGGCAGCTTCATATCGATGGTGGAACCGCCGACGCCAAGCTCTATATTTCTTCCGACTCCACGAATACAGATGATACTGACAATCCGTATCTTATTTTCAGACAAGATGGCGGTCGAAATGAGGCCGCGATCTGGGTGGGAGACACCAGCCCAGTCTATGATGCCAATACGCTCAATATTTCTGCAAGCGATAACGGCAATGCCTCTGGCATCCTGTTCAGAACAGGAACGATAGCTGACGGTTTCGAGACGGCACCGGTCAGGATGCGTATTACCAGCGGCGGTAACGTTGGCGTAGGAAACTTCACAGCCAGTGACCCTGTTGTAAATCTGGATATCGTCGGCAGCATTAAAGTGGGTGATGGCGGCGAAACCTGTTCTGCGACATATAAGGGCGCTATCCGCTACACCAGTACTGATGCATTGCAATATTGCAATGGATCAGCATGGACTCTGACGTCTGCCGGAGCCGCTGCCTCTGCCCCGGATCGCGGCCTCCAGTTCAACAGCGGCGGCGCGTTTGCGGCCAGCAGCAATCTCAGATACATGGCGGATGGGGATATCCTGCTCGTTGGCACCTATACCGGCACGGCCAGCGTTCCGGTGACGGGCGTGGGTACACGCATGTTCTTCGACACGCAGACAGCATCGTTCAGGGCTGGTCGTGTTGCCAGTGGCACGGAGTGGGACAACGGCAGCATCGGTGATTACAGCGTGGCTATGGGATATGACACAACCGCCAGCGGTGATTACAGCGTGGCGATGGGGTTTGCCTCAACGGCCAGCGGAGTGGGCAGTACTGCTTTTGGCACGGGTGTCGCCAGCGGTGATTGGAGTGTAATTCTGGGTGATAGCAATATTGCCAGCGGCAACATCGGCGTGGCAATCGGGGGAAGTAACGTTGCCAGCGGCCTTACCAGTGTTGCGATAGGCTCTGGCTCTACTGCAAGTGGCGTGAATAGTATCGCTATCGGTAAAGATGTAATGGCCGGTAACGGCACGGCAGGCAGCGGTCAGGGCAATGGCTCAATGGCAGTGGGTCTGGTGGATGATCTTGTGACGATTACAGCAAAGCCGCGTGTGACCGGCATCCAGTCTTATGGTGTCTTTATGGGCGATCAGGATGGTGTGGCGATGTCGGCCAGCAACACCATGGGCCTGTTCGGCGGCAAGATGGTGATCGATCCGGCTGTTCCTGCGACGCAATTGACGGCGCGGGGCGTTCTTGACGCGGGCGCGGCGACGGATGCGATCGTATTCCCGTCCGGCACGACGGCGCAGCGCCCGGCAGCCGCCAACGGGATGATCCGCTACAACACCGATAACGGGAAATTCGAAGGCTATCAGGCCGGAGCCTGGCAAGACATCCTGACCGGGTCTGCTGCCGCATCCGCCCCGGATCGTGGTATCCAGTTCAACAGCGGCGGAAATTTCGCGGCCAGCGGCAATCTTGTCTATACATCTGCGGGTTCCCTCATGGTTTCAGGAACGCACACTGGCGCTGGCGCTCCGCCGGCAACGGGTGCGGGTACGCGGATGTTCTTCGATCCGACAAAATCGGCTTTCCGCGCAGGCGGTGTCATTGGCACGGAGTGGGATAACGCCAATGTGGGCACTTACAGCACGGCGATGGGGTACCGCACGACGGCCAGCGCCAGTAACAGCACGGCGATGGGGTTTACCACGACGGCCAGCGGCCTCTTCAGCACGGCGATGGGGTCTACCACGACGGCCAGCGGCACCAGCAGTACAGCGATGGGGAATTCCACGACAGCCAGCGGCCTCTACAGCACGGCGATGGGGGCTTTCACGACGGCAAGCGGTAGCAGCAGCAGCGCTTTCGGGAATAAGGTGACTGCCGGTGACGGCACGGCTGGCAGCGGACTGGGCGACGGGTCTGTTGCCATGGGTCTTATTGACAATGCGGTCACGATCACAACACCTTCGCAGGTGACCGGCATCCAGTCCATGGGTATTTTCATGGGCGATCAGGACGGCCTTGTGATGTCGGCGGCCAACACCATGGGCCTGTTCGGCGGCAAGATGGTGATCGACCCTGCCGTTCCGGCGACGCAACTGACGGCGCGCGGCGTTCTTGATCTGGGTGCGGCGACGGATGCGATCGTATTCCCGTCCGGCACGACGGCGCAGCGCCCGGGCACGCCGGTCAACGGGATGATCCGCTACAACAGCTCCAATGACAAATTCGAAGGCTATCAGGGCGGCCTGTGGCTGGACATCATTACCGCCGGTGCATCCGCCTCCGCTCCGGACCGCGGCATCCAG
>JACPDM010000151.1 GCA_016184045.1 Micavibrio aeruginosavorus | reverse complement strand
GAAGACGACGCTGGAGCGGCTTCTCCTCAATCTCTACCAGCCGGAGAGCGGCTCGGTTCAGCTCGACAACACCGATGTGCGCCAGATCGATCCGGGCGATCTTCGCCGTTCCATCGGCGCGGTCCAGCAATCGCCGCAGCTTTTCTACGGCTCTGTGCGCGAAAACATCACCATGGGGCATGAAACCGCCCCCGACCGCGCGGTGCTGCGGGCGGCGGAACTGGCCGGAGTGATGGAATTCCTGCGCGATTCCCAGGCCGGACTCGATACGCAGGTGGGCGAGCGCGGCGAAGCCCTCTCCGGCGGGCAGCGTCAGGCGGTGGCGATCGCGCGCTCCCTGCTTTACGATCCCCCCGTGCTGATCCTCGACGAGCCGACGGCCTCGCTCGACCCGGCATCGGAGCAACGCTTGCTCAAGCGCATGAAAACCCTATGTCAGAATAAAACGACGATTCTCATCACCCACAAGGGCACGATGCTGACCCTTGTCGATAAAATCCTGTTGCTCGATCGCGGGCGGATCGTAGATTACGGGCCGAAAGACGGCGTTATCAAGAAATTGCAGTCCCGCCAGTACGGAACGGCGGCGGAAGACACAGGGGAATAGCCATGAAACAGGCAGAACAGAAAAAACCGGTCGCCGAAGAAAAAGACCGCCCCATCCAGACGCCCGGCCTTGACATCAACAAGACCGAGGACTGGGCCAAAATCCAGCAGGACTGGATGAAAATCCAGCTTGAAAAGGCGCAGGCGCAGGCGGACAAGTTCTTCACGACGGACGATGAATTGCCGCTTTCGTCGCACGGCCTTCTGGTGGCGGTTGTTGCGTTTTTCGCGGTGTTCATCGCCTGGGCCAATTTTGCCACGCTGGACGAAGTCACGCGCGGCGAAGGCAAGATCATCCCGTCTTCGGAAGTGCAGGTGATCCAGAATCTTGAAGGGGGTATCGTCGACGAGTTTCTGGTCAAGGAAGGCGATGAAGTGCAGGCAGGGCAGATCCTGCTTCGTCTTCGCAATATCGACGCCGCGTCCAGCCTTGGCGCGAACCAGCAAAAATATCTCGGCCTTCTGGCGACAATCGCGCGTCTGAAGGCGGAAGCCGAAGGCAAAGCGACGCCGGAATTCCCGGACGAAGTGATGAAGGGCGTGCCGCAAAGCGTTACGGCGGAGCTGGAGGCCTTCCGCGCCAACATGCAAAGCCTCAAATCGCAAACATTGGTCTATGAAGAACAGCTCTCCCAGCGTCAGCAGGAAATTCGCGAAATCAACAGCAAGGCAGGGGATTTGCGCGAGGTGATCCGCCTCTCCCAGCAGGAACGCGATATGATCGCCCCGCTGGTCGAGCGCGGTTCGGCCCCGAAAGTGGAGCTGATCCAGCTGGAGCGCGGGTTGAAAGAGCGTCAGGGCGAACTCAACAGCCTGCTCGCGGCGTTGCCGCGCTCGCAATCGGCGGTGCAGGAGGCGCAGGCCAAGATCGACGAGGTCAAAAATACCGCCAGGGCGCAGGCGCAGACTGAGCTATCCGCCAAAACCATCGAAATGAACGCGATCAGGGAAACGCTTGGCTCGCTGGAAGATCGTAAAACGCGGACGGAAATCAAATCCCCGGTCAACGGCACGGTCAAGGACATCAAGGTGACGACCGTCGGCGGCGTGGTCAAGCCGGGTGAGGATGTGATCGAGGTTGTGCCCAAGGACGACCAGTTGCTTGTCGAAGCGCGGGTACGGCCGTCGGATATTGCATTCCTCTATTCGAAGCAACCGGCGATGATCAAAATTACGGCGTATGATTTCTCGATCTATGGCGGCCTTAAAGGCGAGCTGATCGACATTTCGGCCGACACCATCACCAATGAAAAGGGCGAGAGCTTCTATCGCGTCCGGCTGCGGACCTTCGAGAACGCGCTCAAGCGCAAGGGTGAGGTTCTGCCGATCATCCCGGGTATGGTGACGTCCGTCGATATCATGACCGGCAAGAAAACGGTGATGGAATATATCCTGAAGCCGTTTGTCAAGACCATGGACAACGCCATGAACGAGCGCTAATCGGGGGCCTTATAGGCCAGAACCCAGTCAAGGGCTTCCTGCCTTTGCGGCTCGTCGAAATAGCGGATTTCCGCTTGCATCATGGGCTCGAGCATTTTCATCATCAGCATCCTGCTGTCCGGGGCGTTGACATAGGCAAGGCGGCGCGCCTTGGGGCTACAGATGGAGATGCATTTGAAGCTGAGATCGGCGGCCTCCGGCAGCCAGGCTTTGAAATCCGGGGCGTAATGGAGGTAGAGGTTATAGTAACCGTGCCTTGCGATGATGTTTTGCAGCGGCGTGTCGAAATAATCAATGAAATCCTGCGCCGTGATCTCGCCGCTCAGGCGCAGGCATAACGTCGCGTCATGCGTTCCGGGAAGAATGGTAATCGTCTGTTTCGCGGTCATGGCGGCATCACCCCTTGGTCGCCTTGGTTCTATGCCCTGATCCAGGTCAGCGCGTCCTGAAGCTCTGTTTCGTTGAAATAGCGCATTTCGCCGCCGATAATCGGTTTTTTGATTTTGGATTTGAACATCTCTTTTTCCGGGGGTGCTACCAAAGCGATTTTGCGCACCTTGTCGCCGAACCGGACATAGGCCAGAGAGTCGTCGCGCGTGGCTTGCTCCTCCCAGCCGTGGAAATCGGCGTAGTAAACCAGCAGCCTGATTTCCCCAGATTTCGCCAGCATGGCTTCGACGCGGGGCAGGAAATTCTCCGTGAATCCGGCATGCGATATCGGTTTCGTTACCT
>JACPDM010000152.1 GCA_016184045.1 Micavibrio aeruginosavorus | reverse complement strand
CGGCTTTAGCCTCGATCAATTTGTGGAAAAAGGGGATGACAGACCCCCGCGACCCGACCACATTGCCGTAACGGACAACAGCAAAACGCGTCGGCAGGGAACCGCTGAGGCTATTGGCCGCCACAAAGATTTTATCGGAGGCCAGCTTGGTCGCGCCGTATAAATTGACCGGATTTGCGGCCTTGTCGGTGGAAAGGGCGATCACGCGCTTGACGCGGGCATCGAGGGCGGCGCTCACGACGTTTTCAGCGCCAAGGATATTCGTCTTTACGCATTCCATCGGGTTGTATTCCGCGGCCGGCACCTGTTTGAGCGCGGCGGCATGAACGACATAGTCAACATCCCGCATCGCCATGGTCAGGCGCTCGCGGTCCCTCACATCGCCGATGAAATAGCGCAGAGAGTCGTATTCAGGCCCGCTGAATTTCTGCTGCATCTCATATTGCTTGAGTTCGTCGCGCGAAAAGACAATCACCCTGCGGGGTTTGTATTTCTTAACCACGGTTTCAATAAAATTCCGCCCGAAAGACCCTGTCCCGCCGGTCACCAGAATTGCGCTGCCATCCAAATTCAGGTTTTTTGGTAAAAATTCCCGCATCTTGCTTGTCTTTATCTTTGTTTTTTCAGGGTGTTGAGATTGGGAAGCTATCGAAGGAGTGGCTGAAAAGCAAGAGACAGGCGGGCCGCCAAACGATCCGGCCCCATCTTGACGCCCCCCTTTTAAGGGTGTTATGTAACATACGGTTTTTAAAAAAAATATAGACAGGATCAGGGATGATGACTTTGACTTCTTTCAATAAAGCCAAAGGTTTTCTGGCATCGGCGTTTTTAGGGGCTGCGACGGCTTTGTCGGGAGCGTGCACCACTGTTAACAGCAGCTACGCCCCGGTACCCTCCTCGCCATCGCCCGCGCAGGCGCAACCTCCAAAGCAATCCGTGACGTCGCAAGTGCCGGAACTGGTCGAGATCATGGAGATGATCAGCCGGGTCCATGTCGATGAAGCCAACGCGACCGATGGCCGCAAGGCGATGATCGATGCCATCAACGGCGTCCTCGAAGGTCTGGACCCGCATTCCCATTACTTCACCGCCGAAGAATACAAGGCGTTCAATGAAGAACAGTCCGGCGAATTCGGGGGCCTTGGCGTTGAGCTGACCAAGGAAGGAAAACTCCTGAAGGTCGTGGCCCCGGTGGAAGGCAGCCCGGCGGAGCGCGCGGGAATACAGTCCGGCGACATCATCACCCATATCGACGGTCAATCCATTTATGCCATCGGCATCGAGAATTCGTCGAAGAAGCTGCGCGGCACACCCGGCACGACCGTCAGCTTGAGAATCATGCGCAAGGGCGTCGAAAAGCCGCTCGATATAACGGTGACGCGGGAGATCATCAAGATGCCGGTGGTCAAATTCGCGAAGATCGGCAGCGATGTCGGCTATGTGAAACTGGCCCATTTTTCCTATATCAAAACCAATGCCGACGGCACGCCGGTGCGGGACTGGATCGGCAGACCTGTCGAAGACGGCGCGAGCCTTGTCCGTGACGCGCTTCTTGCCATGAAGAAGGAAATGGGTCCGTCGGCGACCGGGTATATTCTCGATCTGCGCAACGATCCGGGCGGGATGACGACGCAGGCCGTCGATGTCGCCGACCACTTCCTTGAAGCCGGAAAAACCGTCTATACCATGCGCGGCCGCCTCGCCAACGCGAATGGAGTCTATAAAACAAAAATCTCCGGCGATATCATCGATGGCAAGCCGCTGATCGTTCTGGTCAATGAAGGCTCGGCCTCGGCTTCCGAGCTGGTCGCGGGCGCGTTGCAGGACCATAACCGTGCCGTGGTCATAGGCACCCGCACCTATGGCAAGGGCACGGTGCAGCAATTGCGGCCCATGGAGAACGGCGAAGCCCTGAAAATCACGATCGCGCAATACTACACGCCACTCGATCGCTCGGTGCAGGGCAAGGGCATTACCCCGGATATCGAATTCAGGCCGCTGGTCAAGGACGAGCTGGCGGAACTGCGCCTGCGCGAAGCCGACATGCCGCATTCCCTTGGCAATACCAAGGGCAATGTGGAAGACAACCGCACCAAGGCCGCATGCAGCCCGGCCAATGAAAACACACCGGTTGCGGGCCTGCCCAAAATCCTGATCGACCGCACTGGCAAGGCCGATGACATGGCCCTTTGCGCCATCGAAACCCTGCGCGGCAGGCAGGATTTGACCAGAACGGTGCCGGTCGCCCCCAAAGGACCATAGATTACCGCGGAAACTGCCGCGGAACGCCTCCGGCTCTTGAAATCGCCGGGGGCAGGGATTACCTTTTGCCTGTCTGTTTTTATTCATTTTCTCCCTTCTGCACGGAAACCCCGCCATGTCAGCCCTGATCGATGCCCAAAGCCTTTACGCGCGCCGTGAAGACGCGACCTTGCGAATGATTGACGCAACCTACCCCGCCAATCCCGGGGCTTACGCTCAGGCGCGCATCGGCAATGCGGTTTTATTCGACATCGATGCGGTTTGCGATCATGGCACAGCCCTGCCCCACATGCTGCCCGGCGCCGAAGACTTTGCGGCGGCGGCCGGGGCCATGGGCATCGGCAACGAGGATACGGTCGTGGTCTATGACCAGACGGGCATGGTGTTCGCCGCGGCGCGGGTGTGGTGGATGTTCCGGGTTTTCGGGCATAAGCGGGTCTATGTTCTGGATGGCGGCCTGCCCGCATGGCAGAAGGCAGGAATGCCCCTCGAGCGCGGCCCTGTTTCCGCCCCGGCCACAAAGGCCTATACCGCGCATTTCAACCCCGGCCTCGTCCGCTCGGTGCAGGAGGTGCAAAACGCTCAGGGCGATCCGTCCACGCTCCTTCTCGATGCGCGCCCGGCGGATCG
>JACPDM010000028.1:20293-22151 GCA_016184045.1 Micavibrio aeruginosavorus | reverse complement strand
CGGGCAGCGCGCGCTGCGCGAAAACCTGCGCGTCTATGTCGGAGCCGCCAAGGCACGGGGCGAAGCACTGGACCATGTGCTTTTGTTCGGCCCGCCGGGTCTGGGAAAAACCACGCTGGCGCAGATCGTGGCGCGGGAAATGGGCGTCGGCTTTCGCGCGACATCCGGCCCGGTGATCGCCAAAGCGGGAGATCTTGCGGCGATCCTGACCAATCTCGAGCCCAATGACGTTTTGTTCATCGATGAAATTCACCGCCTCAACAGCCATGTGGAGGAAATCCTCTACCCGGCGATGGAAGACGGCAAGCTCGACCTGATTATCGGCGAAGGCCCGGCGGCGCGATCGGTGCAGATCGACCTGCCGAAATTCACCCTTGTCGGCGCGACGACGCGCAGCGGCCTTCTCACCAACCCCTTGCGCGACCGTTTCGGCATCCCGCTGCGGCTGGAATTTTACGATGCGGAGGAACTGACCCTGATCGTGCGCCGCGCGGCGGGCATTTTGAATATGGACCTGACCGAGGAC
Organism: Micavibrio aeruginosavorus; assembly: GCA_016184045.1. Lineage (GTDB taxonomy): Bacteria > Pseudomonadota > Alphaproteobacteria > Micavibrionales > Micavibrionaceae > Micavibrio > Micavibrio aeruginosavorus_C. The sequence goes on along the minus strand of JACPDM010000028.1, from coordinate 21,625 downwards.
GGCGCGCATGAAATCGCCCGCCGTTCGCGCGGAACGCCGCGCATTGCCGGACGCCTGACCCGCAGGGTGCGCGATTTCGCCCACGCATTCAGAACAAAAACCGTCGATGCGAAGGCCGCGGACGAGGCCTTGAAGCGCCTTGATGTGGACGGGCAGGGGCTGGACGGCATGGACCGGCGCTATCTGCGCTGCATCGCTGAAAACTATGGTGGCGGCCCGGTCGGCGTCGAAACCCTCGCCGCCGTCCTGTCGGACCAGCGCGATGTGATCGAGGATGTGATCGAACCCTATCTGATGCAGCAAGGATTCGTGCAGCGCACCCCGCGCGGGCGGATGCTGTCAGAAAAAGGCTTCAAATATCTCGGCCTTAAACCCGCGAAGCCGATGCAGATCGACCTGCTCGAAGATTGATCTGCCGCCATGCCAGGACACACAATCGATTTCCGCGTCTATTACGAAGACACCGATGCCGGGGGCGTGGTGTTTTACGCCAATTACCTGAAATTCGCCGAGCGGGGCCGGACGGAATTGCTGCGGGAAGCGGGATTCGAGAATCGGGCGCTGCATGAGCGCGAAGGGGTATTGTTCGTCGTTCGCCGCCTGAATGCCGATTACCATAGGTCCGCCCGGCTGGATGACCTGCTGACGGTCAAAACTTCTGTAAAAACGGTGAATAACGCCTCTTTTGAGATGAATCAGGCCATTTTTCGCCATGATTCCCTGCTATTCTCCATGGACATAACGCTGGTTTGCATCAATATTGAAGGCAAGCCGGTGCGTCTGAGCGAAGAGCTGAAATCCCGGCTTAACGATTACATAATGTAACTGGAGAAAGTTTATGACGTCCGCCGTTGATCGCGCTGTCGATGCCGCAAATGTCGGCACGAATGTTGTCCATGACTTCACCATCTGGGGCCTGTTCATGCAGGCGGACATGATCGTGAAGATGGTTATTCTGGTGCTGGTCTTCGCGTCGGTCTGGTCGTGGACGATCATCATCGACAAGCGCATGGCCTTGAAACGCCTGAACAAGCGCGCCGACCGCTTCGAGGACGCGTTCTGGTCCGGCGAGCCGCTGGACAAACTTTACCAGCGCGTGAAAAAAGGCAAGCAGGACCCGGTGATCAAAACCTTCGCCGCCGGGATGGAAGAATGGCAAAACGGTATTTCCCACGGCCTGCCGTCCAAGGAAAGCATTCAGGCGTCGCTGCGCCAGCGAGTCGAGCGCGCGATGGTCATCACCATCAATCGTGAGATGAACATGCTGGAACGCGGCATGACCTTCCTTGCCAATGTCGGCTCGACGGCGACCTTTATCGGCCTGTTCGGCAC
>JACPDM010000028.1:0-20257 GCA_016184045.1 Micavibrio aeruginosavorus | reverse complement strand
GTCCCTTGCCGTCGTCGCGCCAGGGATCGCGGAAGCGTTGTTTGCAACGGCTCTCGGCCTTGTCGCGGCGATTCCGGCGGTGATCGCCTATAACAAATTCACCAACGACCTGAACCGTTATGCCGACCGCCTTGATGCGTTCATGGCGGAGTTTTCGGCGATCCTCTCGCGTCACCTCGACAATTTCGAATCCGGCCGCGGATCCTCTGCCTCCGGGGGTGGGGCATCCCTCTCAAAAAAGCTTGATACCGAGTGGAAGGCGGCATAGCCATGGGTGCATCGCTTAACGCATCGGGCCGATCCCGTTCCGGACGCCGGTCCTCCTATACCAAGATGTCGGAAATCAACGTCACGCCGTTCGTCGATGTGATGCTGGTTCTCCTCATCGTCTTCATGGTGACGGCGCCGCTGCTCACCGCCGGGGTTCCCATCGACCTGCCGAAATCGCAGGCGAAACAAATTCAGGACGAAGACAACAAGCCGATCGAGGTGACGGTCAGCAATGACGGGAAGATTTTCGTCGGCGAGACAGAAGTCGAGATGGAGCGCCTGATCGCGCTGCTTTCCGCTATGACCAACAACGACCCGGACCGCCGCGTCTTTATCCGCGGCGACCAGAAACTCGCCTACGGGCAGGTGATGGAGGTCATCGGGGCGATCAACAAGGGCGGTTTCCGCAAGGTTGCGCTGATTTCCGCCCCCAGCAAATAACCTTATAAACTTCACAATCTTGCCAGAAAACGACAGCACTCTGCTCACTCTTGATGGCAGGAAAACGTACAGACGATGAACGCACAAGCCAAACGGCGCATGACAGAAAACAGCAATCCGGGGATGAGCAGGGCGCTCACCGCCTCGCTGCTGTTTCATGGCCTTGTAATCACAATCGGCATTTTCGGCCTGCCCTATATCAAAAAGGATCTGGACGATATCGCCCCGCCCGTGCCGATCGAACTGGTGGAGATCAGCGACAAGACCATGACCGACAAACCGGTCGAGCGCGCCATCCTAAAACCGCTGGAAGAAAAGAAAGAGCCGCCCAAGCCGGAGCCGGAACGCCCGAAACAGGCCCCCAAGCAGACCTCCGAAACCCCGCCGCGCCCGGTTACCTCCCAGCTTGAAGAACTGGCCGAGCCGGATGCGGTGAAACCGCCGGAAAAGAAACTGGAAAAGCCGAAGGAAAAACCCAAGCCGCCGGAGCCGAAAAAGCGCCCGACCCCGGTCAAGGCCGAGGAAAAACCGCAGGAAGACCCGTTCCAGTCGCTGCTGAAAAACCTTCAGGAAGCCAAGCCCGACCCCAGCACCGAGCAGGGAACCGAAGCCGCCAAGCCGCAGCAGGCGACCCCCGCGCCGCTGGGCGAGCGCATGACCATGTCGGAAATGGACGCCCTGCGCCAGCAACTGGCCCAGTGCTGGAACGTTCTGGCCGGGGCGCGCTATGCCGAAGATCTGGTCGTCGATATGAAACTGTTCATGAATCCCGACATGACCGTGCGGGAGGCTAGCGTTGTCGATGTTCTGCGCTATAGTACCGACAATATCTTCCGGGCGGCGGCGGACAGCGCCCTGCGTGCCGTGCGCAACCCGGCCTGCAATCCGCTGCACCTGCCGGAAGGCAAGTACAGCCAATGGAAAGAAATTACCGTCCGTTTCGACCCGAGGGAAATCCTGTGATGAAAAAACTGATCGCTTTTGTTCTGGCCCTGATCGCCCTGCCGCTTTCCGCCCATGCGCAGGTGCAGGTCAATGTGACCTCGGGCCAGATGGACCCGATGCCGGTTGCGATCACGGAGTTCTATTCCGCCGCCGGAGCCGCCGGGCAGGACATGGCGCGGGAAATGCCGCGCATCATCCAGAACAACCTCGAGCGCACCGGGCTTTTCAAACCGCTGAACCCCACTTCGTTCATCCAGTCGCCGCAATCCATCGCCACCGAAGGGGTGCGTTTTGCCGAATGGCGCGCCATTAACGCGCAGGCGCTTGTGACCGGAACGGTGACGACATCCCCCGACGGCCGCACCCGCGTCGAATTCCGCCTGTGGGACGTTTACGGGCAGGCGCAGATGTCGGGGATGGCCTATACCACGACGCCGCAAAACTGGCGGCGGATTGCCCACATCATCTCCGATGAAATCTACAAGCGCATCACCGGCGAAAACGGCTATTTCGATACCCGCATCGTCTATATCGCCGAATCCGGCCCGGCCACGTCGCGGTCCAAGCGCCTTGCGATCATGGATCAGGACGGGGCCAATCACCATTACCTGACCGACGGGTCGTATCTGGTCCTGACGCCGCGCTTTTCGCCGAACAATCAGGTCATCACCTATATGGCCTATTACAAGCGCAAGCCGCGCGTTTACCTCTATGACATCGATACGGGCCGTCAGGAAGTTCTGGGCGATTTCCCGGGCATGACCTTCGCCCCGCGCTTCTCGCCGGACGGCGGCAAGGTCATCATGTCGATGGCACAGAACGGCAACTCTGACATCTACACCATGGACCTGCGCAGCCGCCAGCCGCGCCGCCTGACCGACAATAGCGCGATCGACACCAGCCCCAGCTACGCCCCGGATGGCCGCCAGATCGCTTTTGAATCCGACCGCGGCGGGACGCAGCAGCTCTATACGATGAACGCCGACGGCAGCAACCAGCAGCGCATCAGCTTTGGCGACGGCCGCTACGGTAACCCGGTCTGGTCGCCGCGCGGTGACCTGATTGCCTTTACGAAACTGGCAGGCGGGAAGTTCTATATCGGCGTGATGCGCCCGGACGGCAAGGGCGAGCGCCTGATTACCACCGCCTGGCACGTCGAGGGCCCGAGCTGGTCCCCCAATGGCCGCGTCCTGACATACTTTAAAGAGCAGAACGGCAAGGCGAAACTCTACACCATCGACCTGACCGGCTATAACGAGCGGCAATTGCCGACGCCGCAGGACGGTTCCGACCCCGCCTGGTCGCCGGTGAACCCGTAAGGGAACGCAAAACCTTGAAGATGGATCACCCGGATAAACCGGGTGATGACACTGTAAGGTGACCCAGCTTAAACTCATCCCGCTTTAAAATGCTGTGCTGATCTTCTGGATTGCTTCGCCTTCTGCGAAGGCCAGCAATGACGGCACCTCACGCCGTTACCTTAAAGCCCTTCAAACGCCGCGATCACCTGCCGGTAGATATCGCGCTTGAACGGGACGATGAGGTTGATGACCTCCGGCAGGGGAACCCATTGCCATTTCTGGAATTCCGGCGGGGTGTGGGCCTTGAGATTGATCTCGGAGTCGCTGCCGCCAAAACGCGCGGCCACCCAGGTCTGCTCCTGCCCCCGGTAAGCGCCGTTCCAGAGCCTGCCCTGAAGATGCGGCGGCAGATCATAGCGCAGGGGATTATCCATGATTTTGAGAATGGTTGCCTTGCCGGTGCCGATTTCCTCCCGCATTTCGCGGAAAAACGCCGCTTCGATATCCTCGCCCTCATCCATCCCGCCTTGCGGCATCTGCCACGCGCCGGGGGAGTCGATGCGCTCTCCGACAAACACCTTGCCGGAATCGTTGAACAGGGCGATCCCGACGCAGGGACGATAGGGAAGGTGCTCGAAATCGCTCATGGGCTCGCCGTGATCTTGGCCTGCGCGGAAAGCGGGGCGAGGACGATATTCTTGTCCGGGAGTCCGGAAATCCATCTTTGCAGCATTTCAAGGCTCAGCGGCGTGGCATGGATAAAGCCGACCGCCTGCCCGTTGCCTTCAGCCAGAACTTCAAGCTGCCGCAGGGAGGCCGCGACATGCGCGGTCGTCGCCGGGACATCAACCCAGACATCGTTATGGCCGTAAGGCGCCCCCAGCCCGGCGGCGATGCTGGCAGGCGTTTCTTCGGGCGTCGTATCGCCATCGACAAAGCCAAGGCCGCGCGCGAAAAGGCTGTTGAGGACAGGCCGCGCGGCATTGGCGGCCTTGATGTAGTTGGGGTCTTCATCCGTCACCACGCCGGCATACCCAGTCGTGCGGCTTAAAACCCAGTTCAGCTTGTTGATGTTCTGCTTTTCAAGCGCATTAATCATCAAAGTCTGCGGGCCGGTATCATCCATGGGATAAAGGCTGCTTTCGACCGGAAGTTTGAGCCAGATTTCATGCCCCGCGTTCCGCGCCTCGGTTGACCAGAAATCAGGGTTGGTCGAATAGGGGTCGATCACCAGGGAAACATCCGGCGCAAGATTGGCTATGGCGGATTTTGTCGCCGTATCGGAGATTCCAAGATCCATCACCACAATGGAAACGATCCGCTTGCCGGGAACGGGGGTGAAGGGGCGGCGGTAAGCGGCAAACGGCGTCAGCTTGTCGCTCTTGCGGGTCACGGGCAGGCGGCCATCGACGGTATCCTCATAAAGCCCGTCAACCGGCGCGCGCGGCAGGGTAATGGCTTCAGCCGCCATCGGCGTTTCCGGCCGGGCGACACCGGCCTCACCCGGCTCTGCCGGAGGTGCCTTTAGCGCTTCCTCCACCGGGGCCGCTTCTTCGGGGGGTCGCTGTGCGGGCTGGAAGGGGCCGAACAGCGCGCCGGTGCGCTCGATGATGACGGTATGCGCGGCGAGCTTTTCCTGCCGTGCGGCGATTGTCGCCGCGCCATTGAGCGCGAGGTAGGCAAACAGGAGAAGCAGGGCCGCGCCGCCGCCCGCCAGCCCCAGAGCAAAGCTCCGGCTGGAGAAAGGCAGAGGCGGTTTCGTTCCTGATTCTGTCGTCATGCGCCCCGCATGGCTCCCTATTTTTGCCGCTGTTCATAGAGGTTGACGCCGCGCACCAGATCAAGCGCACGAGACAGCTGATAATCCGCCTCAACGCGTTTTTTTAGTTCCTCCGCCTTGGCCTTTTCCTTGTCCTCAGGCGTTTTCGCAGTCTCCTCGGGCTTCGGCGCGGTGGCGGTCGTTTCAGTTTTCGGCTTGGGTGCCTGCTTATCCTTATCCAGCGCACCGGGCAGGTCGGCTTCGGTCATGCGGTCAAACCCGTTGCTCTTCAGGGCTTCGACTTTTGCCTGCTCGACGACGATGTCAGGCTCGATCCCCTTGGCCTGAATCGAACGGCCTGACGGCGTGTAATACCGCGCCGTGGTCAGACGCATCGCGCCGTGGCCGGGCAGGGGAATGATCGTCTGGACCGAGCCTTTGCCGAAGGATTTCGTCCCCAGCAAAATAGCGCGATGATGGTCCTGCAGCGCGCCGGAAACGATTTCCGATGCCGACGCCGAGCCGCTGTTGATCAGCACGACAATCGGCAGGCCGTTGGTTGCATCGCCGGGTGTGGCGTTGTCGCGCTTGGTGTCTTCCTCATGGCGGCCCCGCGTCGAAACGATTTCGCCTTTGTCGAGGAACAAATCGGCAGTGGCAATCGCCTGATCCAGCAAGCCGCCGGGGTTGTTGCGCATGTCGAGGACATAGCCGACCAGTTTGTCGCCCAGTTTGGCGCTGATTTCATCGATCGCCTTCTTCACGCCGCTCTCTGTGTTCTGGTTGAAAGTGGTGATACGGATATAGCCGATGGAATCATCGAAGATTTCAGATTTAACCGACTGGATCTTGATGATGTCGCGGGTCAGGGTCAGCTTGATCGGTTCCTGCACGTCGATACGGCGAATGGTGAGTTCAATCGGCGTGCCGACCTTGCCGCGCATTTTATCGACGGCTTCGTTCAGGGTCATGCCGATGATCGGCGTGCCGTCCAGATGGGTGATGTAATCGCCAGCCAGAACGCCAGCGCGAAAGGCCGGTGTATCGTCGATGGGAGAAACAACCTTCACGACTCCTTCTTCCATCGACACTTCAATGCCCAGCCCGCCGAACTCGCCGCGCGTCTGGACCTGCATGTCGGTGAAATCTTTTTCATCCAGATAGGATGAGTGCGGGTCAAGCGAACCCAGCATACCGTTCAGCGCATTCTTGATCATGGTTTCGTCGGGAGGCGCTTTGAACGGTATTGTCCTGCGGCGGCGTGCCCGCGGTGCGTTCTTCCTCCTGCGCCATGACGGGCAAGGCGAAGGCGGACAGACTGACGGACAGCATCAGCGCAAAAAAAGTATGACGCAACAGCATGGCGGGGTGGACCTTTCTAGCTCAAGCCAGGGAATTTTGCAGCAGGATCAACAGGTTTTCCATTGTGCCGCAGTTCGTAATATAGCCTTGGAGGCGAGCCCGCGCCAGTACCCGGAAGGCTTCCGATAGGCTCCCCCGCCGAAATTTTTCGCCCGACGGCGGTTTCAATTCTGGATAATCCAGAGATCAGGCTGTGAAAGCCGCGGTCATGTTCGATAATCACCATATTGCCATAATTTCTAAAGGTTCCGGCAAAGCGGACAATACCGCCCGCAGGCGCTGTGACCAGCGCGCCGGGGCGCGCGGCGATTCTGATTCCCTCGCTCTCCGCGCCGATATCATCCCTGGCACCGAACGCGGTGGCAATGCTGCCGCCGACAGGCGGTTGCCACGCGCCACCGGGAAGCGGGGGTGGCTTGCCACCGCGTGAGGATCTTCTCACTTTTTCTTCCTGCAGCGGTTCACGGACAGGTTTTTCGCTTTGTTCGATCCGCGACACCAGCTGCTGCAGGTTCTCCGCCTCGGCTGCCATCCGCGCCACGGCTTCGGCCTGCTCGTCATAAGCGGTGCGGGTTGAACGGTAGAGTTTTTGCCGCTTCTGCAGCAGGGCTTGCATTTCATCCTTCTGCGCTTTCAGCGCTTCAGCGGTGCTGGCGGTTTTGGCGCGGTCCTGCTCAAGCGCCGTGCCGATCGCCTCAAGCCGCGCAAGATCCGCGGAAAGATTTTCGGCCCGTTTGCCGATGGCGGGCAGGATGCTTTGTAAAAGCAGGGCGCTTTGCGCCGTTTCCAGCGGCGCACCGGGGCGGATAATCAGTGTTTCCGTCGGCATGCGGCGGATGCGTTGCAGCGCAAGGACAAGATTGCCCATCGATCCGTAATCGGATTGAAGTTTTTGCGTCAGGGTTGCTTGCTCTGCTTGCAGGGCCGCGACTTTTTCCTCGAGCGCGCTCAGCGCCTGTTCGCTCTGTTGCAGATCCTTGCCAAGGGCGATCATTTTCTTGCGGCTGCCCTCCAGTTCCGATTCCGCCGTCGCCATTTCTTTCTTGAGGGCGGCCTGCTTGTCCTTCTCGCTCTCAAGGCGGGTTTGCAATTCGCCAAGCGCCTCGGTCTTGCGCGGCGGCACAGGTTCGGCGTGCGCCGGGTGGAAAAGGGAGAACATGCACAGAGCGTAGAAAAACAAAAACCCGCGGCAACGGCATTTTCCCGGCGCAGAGTTCCTGAAATTCGTTGAAAAAAGAAACATGGCTCAATCGCGATGATAAGGGTGGCCGGCGCTTATCTGCCGGGCGCGGTAAATCTGTTCAATCAGCATAACGCGGACCATCATATGCGGCCAAGTCTGAATCCCGAAAGACAACAGAAAATCCGCACGATTTCGAATATCGTCATTCAGGCCGTCGGCCCCGCCGATAATGAACTGGATGCAGGGGCGGGCCTGATCCATCAGATTTTGCAGGCGGCCCGCGAAATCGCGGCTGGAGAGGGATTTCCCGCGTTCATCCAGAGCGAAGACATAGGCGTCATCGCGGATTTTTTCGGTGATTTTCTTGTGTTCCTGATCCTGCCGCACGTCGAGTTCGTGCAGGGTCACGGGGCATGTGATCTGTTTAAGATAATCCTGCCAGGCCAGGGCGTATGGTGAATTTTTCATTCGCCCAACGGCAATGATTTCAATTTCGGTCATCGGTCACGGTGCGCTGTTTACAGTGTACGGCGATGATAACGGTACACCGTCTGCTGCCGACCGTCCACCGATCGCTATGCGTTCACCAGTTCCATATTCGGGTGGTGCGGATGCCGCCACATCTTTTCAATGGCGTAGAAATCGCGCACTTCTGGCCGGAAGACATGGATGATGACATCCCCTGCATCGACCACAACCCAGTCGCCGGTTTTCTGACCTTCCATATGAATGTCCTTGATGCCGAGCTTGCCAAGACGTTCCGCAAGTTTTTCAGCAAGGGCGCCCACATGCCGCGATGACGTGCCTGAGGCCACGATCATGTAATCGGCAAGGGAGGTTTGCCCCCGAAGGTCGATTATTTCAATATCCTGAGCCTTGTCCGCGTCCAGCGAATGCATGGCCAGGTCTTTTACGTTCTCAGGGCTTTTCTGCCCGTGATCATAGGTTTTGAGAATGGTATATACCTCCTGTCAAAGGGTTGCTGATGCCATAATAAATAGCGCCCGTGTGCAAAAGCACAAGGGCGCATTTGTCCTTATCAGGGCTGTCGTAAACGGCTGAACAACCTGCTGTCCGGTTCCCCAAACTTTAGCTGGCCTCCCATCCGTTATGAGTTACACGCAAAGTATCTCTCATACCTCCATTTTAAGGCCGATTCCCTTGAAAATTCAATCTAATCCGTTTGTGCGGGATGCCAAAAGCGCAGAGAAAAACGGCATAACCAATTGTTTTATTTTGATTTTCTAATTCTTGTCGAGGATTCGCCGTGCAGGGGTTCGTCACGGATCCAGATGATGCGCGAAGACGGCCTGCTCAGCCGCAGCAAGGGCATGCCGACCAGACTGACCGCAGGCGGGCGGCCAACGAACGCAAAGGGAACCAGCGCGGGCAATTCCCGCCAGCGGTGCCAGCGCGGCAATTGTGCCGCCAGATCGGTTCCGCCCACGAAGATGAACTCCGTCGCCGGGAAATGAAGGAGGAGTTGTTTGAGTGTGTCGAGAGTGCGCCACGTTCCCATTTGCGCCTCGATATCGCTGACGATCATGCGCGGATGGGCGCGCGTGATCTCGCGGCAAAGCGCCAGCCGCAGGCCGTAATCGCCCGAAGATTCTTTCAGCGGGTTTTGCGGCGTGACCAGCCACCAGATGCAATCGAGATCAAGGCGCTTGAGCGCTACCGCGGCAATATGCACATGTCCCGCATGCGGCGGATTGAACGACCCGCCGAGCAAGCCGACGCGCATCCCGCGCCAGCGCTGTCCGTCCAGAAGGTGGGGCGGGTGGAAAATGGGTTTCATGCAAGATACCCTACACCAGAACGTCACCCCGGCGAAAGCCGGGATGAAAGCGTATCCTTAGAGCGGGAAATTACTTCAGTTGCGACGCGACCGACTTGATCGACGCATCGACAAGGCGGTCATTCGCGGCCTGATCAAGGCGGGAAGCGATGATTTCGGCGGTCGCCTTGACGGCCAGTTCAGCGGCATAGGACTGGATTTCCGCCTTGGCGGTTTCTTCCATGCGCTTCAGGCGCTCGGCCAGCTGCGCTTCCTTGCGCGCGATCATGTCGTTCAGTTCTTCTTCCGCTTCCTGACGGATCATCGTGGCTGCGGATTTCGCCGTAGCAACGATATGTTCGGCCTCACGCGTGGCGTCGCGCTGCTTGCGCTGGTACTGGGCCAGCAATTCCTGCGCCTCGATCCGCAGCGTTTCAGCGGTCTTGATGTCGTCGCGGATGGCTTCGATCTTGCGGTCGAGCATGGCGAGGAACTTGCCCTTGCCAAAGCGGTAGGCAAAGGCGGCAAACAGCAGGAAGGAAATCAGAACCCAGCTATGCGTATCCTGAAAGAATTCCATTATGCAGCCTTCGAAAGTTTGTTGATCGATTGCACCACGTTCTTCGCCTGATTGAGGTCGGTTGAAATGCCAACGATCTTTTCCGCAGCCGCCGAAGCGATTTCAGCGGCAATCGTGTTCATTTCATCCATGGCCTGCTGCTTTCCGGCGGCAAGGCTGGATTCAAGGGCGTTCATTTGCTGCTCGGTCTTGTCCTGAAAAGCCTTCAGGGCGATTTCAGCCTGCTTCTTGCCTTCCTCCACCGCCGCCGCATTGATACGGGCGGATTCGCCGCGCGCGGCTTCCAGACCCCTTTCATAGGCATGCAGGACGGATTCGGCTTCGTTTTTCAGGCTTTCCGCCGTGTCGCGGTCGCTTTTGATCTGTTCCCGGCGGTTCTCGATCACGCCCGAAATCGTCGGCAGAGTTTTCTTCGAGAAAATCAGGTACATCAGGCCGAAAGCGATCGCCAGCCAGAATATCTGGCTTGCGAAATCCGACGGGTCGAACTGCGGCAGACCGCCGCTGCCATGGGCCGCATCGGCGGCACCGTGAGCAGCGTCGGCGACGCCATGGGTCATTGCCTCGGCGTGGGCATCCGGGCTCTCCTGCACAGCCTGAACAGGGTCAGACTCTGCAAAGGCCGCCTGAATACCGAACGCGGCCAGACAGGACAGCGTCGCCGCCGTGCCGCGCAGGAATTTCGGAAGTGATGCTACGCCAAAGGTCATGCGATTAACCGAACAGGATCACGAGGGAGATCAGCAGGGCGAAAATCGCCAGAGCTTCGGTCAGAGCGAACATGAGGAAGAATTTCTTGTCCAGCAGTTCCATCGCGCCCGGGTTGCGACCGACAGCTTCGTTGTAGGCCGAGAAGATCAGGCCCAGACCAATACCAACGCCAAGGATCGGCATCAGTGCAAGTGCGGCGGCGATCAGTTTTGCGGCTTCCAGTTCCATAGTCGTCTTTCCTTTTTTTTGAGAGTGGTTAAACAGTCAATCAGTGGGAGAGCTCGATTGTATCTTTCAGATACAGGCAGCTCAGCACCGAAAACACATAAGCGTGGATCAGGGCGATCATCAGCTCGAACCCTGTCAGCATCGCATTGAAGAGCATCGGGAACATCGCCCCGAGCCAGCCCGCAGCACCGATCGAAATCATCGCGACGCTGAAACCCGCGAACACTTTCAGCATCAGGTGTCCCGCCATCATGTTGGCGAACAAACGGACGGAAAGAGTGATCGGGCGGATCAGGAACGAAACGATTTCCAGCGGCAGAACCAGCGGGACCAGCCACCACGGCACACCGGGCGGCATGAAGATGGAAAAGAAATGCGTGCCGTGGCGAATGACGCCAAGGACGATGACGGTCAGGAAGATCATCAGCGCAAGGGAGGCGGTGACGATCAACTGGCTGGTATAGGTGAAGGAATAGGGCAGGAGGCCCAGCAGGTTCCCCATCAGCACGATCATGAACAGGGAAAAAATCAGCGGAAAATACTGACGCCCCGCGGGTCCGATATTCTCCCGGATCATGTTGGCGACGAATTCATACAGCGATTCCGCCAGAACCTGCGCCCGGCCGGGAACCAGCGAAGCCTGTTTCATGCTGAGGGTCAGGAAAACGGTGGAAACGGCAAGGCCGATGAACATCCACAGGGAAGAGTTCGTAAAGGACAGATCAAGGCCCCCAACATGGATCGGGATAATGGGCTCAACGACAAACTGGTGAAGCGGATCGGCCACGGGCGTTTACCTTTGGTCGGTTACTGTTATTCCGGCGGTTTTGTACCCGGTTTTCCCGCGATTTGCAACCGGGAAAGCGCAGTTTTTACAAGCTGTCTCAGGGCCGGTTTTACGACTTCCCGCGCTTTTTCTGCCCCGCATACCCTACGGCCTGACCCATATTGTTGGTAATGCGGTAAACCTCGTAAAACCCGGTGCAAATTCCGGTCAGCAGGAAAACGATCAGGAAAAGCGGCTTGGTCCCGAACTGGCCGTCCAGCAGCCAGCCGATAAACCCACCCGCCAGGATACAGGTGACCAGCTCCGCCCCCGCCCGCGCGCCAAGGCTCATGTTGCTGGCCTCGTTCAGTTTTTCAGAGCTTTTATCGTGCTCCGCCGCCTCTTTCTCCCGGATCTGATCGATCTGGTCGGAAAGGCGCTTCAGGCGGTCATGGTCGTTGTCTGACATCTCAGGCCGCGATTTCGTCGAGGAAATCGAGCTGCTTGTTCAGGTCCACCGACACCAGTTGCGACACGCCGCGCTCGGCCATGGTGACGCCGTAGAGGCGGTCCATGCGGGCCATGGTCAGGCGGTGGTGGGTGATGATGACAAAACGCGTATCGCCCTTGTCCGCGAATTCGCGCAGCAAATCGCAGACGCGGTCCACGTTGGCATCGTCCAGCGGCGCGTCAACTTCGTCCATGACGCAGATCGGCGCGGGGTTCGTCAGGAACATCGCGAAGATCAGGGAAAGCGCCGTCATCGTCTGCTCGCCGCCCGAAAGCAGGGAGAGGGATTGCAGCGCCTTGCCCGGCGGCTGGGCGAAAATTTCAAGGCCGGCTTCCAGCGGATCGTCGGAGTCGATCAGCTTCAGATGCGCCGAACCGCCGTTGAACAGGCGGCGGAACATGTCCTGGAAATGCGCGTTGACGAGGTCGAACGCGGTGTTGAGGCGTTCGCGCGCTTCGCGGTTGAGCTTCTGGATGGCGGAGCGCAGTTCGTCGATCGCCTGACCCAGGTCGTTTTTCTCCGCCAGAATGCCGGTGAGCTGTTTTTCCAGCTCTTCGGCTTCGATATCGGCCTGAAGGTTGACCGGGCCGATAGCATCGCGGGCGCGCACAGCCTGTTCGCGTTCGGAGCGCAGTTGCTCGAGCGGCGGCGCGGTTTCAAGATCGACGGCGGCATTGGCCAGAAGATCTTCCGGCGTCATGTCGAACTGGTCGCGGATCTGCTGGCGCAGGACATCCATATATTGCTGTTTCGCGGCCACGGTCGCCTGCGCGGCGGCGCGGTGTTCGCGGCATTCCGACAGCTCACTCTCGGCGGATTTCAAAGCCTTGTTGGTTTCGTACAAATCGGCTTCGGCGGCGGCGAGACGATCGCTGACGGCGGATTTTTCGGCTTCGATCTCGCGGATGCGGTTCAGCACCTCTTCCTTGGCGGCGCGGATTTCGCCGGGGCGTTTTTGCAGGTTCTCCAGTTTTTCCTGCAAGGACGCGGTGCGCTCTTCCAGTTCTGCAATGCGCTCCCGCGCGCGGACGCAGCGGTTTTGCAGGCTGACGCGCTCATCGCGCAGGGCTTGCAGGCGGGCGTCGCGGGTGGCGTGTTCCTGCCGGACGGTTTGCAGTTCGCGGATCGCTTCATGATGGGATTCGCGGGCTTCGCCAAGGCGGGTCCGCAGGGATTCGATATCCTGCTGCTGCCGGGCCATGGCGGCTTCATCGAATCCGCCCAGTTCCTGCGCCCCGGCCTCGATACGCTGATCCAGCGTATCGGCGTCGGCGCGGGCGAGGGAGAGGGCTTCTTCCAGCTTGGCGATTTCGGCCTGAAGGGCGGATTGGTCCTCGATCGCGCGGTTCAGCTCGTTGCGCTTGACGCGAATATCGTTATCGGTGGATTGCAGGGTTTGCTGCACGTCGCGGCGTTTTGATTGCAGCGTATCGACTTTTTCGGTCAGCGTCCCGACAATTGCCTGCGATTCTTCCGCCGCGGCGACAACGCCGGGGAGGAGGGCGACGAGTTCGACCAGCTTGTTCTTTTGCTTCAGCTGAATCGCATGGCGGTCGGCGGAGGTCGCCTTCATGTAAAGGCCGTCCCAGCGCCAGTAAGCGCCGTCGCGGGACACGAGGGACTGGCCGGGCTTGAGCTGCTGGCTCAAGGCGATGCCTTGCTCTTCGCCTTCGACGACGCCGATTTGCGAGAGGGCGAGTTTCATCTGCGCCGGGGCTTTGACATGCGGCTCCAGCGCTGTGACGCCGGCGGGCAGGGACGGCAGATCGGCCACGGTGCGGTTCGTCCATGTCACCGGCGCGTCGTCCTCGATAGAGGCCATCAGCGTATCGCCGAGCGCTTTCGAGAGCGCGGTTTCAAAACCGTCATCGGCCTGAATGTCGTCCAGAACCGGTTTAAAATCGCCCTGGGCATAGGCATCGACGATGCTTTGCAGCGTATCGACTTCGCCTTGCAATTTGCTGCGTTCGCGCTGGCGGGTCTGCATGGTCTCGCGGGCGGAATCCAGATCGCTGCGGGCAGCGGTCAGGTCGGCATCGGTCGATTGCAGGTCGGCGCGCAGGGTTTCGGCGCTTTGCTCCAGCGTTTCCAGCGCGGCGCGCAGCGGCGTGGCGCGGTCTTCGGCGCGGCGGGCTTCCTGCTTTTCGGAAAGGGAATGCTCGACGCGGGTCAGGCGGTCGCGGACGCTGGCAAGGCGGCTGCGGTCGGCATTGACCTGCTGCTCAAGGCTTTGCTTGCGGGCGCGGATATCGGCGAATTGCTCGGTGAGGTCGGAAAGCTCGGCCTCGAGCGTCGCAACGGTCTTGCGCGTGCTTTGTTCCCGGTCTTCTTTTTCGGCAAGGATATTGGCGCTTTGCTCCTGATCGGAAACAAGACCCTGCTCTTCGGCGTCGAGCTTTTCGATGATTGCGGTGTTCTCGGCAAGGGTCCGGGTTTCATGGCCGAAATCGGCGCGGGACTGGCCCAGTTGCTCGCTGATGTCCTCGATCGCCGCAGTCAGGCGCTGCTCTTCGTCTTCAAGGCGCTGGAGGGCGATTTGCTGCGATTGCAGGCGCGCGCCAACTTCGGCGTCCTGCTGGCGCAATTCCGGAATGCCGGTGGACTGCGTTTCATGCGTTTTCGCAAGGTTGCTGACGGCCAGAAGTTTGCTTGCGACTTCGCTTTCGTAATGGGTGAACTGGCGCTCGATCTCAATCACCTGTTCGGCGGCGGAACGGTAATCAAGGGCGGAGATCAGGACTTCAAGCTGCTTGATCTGCGCCGCGAGGTTGCGGTATTTCGCTGCCTGACGCGATTGCTTGCGCAGGGCGTTGAGGCGCGATTCCATCCCGCCGAGAATATCTTCAAGGCGCGCGAGATTGTTTTCGGTCGCGCGCAGGCGCAGCTCCGCCTCATGACGGCGGGCGTGCAGGCCGGTGATCCCGGCGGCTTCTTCCAGAAGAACGCGGCGTTCCTGCGGCTTGGCGGTGATGAGGGTCGTGACCTTGCCCTGAGAAATCAGGAAGGGCGAACCCGCGCCGCATTTGATGTCCGCGTAGAAAAGCTGGATGTCGCGGGCGCGCAGGGATTTACCGTTGATCTTGTAGGCGGAGCCGTGCTCGCGCTCGATCCGGCGGGTGACTTCGATCTCCTGATCGGGGTAGGCGTCGGGCGCGGTCTTGTCGGCGTTGTCCAGAACGATGGTGACTTCGGCAAAGGACCGGGGCGGGCGGGCGGTGGTGCCGTTGAAAATAACGTCATCCATGCTGCCCGTGCCGCCGCGCATACGCTTGGCGGAGGTTTCGCCCATCGACCATTTCAGAGCTTCGACCAGATTCGACTTGCCGCAACCGTTGGGGCCGACCACGCCGGTCAGGCCGGGGGCGATTTCCATTTCGGTACGATCGACGAAAGACTTGAAACCGGTCAGACGAAGTTTTGTGAACTGGACCATGTAATTCTTACTCTTGCGTTGTTTCTGCTTCGGGCGTTGCT
Source organism: Micavibrio aeruginosavorus (assembly GCA_016184045.1). Taxonomy (GTDB): domain Bacteria; phylum Pseudomonadota; class Alphaproteobacteria; order Micavibrionales; family Micavibrionaceae; genus Micavibrio; species Micavibrio aeruginosavorus_C. The sequence continues at coordinate 4,949 of JACPDM010000028.1, read as the reverse complement.
GCCGCGTCGTTAATAGCCTTTTCAATCGATTCAAAGCTGAGAGCGCCGCTGACGACGGTTTTGCCGTTGATCAGGAAACTCGGGGTCGACGCGATCTCATGCCTGCCGGCTTTTTCCTGCATCCGGGCGACCAGACCTTCTTTCAGGGACGTATCGGCAAGGCAGGAATCGAAACGCTCATCGGTCATCCCGGCCAGTTTGGCGTCCTGCCGCAGTCTGGTTTTGTAATCGGAATCGTAGGCCCACTTGTCCTGATTTTCATACAGGAAGGCAATGAAGGTGAAATAACGCTCGGGCGGCATGCAGCGGGCAATCATGCTGGCATCCAGCGCCGGGGCGTTCAGCGGAAAATCGGTAAAGACGAAAAACACCTTGCCCGTGTCGATCAGCTTTTCCTTGAACGTAGCGAAAGTTTCCTTGTGGAAATGCGCGCAATGCGGACAGGTGAGGGACGAAAACTCCTCAACCCGAACCGAGGCCGAAGGGTTGCCCAGCGTCCGCTCGCCCAGCGGCTCGGCAGGGCGGCTGGCAGAAGCCGGTTTGGCGGCGGCTGGCGCTTCGTCAGCGGCTGCCGTAGTCGCTTCGGCGGAGACAGCCGCTTGCTCCTGCGGCGCGCCTGCCTTGTTATCCCCTGTGTTTACAAGGAAAGCTGCAATCCCGGCCAGAACGACAACCCCGGCCAGAGCGATCAGAAGGGGCTTTTTACCTTTTGTATCCATGAAAAACACGTCAAAGCCTGCCGGAGCGGCTTTCCTCTTGCAAAGGGGTTCGACATTCTTTGTGAATGAGCAGAAGATCAAGCATTATTGGAAAATTGTCAATCTTTCTGCGCTCCGTAAAGCGGCCTTATCCACAAAATACGGTTACAGTATACTAAATTATGAACACGAATTTACGTCACGGGAGCAAGGATCAGGTCAACCTTGTCCGGGGCGGCCTTGGGATCGGTCTGCACGCCCATGGCGCGGACATCCATACGGGTAGCGTCGATCCCCTGACCGATCAGGTAGGAACGGACTGCCAGAGCGCGGGACAGGGAGGTACGGCGGGCGCTTCCCTCTTTGCCGTCCGGGGCGCTGGCCCAGGCTATAATCTGGATGCGCGCCTGCGGCTGGCTTTTGAGGGCACCGACAACACCGGAATCGATGGTTGATTTTGCCTCGGCAGGAAGGTCAGCCTCACCCGCCGGGAACGTCAGGGCATAGGCGGACGGAGCCGGAGCGGCGGCCGGGGAATGCAGATCCTTTTGTACGCTGGCAATAATATCCTTGGGCGTGACGCTGGCCTGCTGCATAGGGGCGGGCTCCTGCGGGGGCGGCGGCTGCGCGGCGGAATTCTCCGCAGCCTTGGCGGCGCGGTTGCGGGAACGATAAATGCGCTCGCCTTCCTGCCGCACGATCCGTGGTTTTGAAACGGCATTAAGTTCGCGGCCAAGATAGCGCCCGGAAGCAGGGGCGATGCTGCTTATAGCTTGCGCCACTTCTTCCGGCGTCATATCGACGATTTGCTGCGCCAGAGGATCGCTCGCCAGATCGGCAACGCTCAGACGCTGCGGGGCGGCCAGAGGTTCACCCGCGACTTTCGCCTTCGGCATAGCGGGCATGTCCGCACCGTCGCGGCGCATGACCGTGTAGGTTTCAAGCACTGTGCGGCGCGCCTGCTGGACGAATTCCTCGGACGCGGTCTGAATCTCCGGCCTGCGGCCCGGCCCGGGAATCTCCTCGATCAAAACTTCCGGATTGTCCTGACGCCAGTTATCAGCCTTCTGCGGATTTGCGCTCGTCACCGGAGTGAGATCGGCGACAGCGGCCATTTCAACAGGCGCGGGTATCGCGGCCGGAGGCACCCCTTCGGCGGGGTTGAGGCTGTTGCTGTGTTTCGTGCTCGTCCTCATCGAGAGAACGGCGGTCTCAAAAGGCTCTTCAACAGTTTCAGTTTTCGGCGCAGGTGCTGCGGCCACGGGCAGGGGCTCATGCTCGACATCCTTGCCAATCACGGTGCCGGGAGCAGGAGTCTTCACCAGCGGGCGGTCCAGCGCGGCAAAAATTTTGTCTTTCAGTATCGATGCCTTCCTTGTTTCCGCAGGAACGGGAACAGGGGCAGGAACCGCAAGAGGAGCCGCCTGGGTAATGACCGCCGGGGCGGGCTCTTGAGGCTCAACCGGCACAACATTCATCGGCAGGGGCGGATGCACAACAGGAGCAATAGGGGCATCCGCAATTTCAGGCTCAGCTGCCGCAGCAGCAAGCGCGACAGGCTTTTCAGCCGGAACTTCTGCAACATCCTGACGCTCCGGTTTTCTTCCGGGTATGGGGGCATCAAATTTTGCAACGGCAGCAGGAATTGGCTCCGGTCTAACTTCCGGGGCCGGGACTTCCCTGATGACCGGGGCAACGGCGGCAACAGGCTTTGGCTTCGGCGGTTCAGCCGCTGGATCGCCGCCAAGAATAACAGGCGCAGATTTCGGCGCAGCTTGCAGGGCGACGGGTTTTTGCGCCGGAACGGCAGGCGCTTTTGCCACAACCGGAACATCCCGGACGACAGGAGCGATTTCAGGCGCCTGCCCTTTTGCGCCAAGCGGCGTTGAAGACTGGAACAACGGCTGGCGAACGGTTTTGTCTTTTAAAGGCAACTCCACCGCTTCCGTCAGCACAACAGGCGGGGACGCGGCCTTGTAACCGCTGCTGACGGGAGTTTCACCCGCTGTGCGAACAGGCTCCGGCCCGGCCTCCGTCAGAAGAGGCCCTTTGGTCCTCGCCCCTCCCGATCCCTTTCCTGCAACCGATGAGTCCGTCAACGCGGGGCCCGTCAGCATCGGCGCGGATGGCGCGGACGAAGGCGGGCGCAACGCGGGCGCGACAGCAGGTGAATTTGCGGTTTTCTGCGCCGTGCCAAGCGATTGCAGAACGCTGCCATCGACTTCAACTTCCGGCATTGGCAGGTCTTCATACTCGACAAAGCCGCCCTGCGCCCGCGCGGCAAACGGCATCATCACCGTTACGGCTGCAGCAAGCAGGAAGTATTTTGTCGATGTCAGACGCCTGTTTCCCAAATGTATTTAACTTTCACGCTGCTGCGTTTTCCTTTGACGCGCTTGAGAGAATCTTCCGCAGATTATCCATGAGCAACGGATTCGCCGCAATAATATCACCGTCATGGACCGGATCGCCCTTGCCGGAAACGGTTCCGACGATCCCGCCTGCTTCCTTGACGATCAGCATGCCGGCGGCAACATCCCAAGGCCGAAGTCCTTCTTCCCAGTATCCTTCATAGCGGCCCGCTGCAACATATGTCAAATCAAGACTTGCCGCACCGTAACGCCTTATTCCGGCAACGGATTTCAAAAGCATCTCGGTTTGCCGCAGGTAACGTGCCTTGTGCGTGCTTTGAATGGCCGGATCGCCCGAGCCGATGACGGAAAGATTCAGGTCCTTGCGCCCGGAAACGCGCAGGCGCTTGTTGCGCATAAACGCACCGCCACCCTTTTCAGCGCGGAACATTTCATCCTTGATGGGGTCATAGACAACGCCCGCGACAATCTCTCCGCGAAATTCCAGCGCGACGGAAATCGCCCAGTGCGGCAGGCCGTGAAGGAAATTGGTGGTGCCGTCGAGCGGGTCGATGATCCAGCGATATTCGCCGTCTGTCCCCGCGATCTCGCCCTGTTCTTCCATCAGAAAGCCGAAGCCGGGGCGAGCCTTGAGCAGTTCTTCATGCAGGATTTTTTCGGCGCGCATATCCGCAGCCGATACGAAATTGCCGGGACCCTTCATCGAAACCTGAAGCTGCTCGACCTCGCCGAAGTCACGGGTGAGGGACCGCGCCGCCTTTTCGACGGCGCGCAGCATGACATTCATTGTGGGTGAAAGCGCCATATCTTTTTACTCTAACGGTCCTGAAGGATTGATGTGCCGAGCATTTCCAGCCGTTCTTTTAACCCGGGATCGTCAATATTATCAAGAATATTGGCAAGCTGCTCCTTATCCGCGGGCGAAACCGGCTTGCGACGGAGGAGACTGGCGCGTCCGGGCGGAGCCTCGTTCGAGGCCAAAGGCACAAAACGCAGGGCCGTCACCAGTTTTTCGCCGAAAATCTGGTTAATCCGCTCCAGAATCAGGTCCTTGCGATAGTGAAGGAGGGTTGCTTCAGCAGTCGGGGCGGCAATATCCAGTACCGCTTCCGGAGATTTTTCACCGGGAACCTTGCGGTAGCGGATTTTCACCGGCTGGGCCCGGTCGGACAGGTCCTTCCCGACAATATCGGGCCAATGGGTGACAAGACGGCCCAGCATGATATATTTCCTGCTGAAAACCTTCCCTGTCACTTTCGGTACGGAATCGGATAAAAGGCGTAAACTCATGCCCGCAACTATGCCTGCCTCTGCATGTTCCGTCCATACGCCCGCCCGCTTCCGGCAGGACGTGCTGCGATGGTATGACAAATACGCAAGAGTCCTCCCATGGCGGGCCGTATCAGGCCAAAGACCTGATCCGTATCATGTCTGGCTCTCTGAAGTGATGCTTCAGCAAACGACAGTTCAGGCAGTTATCCCCTATTTCGGAAAATTTGTGGACAAATGGCCAAGTGTTCACGATCTGGCCGCTGCCCCGGATGAGGCTGTCATGCAAGCCTGGGCGGGGCTTGGCTATTATGCGCGGGCGCGCAACCTGCTGAAATGCGCCCGTGTTATTTCGGAAAATTACGCCGGGTGCTTTCCGGATCAGGAAGAGGGGCTGCGCGGCCTTCCCGGAATCGGTGATTACACCGCCGCCGCCATCGCCGCAATTGCCTTTGACCGCGTAGCGACAGTCATTGACGGCAATGTGGACCGGGTTGTATCGCGCTATTTCGCGATTGAGGAGCCCTTGCCCGGCAGCAAGCCCGTCATCCGCGAAAAGGCGCGGCTGCTCTTCACGCCCGAAAGCGCCGACCCAGGCCGCCCCGGCGAC
>JACPDM010000027.1:15954-29949 GCA_016184045.1 Micavibrio aeruginosavorus | reverse complement strand
ATCGAGGATATCCGCGACAAGCGCGAAGCCATCATCGTTCATGAAGTCCCGTATCAGGTGAACAAGGGCCGCCTGCTCGAGCGTCTTGGCGAAGTCGGGCGCGAGAAGATCGTCGAGGACATGGCCGAGGTGCGCGACGAATCCGACCGCGATGGCGTTCGCATCGTCATCGAGCTGAAAAAGAACGCCAACGCCGATGTCGTCCTGAACCAGCTTTACAAGCATACCTCGCTGCAGACGACGTTCCCCTGCAACATGCTGGCCCTGCATCACGGCAAGCCGCAGACGCTGCTCCTTCGCGACTTTATCCATGCCTTCATCAAGTTCCGCGAAGAGGTCATTACCCGCCGCACCATTTTCGAACTGGGCAAGGCGCGGGACCGCGCGCATATCTTGGCCGGGCTTGCCGTGGCCGTCGCCAATATCGACGAGGTCATCGCCCTGATCCGCAATGCCAAGGACCCGTCCGTGGCGAAGGAGCAGTTGCTGGCCAAACGCTGGCCCGTTGGCGATATCGCGCCGCTGATCGCGCTGATCGACGATCCGGAATATGCGGTCGATGCCGCAGGCACGTACCAGATGTCCGAGCTTCAGGCCAAGGCCATTCTCGACCTGCGCCTGCACCGTCTCACCGGCCTTGAGCGCGACAAGATCGGCGACGAGCTGAAAGAGATCACCGACGCCATCGCGGAATACCTCTCCATCCTCGCCAGCCATGAAAAGCTGATGGGCGTGATGCGCAATGAACTGGTCGAGGCCAAGGCGAAATTCGCCACCCCGCGCCGGACGGAGATTATCGATTCCGAATTCGAGGAAGACATCGAAGACCTGATCCAGCGCGAGGACATGGTCGTCACCATCACCCATGGCGGCTACGCCAAGCGCGTTCCGCTTGCCACCTACCGCGCGCAAAGGCGCGGCGGCAAGGGCCGTTCCGGAACGGGACTGAAGGAGGAAGATTTCGTCTCCGAAATGTTCGTCGCCTCCACCCATACGCCGCTGCTGTGCTTTACCTCGAAAGGGATCGTGCACAAGCTCAAAGTCTGGCAGTTGCCGCTCGGCACGCCGCAGGCGCGCGGCAAGGCGCTGGTCAACATGTTCCCGCTGGAGGAAGGCGAGAATATGTCCGTCATCATGCGTTCGCCGGAGAACGAAGAGGTCTGGAACGAGATGGATATCATCTTCGCCACCTCCCACGGCAATGTCCGCCGCAACAAACTCTCCGATTTCCGCTCGATCCGCTCCAACGGCCTCATCGCCATGAAGCTGGAGGAAGAGGGCGAAAAACTGGTCGCGGTCAAGATCGCGCATGAGAATGAGGATATCCTCCTTGCCACGGCGCAGGGGCGGGCGATCCGCTTCCCGGTGTCGGATGTGCGCGTCTTCGCGGGCCGGACCTCGACCGGGGTGCGCGGCGTCAGGCTGGCCGAACCCGGCAAGGGCAAGAACAAATCGGACGTGAAGGACGAAGTCATCTCCATGTCCATCCTGAGACATGTTGATGCGACGCCGGACGAGCGCAACGCCTACCTCAAAATGGCCAGCAAGCTGCGTGGCGCGGATGAGGAAGGCATGGAGTTCGAGGAAGGCGGCGCCGGGATCGAGCTTTCGGAAGAGCGCTTCCGCGAGATGCAGGCGAACGAACAGTTCCTCCTCACCGTCACGGTCAAGGGCTTTGGCAAGCGCACCTCCGCCTATGAATACCGCATCTCCGGGCGCGGCGGGCAGGGGGTCACCAATATGGGCCTGACCGCCAAGAACGGCGCGGAAGTCGTCGCCACCTTCCCGGTCACCGACGATCACCAGATCATGCTGGTGACCGATGGCGGGCAGTTGATCCGCACGCCGGTCAGGGATGTCCGCTTCACCGGCCGCAGCGCGCAGGGCGTCACCCTGTTCAAGGTCGCAGAAGGCGAAAAAGTCGTCTCCGTGGCCTGGCTGATCGACGAAGGCGAAGACGAACCCGACGAGGCCCCGGCGGCGGAATGACCGATAAAACCGGAAAATATATCGTCGGCATCTATCCCGGCACGTTCGATCCGATCACCAAGGGGCATTTGCACCTGATCAAGCGGGCGAGCAAGCTGGTCGATCACCTGATTATCGCGGTGGCCGACAGCAACAAAAAGGGGCCGCTGTTCAGCATCGAGGAGCGCGTGGCGATGGTGGAGGCCGACGTCTCCACCATGTATGAGCGGTACTGCGATATCGAGGTGCGGTCCTTTAACAATCTTCTGGTCCATTTCGCGCGTGACCTCAATGCGTCCTGCATCATTCGCGGCTTGCGTGCGACGTCGGACTTTGAATTCGAATTCCAGCTGACCGGCATGAACGCCAGACTCGACCCCAACATCGAAACCGTCTTCCTGATGGCGTCCGACAAGTGGCAATTCGTGTCCTCGAGCTTCGTGAAGGAGATTTTCTCCCTCGGCGGCGATGTCGCCGAAGTGGTCACCCCGGCCGTCGAAGCCCGCCTGAAAGCCAAGTACGGGCGGCCCTGAAACCCCTGTTTTTACGGGGTTTTGGGGGTATTTCAGGGTTTTATGATTAACTGCTTGACGTCCGCCCCAAAAATCCATATTTTCCAGCCGTTCAAGGCTCTTACGCCCCTTATGACCGCGTAGCTCAGCCGGTAGAGCACCTGACTTTTAATCAGGTGGTCGTGGGTTCGAATCCCACCGCGGTCACCAGTTTTCCGTTCATGGCTGCGGCCCGGCAGGGCGGTATTTCCCGATTATCCATCCTATAACATGTTGAACGGGCAGGCGGATTCGATTCCTTCAGTTCGTTCGTCGTTTTTTCGAGAGAATTTTCGAGCATCCGCCCGGCAAAGCGGAACAGAAGGCGCGCGGGTGGCGCTATTATAATGGGTATATTATCCTATAACTTCGTTTTTGGCAAGGCGGAAGGCTGCCGGGTTTCAGGCCGCACGGTTCTGGTTGGCCGTTTGCGGGAGGGGGACGGGGATATTTTCCTGTCCGAAGCTATACACGATCATGCGGGTGAAGCAGGAGTTGAGGTGACCGGCCGGAACATTCCGGATCTTGCCGTCGCGGGCCAGCTTGAAGGATTCATGATCTTTCCCCGGATAAACGACGGCGCAGGGGGTTTGCGTGTAGAGAATGGCATGCGCGGCAAGCTCTTCGAGCAGGTAATCCATGCTGTTCTGAAACTGGCTTTCAGGAACCGCGCCGGGGGTGATGTTCCGGCGCAGATTGAAATGGTGAATGTCCTCAATCAGGGCGTCGCGAAAATCCGGCTGCGTCAGCGAGGCGTTTTTAAAACTTTCAAAATTGCCCTGAAAATCGGGGTGGGAAAGCCAGTAATCCCATCTGATGACGCTTGTCGGGATCGGAACGCTGCCGATTATGAGGTCGTGATCGCGGAGCCATGAATCGCCATGCAGCCGGGCAAGGCGATGGGCTTCCTCGGCGCTGTGTCCATCGTTGACGAGGTTGTAGCGGTGCAGGGTGTCGGAGAGGTCGATGATGCAGGATTCGAAATTTTTCCCGACCCAATCCATAAGCCCGGCGAAAGCGGGGCCGACATGATTGCGGCTGTTGAGGCTGACGCCGACAACGGCGGTTTTATAAGGTTTCCAGTTTGCGGCGCTTTTGGGCAGGACTTTCAGCATGGCACACCATCAATACAAAACATCGGCGGTTGATTTTTCCGGCGTCTTTGCCTGCGACCAGACAAATTCAAAAATGCGGCGGGCTTCGTTGGCAATGGCTTCATCTTTCACGGCGACAACTTTCCAAACATCCTGCCAGCTGATCAAATAGGCGACCGTATTGCCGAAGATGGCTTTCACGTCGCTATCGACAAAGAGCGATCCGGGCATCCAGCGATATTCGACAGGATCGCCCATGAGATACGTATCTCCGGGTTTGACGAGGGAGCGCATGCGGATTCCGGAGCGGCGCATGGCACGAAACTTTTCGACGACCTCGGGCGGAGAGCGGCGTTCATCGCTGCCGCTGAAAAGGATTTCCCCTTTCTCCGGGGCGAGGATGCGGAAGGCATCGTCCAGCAGGCGGAGATAGCAATCATCGCCTTCATAAACGCGGATCAGGTCTTGCCGATGCCGCACGCCGCCGTCGATAAACTCGATCCCTGCCGCCTCGAAGGCCTCGATAATTGCGTTCTGGGTCTGGGGGGTGGGGGTGTGTTTGCCGGCCTCGATATTGCCGATCGACGGGGTGGCCATATCGACACGGCGGGCGAGGTCGGCCTGGCTCCAGTTTTTCAGGGCGCGCGCGGCGCGGATCTGGTCGGGGGTAATCAGCATGGGGTCGGTTATACCTTACTTTTTCTAATGTTGTAAATTTAAAAATATCAAAAATAATGTTGACAGGGGGCGTGACGTTATGGTTAATATCACCTGACGTTACATTTTATCGTGTTTTCAGGATCCCCCACACACACCTGAAGGCGCCCCCTAAAAATGTAACGTCAAACTCCCCATACACACATGAAACCCCCCGGCTGGTCCCAGACGGGGGGTTTTATGTTGACATAATTTAAAAACACTCCCATGATCCGACCTGCTAAAAACAGATAGGTGATATGATGTCAGGACATGACGACATGGAAGCGCAATGCGTGCGGCTTGCCCGCGATTTTTATCTCGCGGCCCAGAGCAAGGTCGCAGGCGTTCCGGAGCTCGCCCTGACGATGGACCCGAGTGCGGAGGAAATGGAGCGGATCGAAGCCTTCCACGGTGCGCTGCATCGGGCGGCTCGCCTGAATCTTGAGATGACCGGCATTCATGAAACGATGGACCGGAATCCGCAGATCGCCTTGCCGCTGCTGGATCTCCTCGTCGAGATCCTGCGCCGTAGCGCGCCGGACGAGGTCCTCAAGACCTGCCTGCCGGAGCCGCGCGTGGAAGGGGCGGAGGATATTTGCCGCCGCCACCGGGCGTATGCGCTGGCCGCGATGCTCGCGCCCTAGGGCTTCCCGGTTTTCCCGTACAGGCTGTAGGTCAGGATTTTATAGACCAGTTTCGAGGCCAGAAACTCGCAGGCATGAAGGCCGGGCGCGGGGGCCAGTTCGACCACGTCGGCGCCGACCACATTGGCGCGCGCACCGACCGCGCGCAGGATATTCATCGCATCGTGCCAGAACAATCCGCCCGGCTCCGGCGTTCCGGTGGCGGGGATCATGCTGGAATCGAAACCATCGATGTCGAAGGTGATATAGACCGGCCCGTCGCCGACGGCGCGTGCGACATCGTTATAGGTCCATTTGTCCATGTCCTTGGCCCAGAAGGTGGTGATGCGGTCCTTGTTGGCTTCAAGGAAGGGAATTTCGGGGCTGGAGATGCTGCGGATGCCGACGGCGACAAGGCGCACATTGGAGTTCGGCGCAAGGCAGTGATACATCGCGGCGGCGTGGGAATAGACATCGCCGCGAAACTCGCTGCGCAGATCGCCATGCGCGTCGAATTGCAGGATGGTCAGTGTCTCGCCGCGCGCGGCGCAGCGCCGCGCCAAGGGGCGAATGGCCCCGGCGGTCAGCGTATGCTCGCCGCCCAGCGTCATCGGGAAATGCCCGGCATCAAGGGCTTCTTGCACCAGCGATTCAATCTGCGCCAGCGCAGCTTCATTGTCGCCGGTGACGGGCACAGGGCTGTTGCGGGTGATGATGCCGTAATCGGCAACGGGCTCGCACCAGAATTCCTCGTCGAATTTTTCCAGCTCATGCGAGCCGCTCAGAATTGCCGCCGGGCCGTGCGCGGTCCCGCCGCCGTAACTGACCGTGTGCTCAAGGCCAAAGGGAATGACGCGGACTTTGGCTTTCGCCGGGTCGCACTGGTCGCCGGGGCCATGCTCCAGAAAACCCGTGCCCGGAGCAAGGAAGGTTGCGGCGGCATGGGCTTTGGGCTGAAGGTTCTGTTTCATCTTTCTTTGGCTCCTGTTCGGGCGGTGCGGTTGCGAGGGGTCAACAATAACACATGGCGCGTAAAATTTAACCCTTCCCTGCAACCGGGCAGGGAAGGGCCGGGGAGAGAGATAGAGGCCGCTTATCGCGCCGCTTTGGCTTTTTCCTTTTCGGACGCCATCACGACCATCTGGGTCTGGCCGAAGCCGTTAAAGCGTGTGCCCATGCTCAGGCAGTAGGGGCCAAGCTGCTCGATCACGATCCAGTCGCCCTCGCGGACATCGACGGGCAGGGTGAACGGCCCTTTCATCATGTCGATGGAGTCGCAGGTCGGGCCGGCAAAGCCGTAGGTTTGCTGGTTGGCGGCGATTTCTCCGCCCGGGCGGATCAGGCGGGTCGGGTAGATCAGGTTGCCGCACGGCCCGGCGTCGAACAGGTTGCCGTAGGTGCCGTCGTTCAGATACAGCATGTTGCCCTTGCGCTGCTCCACCCGCGCCACGACCGCGCCGCTATTGCCAACCATGGCGCGGCCCGGCTCGCAGATCAGGGCCAGATCGCCGAGGCGGTTGCGGTGTGTGATGTTTTCGAGATAGGTGTCGAGCGCCGGGGGCGTCATGTTCGGGTATTCCACCGGGAATCCGCCGCCGACATCCAGCGCGTCCACCTTGACCCCGGAGGCCTTGATGACCTGCGCGGCAAGGCGAATGGCCTGCGCGTAGCGTTCCGGCTTCATGCATTGGGAGCCGACATGGAAGCACAGCCCCAGTTTTGCGCTGACCGGGCGGCACTGGCGCAGGAGCTCCGGCGCGTCTTCCGCCGGAATCCCGAACTTGCCGGTCAGGTCGAGCGTCGTGGCATTCGCCTTGGGGATGGCGATGCGGACGAAAACCTCAAGATCCGGGGCCAGCCCGGTTTCCTGCAGGAGCTTGTAAAGCTCGTCCACGCAGTCGAGGGAGTAGGCGCGCACGCCGTGGGTGTAATAGGCCTCGCGGATGGCTTCGCGGGATTTCACCGGGTTCATGAACAGGATGCGGGCCTTGGGCGCGTATTTGCGCACGGCGCGGATTTCCTCGATCGAGGCGGCATCGAAGGCCTGAACCCCGGCTTTGGCCATGGTTTTCAGAACCACTGGGTCCGGGTTGCATTTCACCGCATAGGGGGGGGTTCCGGGAAAAAGGGTCAGAAAGCGCCGCGCATTCGCCGCAACCTGGTCGGGGTTGAGGAAATAGACAGGCAGCACCGGTCTTGCGGTCTCGACGAAACTGTCAATAGTTCCGACGTACCCATTGATCGGGTTGAATTTTTTCTGGTTTGGTATGAGCGGGAGAGGCCCCACGGGACCCCTCATAACAAGCTGGTTGGACATCAACTGTACCCTTTTGCAACCGGAACCTTTGTTCTTGGCGGTCCCAATAACCAAAGTTTACCGTCGTTGCATAAACCAACCCTCGAATGAGAAGGGGGGCCAGGGGCACGTGCGCTTGAGTCATTTATATATCATCATCGTAAAAAAAACATTGCTAATTTTCGTTGGGTGAGACGAGGGAGGCGCATGGGGCGTGCATGGTTCCCCAAACATGGCGGATTTGCTACAACTAAGCGCGGAATCACATTTTATTACAAAGGGCAACAGAGGTGGCGATGGCGGAAAAGGAACACACGGGAAAGGCCAAAGGCAGTTTTCGGACCAGCGTTTTTGCCCGGTTGCGCTACTACTTCCTTGCCGGGATTCTGGTGACGGCGCCGATTGCCATCACGATTTACCTTACTCTGGCGTTCCTGAAATTCGTCGATGAAAAGGTTTCGGCCATTATCCCGGTCGAATACTACCTGCCCACGGCGGTTCCCGGGCTCGGGGTCATTATCGCGGTTTTCTTTTTTATCTTCATGGGCTGGCTGGCGCGGAATTATCTCGGGCAGATCCTGATCCGGATTTCGGAATATTTTGTCGATAAAATGCCGGTCATCCGCACGGTCTATGGCTGGATCAAGCAGGTGTTCGAGATGGTTATGGGCGGGCAGTCCAAGGCCTTCCGGCAGGTGGTCCTGTTCCAGTATCCGCGCCCCTGCATCTGGACGATCGGTTTCATCGCCGGGCCCCCCCATGGCGAGATCCAGAGCGCCCTTCAGGACGGGGAGGTTCAGACGGTGTTCCTGCCGACCGCGCCAAGCCCCACCAACGGGATTATCCTGTTCATCCCGGCGCGGGATCTGCGTATCCTGAAAATGACGGTGGATGAGGCCTTTAAGATCATTCTTTCAGGTGGGATTTTAACTTCGCCCGAAGCTGCCGACCCAACGAAAGGGATAAAACCATGACGGAATTTCGCGGGCGCATTTATGACGGCATCATCGATACCATCGGGGCGACGCCGCTGGTGCGGGTGCCGAAGCTGGGCAAGGCGCATGGCGTGGCCGCCGACCTGATCCTGAAGCTCGAATTTTTCAATCCGCTCGCCTCGGTCAAGGACCGGATCGGCGCGGCGATGATCGACGCGGCGGAGAAGGCGGGGAAGATCGCGCCGGGGAAAACCGTGCTGATCGAGCCGACATCCGGCAATACCGGGATTGCGCTGGCCTTCGTCGCGGCCTCCCGCGGTTACCGCCTGATTTTGACCATGCCGGAGAGCATGTCTATCGAGCGGCGCAGGATGCTGGCCTTGCTGGGGGCGGAGCTGGTGCTGACGCCGAAGGAGCAGGGCATGAAGGGGGCGATTGCAAGGGCGCAGGAACTCGCCGCCGACAACCCGGATTCCTTTATCCCCGGCCAGTTCGAGAATCCCGCCAATCCGGCGATTCACCGCGACACGACGGCGCTTGAAATCTGGAACGACACGCAAGGCAAAGCCGATATCCTGATTTCCGGGGTCGGCACGGGCGGTACCCTGACAGGGGTAGCGCAGGCTTTAAAGCAAAAGAAGCCCGGCTTCAAAGCCGTGGCGGTGGAGCCGGAAGACAGCCCGGTTCTTTCCGGCGGCGCGCCGGGGCTGCACAAGATTCAAGGCATCGGCGCCGGGTTCGTCCCGCCCGTTCTTGATACGCATCTGATCGATGAGATCGTCAAGGTCGGCAATGACGACGCTTTCGCTTTTGCCCGCGAAGCAGCGCGGCTTGAAGGCATTCCCGTCGGCATTTCTTCCGGCGCTGCGATCAAGGCGGCCATCGACGTTGGCAAGCGCGCGGAGAATGAAGGAAAGATGATCGTCGTCATCTGCGCGTCATTCGCGGAGCGCTATCTGTCAACGGCGCTGTTCGAGGGGCTGGAGTAGATCTCTAAAAAAACGTCATTCCCGGCGGAGCGAAGAAAATCGCAGATTTTCTGAAGCGACGGGAAGGGAATCCAGCATAATAATTGTGCGGCCTTGCCGCACTCTTTAAACTGGATCCCCGCTCTGCATTCCGCCCCGGACGAGACCGGGGCTCCACTGGTCGGGGATGACGGGATTGGAAAAGACGGGAAGGTCGCAATGTACAATATCAAGGATTTTATCCGCTCCATCCGCGAGCGTGACGCGGTGAAGCCTTCGGTGCCGGAGGTTATTCTGTGTTACCCCGGCTTTCATATCATGGTGATCTACCACCCGCTGGCGCATGCGTTGTATCAGGCCGGGTTCAAAACGCTGGCGCGGCTTTGGTCGCAGGTCGGGCGGATGTTCACCGGGATCGAAATTCACCCCGGCGCGAAGATCGGAAGGAATCTGTTCATCGATCACGGCATGGGCGTGGTGATCGGCGAGACGGCGACGATCGGCGATGACTGTACCATCTATCATGGCGTGACGCTGGGCGGAAAAGGCGACATGAACGGCGGCAAGCGCCATCCCGACATCGGGCATAACGTGATGATCGGTGCGGGGGCGCAGGTTTTGGGCGCGATCAGTGTCGGGGACGGGGCGCGGATCGGCGCGAATTCCGTGGTTACGCGCGACGTCCCGGCGGGGGTTAATGTCATGGGGATTCCGGCGCAGGTGGTTTGCCAGGCCGACCAAAAATTCTGCCCCTACGGCATGCCGGAGGAAAACAACCGGTAAAGCAATCGGCCCCGCTTGCGGGGCCGATGAAACATTATACGGTGAGTGTCGGCTTGGCGCTTGCCGGGGCTTTCGCATTTTCCGGCTTTGGCTGCGCCGGGGCTTGAGCCGGTGGCGTTCCCGCCGCCGCGGGCGTGAAGTCTTTCGGCAGCCCGTCGTCGTCTTTCGATTTCAGCAGGTTATTCACTATGTCTTTCTGCGCCTGCGTCAGGGTCGGTGCGGCGGGTTTTTCCGCTTTCACGGCCTGAATGGCGAATTGCATTTCTATTTGCGCGCGTTCTTCCGGCGCAAGCATGGCGTCGTCAACCGGATTGGTCACTTTAAGGCCCATATGATTGGCGGCCAGCATCAGCATGTAGCGGTCGCGGGGGTTGCCGCGCAACTCGACGCCATGCGGATAGGACGCGGCATCGTTTTTCACGACGACGGCAGCTTCCAGCGCATCGGCGGCGCTCAGCGCCGTTTCGTCCTGAAACTCGAACAGGCCTTTTGCAACGACGGCGGTGTTGGCCGTGGTGTGAATGAGTTCAGCGGTTTTGCCTGCGGGCAGCGTATATTTTTCGCGGCCCTCTTTGACCAGTTCGAGATTGCGCAGCATGGCGCGATGTTCGATCTGCTGAAGCTCGAGAATTTCGGCAAGGCGCGCGAGGCAGGCATTGTTGTCTTCTTCCGAAACACCGCGCTTTTGCGGCGCGGCCACGGGTTCCGTTGCCGCGGCTGTTTCGGCGCTGGTCTGCGCCTTCTCATCGCCTTTGTATTGCGGAAGGCCGGAGAGGTCCATCGTGACGACGGGCTCGCTATATTTATAGCCTGACGTGTCGTAGGAAGCGTGTTTCGGCGTCGCGGCGGCAAAGCCGGGTTTCTGGCTGGCCAGTCTGCGGGCTTCAATGGTTTTGGCCGACAGCCGGGCGGTGTCCGGGTCGCGCGGGCCGAAAGTCGGCGGGTTATAAATATAGCCTGATGTGTCATAGGACGGGCGGGCAAGAGCTTTCGCGGCCTTCTCGTCTTCTTCGGCTTTGGCTTCGTTTTTCGCATCCAGAGCGATTTGCGCGGCAAGGACGTCATCGCCGGCAGGGGTTTCGGCGGGCGCGGCGTCATTCACGGCGTCTGCCGGGGCCGGGGCGCTTTCAGCAGGCGGCGTCGCCGGAGCGGCCGCTTCCGGGGCCGGAGTTTCGCCGATCGTGGATTCTTTTCTGTCGTTTTCTTGCATCGCACCGCTCCTTTTTATTTGGTCATAATATAGGGAAATTCCGGGTATTTTGCAAACTTTATGAACGCTTTAGGGCCGTTTTCCGCGCCATTTTTTATTAAATATACAGTATATTCAATGTGAAGCGCTAGCCCGAGCGCAGGAACTGGATGGCCTGATCGCGCTCGAACAGGTAGAGCAGGGGCCTAAGGGCCTGACCACGTTCGCTTTTCAGCTCGGGGTCTTTTTCAATCAGCAGCCTTGCGTCGTCCCGCGCGATGGCCAGCAGCCCGGCATGGGCGGCGAGGTCCGCGAGGCGAAAGGCGGGCAGGCCGCTTTGCTTGGTGCCAAGGATATCGCCCGCGCCGCGCAGCTCCAGATCCTTCTCGGCGATGACAAAGCCGTTTTCGGTTTCCCTCATGATCGACAGGCGCTCCTTCGCCGTGTCGGAAAGCGGGGTTGAATAGAGGAGGAAGCAGTAGGATTTCTCTCCGCCGCGCCCGACCCGCCCGCGCAACTGGTGAATCTGGGCAAGGCCGAAGCGCTCTGCGTGTTCGATCACCATGATGGTGGCTTCGGGGACGTTGACGCCGACCTCGATGACGGTGGTGGCGACAAGGATGGAGATTTCCCCGGCGGAGAATTTGCGCATGACATCGTCTTTCTCCTGCGGCTTCAGCCTGCCGTGAACAAGGCCGACCTTGCCGCCGAAGCGGGCCTGAAGAATGTCAAAGCGCTCCTCCGCCGCGGCCAGATCCATCATCTCGGATTCTTCGACCAGCGGGCAGACCCAATAGACGCGCGTTCCCGCGGCGACCTGCCGGGCGATGCCCTGCATCATCTCCTCCGCCTTGTCGGCGGGGATCAGACGCGTATCGACGGGCTTGCGCCCCGGCGGCTTTTCATCAAGGCGGCTGACATCCATGTCGCCATAGGCGGTCATGGTCAGGGTGCGCGGGATGGGGGTCGCCGTCATCACCAGAACATCCGTGCCTTTGCCCTTGGCCGTGAGCATCAGGCGCTGGTGCACGCCAAAGCGGTGCTGTTCGTCGATGACGGCAAGGCCGAGATCGGCGAATTCGACGCCTTCCTGAAACAGGGCGTGCGTGCCGATGACGATCTGCGCTGCGCCGGAGGCGATTTGTTGCAGCAGGGCTTCGCGCGCCTTGCCCTTGTCGCGCCCGGTCAGGACGACAAAGGACACGCCGCAGGCCTCAAGCCATGGTTTGAGGCTTTCCGCGTGTTGCCGCGCCAGAATTTCGGTCGGGGCCATCAGCGCCCCTTGCGCCCCGTTTTCGATGGCGTTCAAAAGGGCGAGGGCGGCGACGACGGTTTTCCCGCTGCCGACATCGCCCTGCAGCAGGCGCAGCATCCGCGCCGGGGCCTGCATGTCGGAATCGATTTCCTCAAGGCTGCGGCGCTGCGCTCCGGTCAGGGCGAAGGGCAGGGCGGAGAGGAGCTTTTCGCGCAAGGCCCCGCCGGTCCTGAAAACCCGCCCCGCGCGCCTCTTCTGGTGATGCCGGACCATGGACAGGGCCAGCTGGTTCGCCAGCAATTCATCATAGGCAAGGCGCGCGCGGGCGGGATGAAGGGGATCGAGGCCGTTATCGCCGGGGGGATTGTGCAGCGTGAGAAGCGCATCCTTCCAGTCCGGCCAGTGTTCCCGCGCTTTCAGCGCCGGATCCAGCCATTCGGCCAGGGCAGGGACGGATTCGAGCGCGCCTGCAATCGCCTTGCGAACGGCCTTGTTGGTGAGGCCCGCGGTCAGGGGATAGACGGGCTCCACCGCCGCAATCGATTCAAAATCGCTTTCCGCGCCGATGGAATCGGGATGGACCATCTGGACCTTGTCGTTGAATTTCTCGACCGTGCCGCTGACGATGACTTTCGCCCCTTCGGGAAGCTGCTTTTCGATGTAGTCCTTATGCGCGTGGAAAAAAACCAGATTGATCCCGCCGGTGTCGTCCGTGCACCAGACGCGGTAGGGCTGGTTGCGGCGCTGGTTGGGGAAATGCTTCATCACCGTAACGCTCAAGGTCGCGATCCGCCCCGCCGGGGCATCGGCGATCTTCGGGGCGAAGCGGCGATCGACGATGTCCGACGGCCTGTGCCAGAGCAGGTCGAGAATCTTCGGCCCGCCGGTCAGCTTTTCAAGCAGCTTGCCGTTCCGCGGCCCGACACCGGGCAGGGCGGTCACGGGCCGGAACAGCGGGTCGAGGATGAAGGGCCGTGTGCTGGACATGGGTCACTTTATGTCACATTCTTGACCGGCCATAAAGGCGGGCTACCTGATTGAAAAATTTTGACACAGGAAAGGATTGGTTATGAGGACATTTCTGACAATTGCCCTGACGGGCGCGGCGCTTTTTTGTTTTGCCGGGACGGCTTCGGCAGAAGACGCGGCGCAGGGCATGACGGAGCTGAAGGCCAATCTTGTGGCTGATTCGGGAAAAGCGGTTGGAAGCGCAACCTTCCGTCCCGCAGAAGACGAGGGCGCTCTTGTCTCCATCGAGGTCAGCGGCCTCACGCCCGGCTGGCACGGCGTGCATATGCATGCGACGGGCGATTGCTCGGACCATGCCGATCATTTCAAGAAAGCAGGCGGGCATATGGCGGAAGGGGATGAAAAGCACGGCTTCCTCGTCAAGGACGGTCCGCATGAGGGCGACCTGCCCAATCTCTGGGTCGGCGCTGACGGCATGGGCAAGGCGGATTATTTCAGCGAGGAACTGGACCTCTCCGACCTGACCGAAGGGGACGGGACGGCCCTGATGATTCATGCCGGTCCCGATGATTACAAAACCGATCCGGCCGGAAACTCCGGCGACCGCGTGGCTTGCGGCGTCATCGGAAAATAAGGAATTTGCGCCGCGCGGCGGGTCGTCAGGG
>JACPDM010000027.1:0-15920 GCA_016184045.1 Micavibrio aeruginosavorus | reverse complement strand
GACGACATCGGCGAAATACTCTTCCGCGAAATAGCCGAGATACCCGAGAAGCCCGAGCACGCTGACGAAGAGGAGGCTGCGGCTTCCTGCCGCGATGGCGAGATAGACCAGAAAGGCGTTGACGCCAAGGAAACTGAGGTCCAGCGCCGTTCCTTCAAACTGCGCCCACCATGCCGAAAGCAGGGTGCTGCCGCCGATGAAGTACCAGAACGGCGTGATGGCGCGGTGCGGCGTCCGGCCAATGCCCCATGTTGTTGACAGCATGGCGATGCCGAGGATGATGAACACCCATTCCTCGCGCATGTCCAGCCATGCCATCCCCGTGCCGAGAAAGAAGTTCCAGAAGACCATGGCAAGGAAGAGCAGGGAAGTGCGCCGCGTCTGCAAAAACGCAAGGCCTTGCTGAACCGTCATCACCGCAAAAACAAGCGTCGCCGCAAGCAGCGGGTCGCCTGCCGTCGGCAGGTATTCTTTCAAGAAAACGAAAATTCCTGTCGGTTGCAGCAGGGCGGAGACGAGGAAAAGGGGCGTCGCCGCCTTTTCAAAGCGCGGGTCTTTCAGCGCGGTCATGCCGAGGATAAAGGCGCAAAGCCCGGGGCCGAACGTGACGATGACGCGCTGCGCGCTGCCGATATCGTCCCAGATCATGCTGACCAGAACGCAGATGCCGGAAAACACGAAGATGCCGCCGATGTAATTGAACAGCCTTCCGATCAATCCCTTTTGCCGTTCCGGCGCGGGAATGCGCATCAGGCTCGCGGAGATTTCGTCGGCGTCGATATGATGCTCCTGCGCAAGGCGCACAATCTCGCTCAAGGCGGCCTGACGCGCGGCGGTCATGGCGCGTCCCCCGTCACCCAGGCCAGAAACTTGGCCTGATAGGCCGGTTGATCGCCCTTGAGCGGGATGGTGCGCGGGCCCTTGGCAAGGGCGTAGTTGCCGTTATAGCTGCGGCCAAAGCCAAAAAACTCTCCGGCGATCCCGCCGCCGCTGCTGCGCGAATTATATTCAAAGCGGTAACCGTCGGGGCTTTCCGCCGCGGTGGAGAGGGTTTTGCGGTTCAGGGCGTCAAGGTCGGGATCGACGACCTTTCCGTCCACGATATTTTTAAAGTCGATATCGACCGGGCGCGCCGTCAGCGCCGTGTGGTCGAAAACATAAATCCGGGGTGTGTTGTTGTAATAGGGTTCCTTTTCGCCCTGCGGGCGGAAGCGGATCTCGATTTTGCCGTTGTCGATGCCGATGTTGTAGGGCTGGTTTGCGCCCTCGTAGTAATCCGCGACATAGACAAGGTCATGGAGGGGGTCTGCGGTCGTGACCTCCGCCGTGCGCCCGGCGATAAAGAAAATGATCATCAGCGCCAGCGGCAGGGTAATGCCAAGGATCAGCGCATAATTTTCCTGCATCAGTCTGTTCATTACAGGCTCCCGGTTTTATAGTATCGATTGGCGGAATTTTAGGGGATCGCCCCGCCGGGGGCAAACGAAGAAGGCATTATGACTGAAACCGATATGGATAAGCGCAAACGCCTGAAATTCCGGTCATGGCACCGCGGCACGCGGGAGCTGGATTTGATCATGGGGACGTTCGCCGACCGGACTCTGGACGGCCTGACGGGGGCGGAGCTGGACCTTTACGACCAGATTCTGACCCATCCGGACCCGGATCTTTACAACTGGATCACAGCGGTGGAGCCGGTTCCTGCCAATTTCATGAATCCGGTGATGGAAAAGCTCCTGCGGCACCGCGTCGCGCAGGATTGATGCCATAACTCTTTTTTTCTTTGCATTCCTCCGTTTTTTTCCATAGTTTACGGCCATGGAAGACGTAACAAGGAATTTAAAGGCCATGATTGCGCGGAACAAAGCAGGACATGTTTTGGCATGTGCTGTCCTTATGAATCGTGAGGTCGCCGAGGTTAGAGCGATGGCCGGGCGTCTTGTCCATCTGCTTGAGGCTGGAACGCCGGTATCCCCGCGCGAGGTCTCCCGCCTGATCGACCGGGCGGAGGAGTGCCGCCTTGTCAATCGTTCCGGCATGGTGCATTCCGGTCTTGCCTATGTTTTCACGGAAAAAGCAGCGCGCGCAACCGGGGTGATCGTCAGCGCCGAGCAGGGAATGCCCACGGCCAAGCATATTTTCAATCAGGCCAGCCGCGCCATGAGCATCCTTGGCAATCCCAACGGCTATATCCCGCGCCTTAACCAGCCTCTTTACGGCAGCGCGACAGGCAGCTGGAAACCGCTTCTCCCATAAAAGACTGGAAAGGCGCGATCTCTCCCGCTACATAGATGCGGATCATGGACCCTGCGCCGAAACAACCTGCATCCATAACGGAAAAAACCGTCTTCGGCGCGCCGGAGGGGCAGGATGCGCGCATCCTTGCCGAACGCGCGCGCGAATTGATGCGCGAGGATGCCGTTCTGGTCCATATCGCCATGGACGACGCGCGTGTGGCGACGCTCTCCGACCTGCTGGCGTTTTTCGCGCCGGACGTCCGGGTGGTCGTGTTCCCGGCCTGGGATTGTCTGCCTTATGACCGGGTTTCGCCGCACGGCGATATCGTCGCGCGGCGCGTCGCCGCGCTGGCGCAGCTGATGGAATGGGAAGGAGAGGCGCAGCGTTATCCGCGTCTGCTCCTGACGACCGTCAATGCCGCCACACAGCGCGTGACGCCCAAGGATGCCCTGCGCAAGGCGGGCTTCAGCGCTCGTGTCGGCGCGCGCGTCGATGTCGATCAGATGCTTGGCTTTCTGACCCGTAACGGCTATCTCCGCACCGAAACCGTGCGCGAGCCGGGAGAATACGCCCAGCGCGGCGGCATTATCGACCTGTTCCCGCCGGGCTATGAGGAGCCGCTGCGCCTTGACCTGTTCGGGGACGAGCTGGAGGGCATTCGCTCCTTCGATCCGGTCAGCCAGCGTACGGACAAAAAACTCTCCCACCTCACGCTGCGCCCGGTAACGGAATTTTTCCTTGATGAAGAATCGATCGCGCGGTTCCGATCCGGATACCGCGAATTGTTCGGCGTGGTGCGGAGCGACGATCCGCTGTACGAAGCCGTATCCGCCGGGCGCCGCTATAATGGCATGGATCACTGGCTGCCGCTGTTTTTCGAGCGGCTGGATACGCTGTTCGATTACGCAGGCCCCGCAGGCGCGGGAGGAGCGTTTAAGTCAGATTGCCGATTTCTATGCCGCGCGCCGGACGCTGGAAGATTCCGCCAGGGCGCGCAAGAGCAAGCGCGAGGGCGGCGATGTTTCGCTGTCCGGCACGGTGTATCACCCGGTCCCGGTGGCCAGCCTTTATATTCAGGAAGGCATGCCGGAGCATGAAATTTTCTCGCCGTTCGCCGATCCTTCCGGGGACGGGCAGGGGGAGGCGCGCAAGGGGCGCGATTTCGCCGATATACGGGCCCTTCCGGACGGGGATGTTTTCGGGGAGCTGGCCCGGCATATTCTGGCGATCCGGCAGGGGCGGAAAGTCCTGATCGCCGCCTATTCTCCCGGATCGCGGGAGCGGCTGCGGAGCCTCATGCTTTCGGCGCGGATTGAAAACACCAAGGACTGCGCCGACTGGGGCGATGTGAAAAAGCTCGATCCGGCGCAGGTCGGGATGATCCTCCTGCCGCTGGAGCACGGGTTTGCCGCGCCCGATCTTGCGGTGATTACGGAGCAGGATATTCTCGGCGACCGTCTGGCCCGGCGGACGCAAAGGAAGCGCAAGGCGGATAATTTCCTGACGGAAATATCATCGCTCTCGCCCGGCGATCTGGTGGTGCATGTCGATCACGGCATTGGACGCTTTGAAAGCCTTGAGACCATCAAGGCCGCCGGTCTGGTGCATGACTGCCTTAAAATCATTTATGACGGCGGCGACCGTTTGTTCGTTCCGGTCGAGAATATCGATGTCCTCTCCCGCTTCGGCGCGGATGAGGGGCTGACCCATCTCGACAAGCTCGGCGGGGCGGGGTGGCAGGCGCGAAAAGCGAAGGTCAAGAAAGACCTGATGCGGATGGCGGAAGGGCTGCTTAAAATCGCGGCGGCACGGATGCTCCAGCGTTCGGAAAAGTTGCATGTCGATGGCGGGATTTATCAGGAATTCGTTTCGCGCTTTCCCTATCACGAAACAGACGATCAGTTGCGGGCGATTGACGATGTCATCGGCGACCTCGATCAGGATCACCCGATGGACCGCCTTGTCTGCGGCGATGTCGGTTTCGGCAAGACGGAAGTCGCCTTGCGCGCCGCGTTTATCGCGGGCATGGGCGGGGCGCAGGTGGCGGTGGTCGTGCCGACGACCTTGCTGGCGCGGCAGCATACCCAGAATTTCCAGCGCCGCTTCGCCGGGCTTGGCCTGAGGGTGGAGCAGCTCTCCCGCTTTGTCAGCCCGAAGGACGCACAGAAGGTGAAGGACGGGCTGGCCGACGGTACGGTCAACATCGTCATCGGTACGCATGCGCTTTTTGGAAAAAGCGTTAAATTCGCGCATCTCGGCCTTGTCATCGTCGATGAGGAGCAGCGTTTTGGCGTCAAGCAGAAAGAGGCGCTGAAAGAACTGAAAAGCAATGTCCATGTCCTGACCCTCACGGCGACACCGATTCCGCGCACGCTGCAAATGTCCTTGACCGGGGTGCGCGATCTCTCCCTTATCGCGACGCCGCCGGTGGACAGGCTCGCCATCCGCACTTTTGTTCTTCCCTTCGACCCGGTGGTGATCCGCGAGGCGATCTTGCGCGAACATCACCGCGGCGGCCAGACGTTCTATGTCTGCCCGCGTATCTCCGATCTGCAGGAGGTCGAGGAAACGCTGAAAGAGCTTGTGCCGGAGGTCAGGGTTATTACGGCCCACGGCCAGATGGCGGCCGGCGAGCTGGAAGACCGGATGGAGGCGTTTTACGACGGGCAGTATAACGTCCTTCTGGCGACGCAGATCATCGAAAACGGCATCGACATTCCGACTGCCAACACCATGATCGTCCACCGCGCCGACCTGTTCGGCCTGGCGCAGCTTTACCAGATCCGCGGGCGGATCGGGCGCTCGAAATTGCGGGCGTATGCCTACCTCACCACGGTTCCCAATATCCGCCTCACCGATCAGGCGATGAAGCGGCTTGAGGTCATCGAAACCCTCGACACCCTCGGTAGCGGCTTCCAGCTTGCCAGCCATGACATGGATATTCGCGGCGCAGGCAATTTGTTGGGCGAGGAACAATCCGGCCATATCCGCGAAGTCGGGGTCGAGCTGTACCAGCAGATGCTGGAGGAAGCGGTGGCGGAGGCGCGGGCCGGGACGGCGATGGGCGCGGGGGCTGAGGAACGCTGGTCGCCGCAGATCAATATCGGTACGTCGGTTCTGATCCCCGAGGAATACGTTGCTGACCTGAACGTGCGGATGAGCCTTTACCGCCGTCTGTCGGAGCTAGAGGATCGCACAGAGATCGAGGGCTTCGCGGCGGAGATGATCGACCGTTTCGGCCCGTTGCCGGAGGAGGTCGAGAACCTTCTCAATATCATGGCGATCAAGCAGCTTTGCCGCGTTGCCGGAATCGACAAGGTCGAAGCCGGGCCGAAGGGAGCCGTCATCAGCTTCCACAACAACACGCCGCCGAATGTTCCGGCGCTGATGCAGTGGATTCAGGCGAAGGGCGGGGCGACGATCAAGCTGCGCCCGGATCAAAAACTGGTCGCCATTCGCGGCTGGGACAGCCCGACTCACCGCGTCAAAGGGGTGGAGAGCCTGATGCGCGAGCTTGCGGGCTTGGTTTAAAAGGAAAAAGTCGCTATGCGAGGCAGAAAATTGTGCTCCGCACCATAGATATGAAAATAATTGCGTTTCCACAATTACCGTAATAGGCTCGGCTCCTCAATCCATTAGAAAAACCACGGGGAGTAGCTCAATATGACTAAACGCGCCGCAGACACTGAATCCGCCGTTCCGCAAGGTGCCACGCAGGATCAGGCCGCTTCCAGCGCTCCCCCCGTTGCCGCAGAGACCGATGAAGAGCGCCAGCTGCGCTACATGATCGACAATCTCGATGGCGATGTGTCGTATGTCGGGCAGCAATTCAACTTTTATATGCGGAATTTCCTTGAGCATACCAAGGTGGACACGCGTACGGCCTATATGGCCTGCAGCGGCATCGAGTCTACATTGACCATCGATGCGGTCGGTGATGAAAAGGTTAAATTCCCGGCGAAAAAGGCAGCATCGAAAACCAAGGAAAACTATTACAAGCGCGAAGATTTCGGCAAAAAGAAAGTCGATCCCGCCGATTGGGAAACGCTGAAGCGCAGTTTTGCCCACGATGCCGCCGAAACCGATTTCTCCGAGCGCGATTCAACCTATCGCAACCTGATGCGTCTGGCGGATACCCTGAACCTGAACGATGTCGAGCGGGAATCCCTGAAGATTCTTTATGTGATGGGCAACAATCAAGCCTTCTTCATGGTCGTTGACAGCATTTTCGGCGACGACCTGAAGCAAACCGCCGTCGGGTTCGCGCGGATGATGAATCGCCCGGACGATGCGGCGAAGGTTTTCAATGCTCTGCATTTTTCATCGCGTCTTTCGACTTACGGCATTATCGTCGCCAAGGACGATGAAGAGGAATACGGCGGCGAAACCGGGCGCCGGGTGTTCGGCGTGCCGGAAATCGATATGGACCTGATCGGTTGCCTCGACAGGCCGGACATGAAGGATGATGAAATTGTCGCGCTTCTGCTCGGCAAACAGCGCAGCTCACCGCTCAATCTTTCGGATTTCGAGCATCTTGGCGATCATCTCGATCACCTGAAGAAACTTGTCCAGTCGTCGGTTGCCGCCGGGAAGAAAGGCATCAATGTTCTGCTGCACGGCCCGGCGGGCAGCGGCAAGACCGAACTGGCCGCCGTTCTGGCGAAAGAGCTGGGGCTGAAGCTTTATGCCGTCGGTGAAGACGACGAAGATGCCGCGGCGATAGGTTCCGCGAAAAAGGGCGACACGACCGGCAAGAAGCGCGCATTTGAACTGGTCGCAGGCCTTGCTGCGCGAGTCGCGAGATTCCATCCTGCTGTTTGATGAAATCGAGGATTTGCTGATTAAAAGCGGCGATTCCAAGAAAGCGGCGGATACAGAGAGCAAGATCGGCGTCAACCGCATGCTGGAGGAAAACCCGGTCGTGACCATCTGGACCGGGAACGATCCAGAAAAATTCCACGAAGCCGTACGGCAGCGCATGTCCTATTCGGTCTATATGGATTACCCGCCGACCCTCGTACGCGAGAAAATCTGGAAGCGGCGGCTGGAGATGGCCAATTGTACCTTGCCGGACGCCGATGTCCGCGACCTCTCGCGCCGTTACGCTGCGCCGCCGCGGATGATTTCCAAGGCGATCGAAACGCTGTCGATCATGCAGGGTGGCGTTGAAACGGTCGAAGAGTCGCTGCGCGCGGCGTCCAAAATATCTTTTGGACAATCTGATGCCTTGCTGATCGACGATTCCATTCCGGCGGGATTCGATCTCGATTACCTGAACGCGAATGTCGATCTGAAGGAAACATTCAATCGTCTGGTTCAGGCAGGGAAAAACAAAAAGCCGTTCTCTTTGCTGGTGGAAGGCAAGCAGGGCATGGGCGGGGTCGATTTCCTGCGCATGATGGCAGAGGAAATGGGCATGAACCCGGCGGAATACAATGTCGCCGATCTGGTCGCGCCGCACCCGATGATGCCGCCGGAGATGAAGGTCAAATCAGCCTTCGCTTCGGCCGTGGACGGGCGGCAATTCGTGATCCTGAGGGGGCTGGAGAATATGGTTTCCAACCCGAAATCATCGTCTACCACCGAGTGGAACGAGTCGATTGTCCATCTTTTCGCCAAGGAAGCGCTGACGCACCGTCTGCCGCTGGCGGTGACACTGGAGCCAGGGGTTACGCTTCCCGTACATCTGGACATCATCTTCTCGGACAAGATCGCGATGCAGCCGATCACGCCAGAGCAGGGCGGCGGGCTTTATGCACGCCTGTTCGGCGAGGATATGCCGGAGCAGCTGCGGCCTGCTCTACAAGGGGCGGTGTCGGAGGATTTCCTGCGCCTGAAGGACATCATGGGCAAATTCGGGCGGCGACCTTCTGGTGCGGATGCGCAAGATGCGCTCGGGTGAAGCTGCGCAGCGGATCGGGTTCTAGCCGCTTCGTTTCATGGCAATGCAGCATAGTCAGGGCTTTTCCGCGCGGGAAAGCCGTGGCTTAATGCCGCCATGACGAGGAGAGTGCCATGCAGAGCGTAGCCAAGACCAACCGGACTGAAAATTTTCAACGCGACCTTAATGTCCTCAAAGACCGTTTCGCGGCCATGCAGCCGGAACTGGAAATGACCGTGCGCGATCCGTCCATGGGGGTCGAGGGCTATGTCGTCGTCTGGAATACGGAGATCAGCATCGGCGGGCCGCTGGAGCGCGCGGGCAAGGGCGGTACGCGAATCGTTCCGACCCTCAGCATGGATGAAGTGAAAATGCTGGCTCGGACCATGGCGCTGAAAAACGCCGCAGCCGGTTTGCCGCTTGGCGGGTCCAAATCGGGGTTGAAGGCGGATTCCACTGCGCCGGGTTTCGAGCGCAAATATCGCCGCTTCGTACAATTGTGCAAGCCGATGCTGCATGAGAACGGCGGCGTGTTCGGCGGCTTTGGTTTCGATATCGGCGGCAAGCCGGAGCATGCCTTGTGGGCCTGCGACGAACTGAAATCGACGCGCTGCTTTACCGGAAAGCCGCTTTCGATGGGCGGGACCGATTATGACCGTGAAGGCATCGCCGGGCTTGGCGTGGCGGTGGCCGGAAAAACGGCGCTGGAATGCCATGGCAAAGATCCTGCCGCCGCCAGCTATGCCATTCAGGGCATGGGTGCGATGGGCGCGGCCGTGCTGCGCTATTTCAGCGAAACCGGCGCGAGGCTGCGCGCGTTTTCCGATCCGCGCTATGGCGGGACATGGATGTTCGATACGCCGCTTTCCCCGGCGCTGATGGATGCGCTGGTGACGCAGAACCCGCAAGCCCTGGAAATGATCGCGAGAGAGGGGCGCAAGCTCAGCGATTCCGCCGAGGATGTTTTGTATGCCGAAGTCGATGTCCTGTTCCCGTGCGCGGTGCAGAATGTCGTGACGGAAGCCAATGTCGCGCGGATCAAGGCCCGCTATGTGATCGAAGGCGCAAACGGCCCGGTGACGGAAGCTGCGCGGACGGCCCTTTATGCGGACGGTGTGACGGTTGTTCCCGATTTCATCGCCAATCCCGGCGGGATCATCGCCGCGTTCGTTGAATTGACGTCCACCGCCGCCAGCAAGGCCGATGAGGCCAAAGCCCTGACCCGCGCCAAGATCGCCGCCAATGTCCGCGACATGATGGCCATGGCAGCTGAATACGGCGTCGAGCCTCCGCAGGCCGGACTTTTCATGGCGTTGCAGCGGATTTTCAACGCGGCGCAGGGGCCAAAGGCCTGAATTTGCTTTAAGTTTTATGCAAATAAAACGTTGCGGATATAGCGGGCGATCCGTTTCTGTGCCACACTGAAAGAGACAGAACAGGAGGCGGAATGAGCCAGGAATATGCCGAAAGCCGCATTCGCGAAGCCCTCAAACAGGCGCGCGGCAATACCACCAAGGCACGGCAGACGATCATCGCCTGGGCGGCCGAAGACCAGCGCCTTTTGCTGGCGCTGGCAAGGCCGCATATGACCGGAATCGTCGCCCATGCCATCAGCCGCGTCCTGTCGCGGCCCGAGATTCCCGCGCAGGAAGAATCCATTCCGGCAACGGCGCAGAGCCTCAATATGGCGCCGGATACGTTCGGCAAGGAAATCCTCAAGGCTCTGTCCAGCGACGATACGCCGGTTTTCGGCCTTGAAGGCGGGAGCTCCGGATCGCCCCATCGTAAAAAGGCATCGCAAAGTCACATCGATGCCCTCAAGGCCATGGCCAGCAAGTCCAGAAAAAAGTGAGTCAGAGTCAATTCAAGCCGCAGGAATGGTTCACATCGCGCGAAAATTTGCGCGATGCGTTTTTACAGGCCCATGGCTGGGCCGGATTGCCGATGGAGCCGGTCGGCGAGGACTCTGCTTTTCGCCGTTATTTCCGCCTGCGCAAGGTTGACGGCAAGACGGCTATCCTGATGGAGGCTATGCCCGACGGTCACCCGAACGCGACGCCGGGGCACAGCCTCATGGATTTCGTGCGCCTGAGCGGCTATCTGCGTTCTGTCGGCCTTGCCGCGCCGGAGGTTTATGAACTGGACAATCAGGAAGGCTATCTGCTGATCGAGGATCTCGGCGATCTTTCGTTCAAACGCGCCTGGGCAGAAGGCGTGGCGCAGCGTGACGACCTTTATGCGCTGGCGACCGATGTCCTGTCATGGATGCGCCAGAACAGCAAGCCGGGCGCGATTGCGCTGCCCGATTATTACGCCAGCCATGTGCATACGGGACGCCGCCGCGTCATCGACTGGTACTTGCCCGCCGTGCGCGGGCAACAGAATCCGGACGGCCTTGCCGAATCCTATCTGGCCGTATGGGATTCGATAGAAAAGAGCTTGCCGCCCGTGCCGCGCGGTTTCCTGCATATCGATTACCATTTCGAGAACCTGATGTGGATGCCGCAGCGAACCGGGCTTGGGCGGTGCGGCGTTCTCGATTTTCAGGGGGCGATGGTCGGCCCCGTGCCGTATGACCTCGCCAATCTTCTGGAAGACGCGCGCATGGACGTCCCCGCCGATCTGCGGGAGCGCATGCTGGACCGCTACACGCAGGCCATGATGCCGGACGAGAGCCAGACTTTCCGCGACTGGTACCGCGTTCTGGCGACGCAGTTCCATTGCCGCGTCATCGGCCAGTTCATCCGCCTTGCGGTGCGCGACGACAAGCAGCGCTATCTGCCGATGATCCCGCGCGTGGCGGGGTATATCGAAGAAGGCTTGAAAGACCCGGTTTTGAAGCCTCTGGCGGACTGGTTTGTGCAGAACGGGATCGATTTCAAGACGACAGCCGGGTTCCAGCCCGGCCAGATCGCATCAGCCAGAGATGGCGGCTGTAGAGCAGTTCATGAAACAACGACATAATGGCAAAGCCGATAAAGGTAAAAATCAGCGCCAGACGCAAGAGATCGCCATCGGTTTCGATAATGCGGCTTCCGCGCCAGAGGGCGTGAAGCGCAAAGAAACAAAAAAGCAGGAATGTCGAAATGCCAACAATCCCGGTTTCCGTCAGGAGCCATAGAGGGGTCGTGTCGATAATATCAAGGCCGCGATTTTCGATACCGTATTTTTCAAACTGGAATTTCAGGAAAGACCCAAGGCCGATGCCGATGACAGGGGATTCTTTCCAAAAGGCGAGAGCATCGTCAAGGACGCGCAGGCGAATGAAGTCACCGCCATTATTCAACTCTTTCTGGTCATTTTTTTGAGCGTATGATTCCTGATTTTGGCCGTCATGGCGGTCCTGCGCTACGGCCTGGACAAATTCCTTTATGGCGTTCCCTTGCTTTTCACGCATGACAATTCCGGGATTCACCGTATAGATCGCCATGACAATCGACAAACCAATCAGTAAAGGCAATAAAATCGGTTTGATTGCCCTGGCCCTAAAATAACAGACGATAACGATGATAAGGGCCACGGCTGAAATCCATCCTGCGCGGGAACCGGCATAGGCCAGAAGCACCGGGACGCTGGCCCAGAACAGGCTATTGGCCCATCCCGGCAGCAGGAGTTTGTTGCTCGTGGCATACACGGCCATCAACGACATGACCAGCAACGCCAGAAATGCATAGGCGTTACGGTTGCCCATCAATCCCTTGAGCTGCGGCTCCACAATGAAGGCGCCGATAATATCCTGAAAAACAAGAAACATGAGATTCGCCAGGGAAATGGCAAGAAAGGCGGCGATAAAAGATCGCAAGAAAAGGCGGATCATCGGGCTCTCGTAATTGGTCGCCAGCCACGCCCCGAGGCCGAAATAACAAACAAGAACGAGCCATCCTGCAAATTTATTGACGAGCGCCCAGTTGCTGACTTCGCCCGTAGTCATGTAGCCGTTGATCAGGGCAAATGCCATGATTGCAGTCAGCAGGATCGGCCAGAGGATTCCGCCGGATATTGCCCATCGGGGCCAGTCCGATTTTCTCAGCAGAAGGGACCCCATAACCATTAGACCGGTGAGCGGCAGCAGAATATCGGCCAGATTGATCCGGATTCCGCTATAGTTCGACGTCATACCGAAACTTGCCTGAATCTGGATGGCAATTCCGAGAAAAACGCACAGGGCAGGGATCAGGAACGGAAAGAGTCGTCCTACTCTATTGCCGGTTTTCATGCTCAGGATTTGCTTTTCTGGAACGCCAGCCGGCGCGTTTCGCCATGCAGCAGGGCCGGGATGCCGGAAACGACCGTTGCAAGGATGCTGATCAGGCCGATCTGGACGGAGATGAGGAAGGCGGTTTCCATCGGCACGCCCAGAAGGCCAAGGCCGTAGACAAACGCCCCTTCGCGAACACCCCATCCGCCGATGCTGATCGGCAGGCTGGCAATCAGCGTGATCACCGGCAGGACCACAAGCAGCGCCGGAAACTGGATATCGGCATTCGCAGAACGACTGACGAAATACACGGCGGCAAAATAGCAAATTTGCGCCGCAAGGCTGAGCGGCACAAGCCGGATCAGCAAGGCCTTGTTTGCGACCAGATTTCGCAAATAAGACAGGCAGGCGTCAATTCTGGCCGAATTTTTCAGGTTGCCGAGAGTTTTCCTGACGAGCAGAACGGCGATCACGCACGCGCCGGCAAAGGCGGCGATGAAGATCGGCAGAGTATTCGCAATCGCTGCGTTGTTGTGAACCGCATGGAATTGCGGAAGAACAAGCGCCGCCAGAAGGACGAGGGCCGCTACAGTCATCAATCGGTCGGCGATGGTGGCGCAGACGGCGCGGACCATATCAATCCCGCTTTGCGCGGCAAGGGCGATGCGTACCACGACGCCGCCGATTGAGGTAATCAGCAGGATATTGGCAAGCTGGCTGGCGACGGTGATGCGGTAACTGGTGCCGTAAGAAATTTTTTGCTCTTGCAGATTGACCAGATCAGCCCAGCGCACGGACAGGGCAAAAATCTGGATCATCATCATTCCAAGCGCCATTGCCCAGGTTGAGGCATGGATGTTCATGGCAATCTCGCTCAAGGTCTCGCCGCTCATGTTCTTTGCGAGGACCGCAAGCATCATGACGGAAATGAGGACTTTGATCGGAAGCGAGTATTTTTTCATAAAATTGCAGACCGTGAAACAATGAGCGGCAAGAGCGGCTGCAATTTAACATTATTTCAGGGGCTGTCAAAGTTTCTCAGTCTAGGGGCGGCCAGGATAAAATCGCTAAAACAGCGATATAAAT
Organism: Micavibrio aeruginosavorus; assembly: GCA_016184045.1. Lineage (GTDB taxonomy): Bacteria > Pseudomonadota > Alphaproteobacteria > Micavibrionales > Micavibrionaceae > Micavibrio > Micavibrio aeruginosavorus_C. The sequence goes on along the minus strand of JACPDM010000027.1, from coordinate 2,517 downwards.
TGACTTTTTCGCGGTTCGTTCCTATGACGGGTATCTGTTGATTGTTTAAAAACCGGAAGGATGACCCAGATGGCCTTGCTTGCCGACCGCCTGAAACGCATCAAACCCTCCCCCACGCTTGCCGTAGCCGCCAAGGCCAAGGCGCTGAAGGCCGAAGGCCGGGATATTATTGATCTCGGACTGGGCGAGCCGGATTTCGATACGCCGGATTTCGTCAAGGACGGGGCAATTGCTGCGATCAAGGCCGGGCAAACCAAATACACGGTTGTCGATGGCACGCCGGAGCTGAAGAAAGCCATTTGCGCCAAGTTCAAGCGCGAAAACGGGTTGGATTACGTTCCGGAACAGGTTTCCGTCGGCAATGGCGGCAAGCAGGTTTTGTTCAACGCGTTGCTCGCCTCGGTCAATCCGGGGGATGAGGTGATCATTCCCGCGCCGTACTGGGTGTCGTACCCGGACATGGTCATGTTTGCCGAAGGCACGCCGGTGATCGTGCAGGGGGCGCAGGAGAACGGTTTCAAAATCACCGCCGAACAATTGCAAAAGGCGATTACCCCGAAAACGAAATGGGTCATTCTCAATTCCCCGTCTAACCCGACGGGCGCGGCCTATACGGTTGCGGAGATGAAAGCCCTGACCGATGTGCTGGTGAAAAATCCGCATGTTTATGTCATGAGCGACGATATTTATGAGCATCTGGTCTATGACGGGTTTTCTTTCAAAACCCCGGCGCAGATCGAGCCTTCGCTTTACGAGCGTACCCTGACCGTCAACGGCGTGTCCAAGGCCTATTCCATGACCGGGTGGCGGATCGGCTATGCCGCGGGTCCGAAAGACCTGATCAAGGCGATGGCGCTGCTGCAAAGCCAGAGCACTTCGAACCCGTGCTCCGTCTCGCAGGCGGCGGCGGTGACGGCCCTCAATGGGTATCAGTCCTTCCTCGACGGCTGGCGCAAGACCTATGCCGAGCGGCGCGATCTGGTGGTGGGGCTGCTGAACAAGGCCGACGGGATCACCTGTCCGAAGCCGGAAGGCGCGTTCTATGTCTATGCTTCCTGCGCCGGAGCGATCGGCAAGCAAACGCCGTCCGGCAAGGTGATCGCCACGGATGAGGATTTCGTTACCTATCTTCTGGAATCGGAAGGCGTGGCTTGCGTCCATGGCGGGGCTTTCGGCCTGTCGCCGTATTTCCGCATTTCCTACGCGACATCGACCAAGGCGCTGGAAGACGCCTGCACCCGCATCCAGCGGGCCTGCAGCGTCTTGCGCAAGCGTGAGGCGGAAACGGCCCCGCGCGGGGCCATTTTTATTGTCATTCCTATTTCGGGCGGTTGCCGGGATCGTCCGGGGTTTTGTCTTTCTTCGACTTTCGGGACGCATCAATCACATGCGGCGGGGGCGGGATGAAATCGGATTCACGGCCAATCGCCCGCCGGGCTAGATAGCGGAATTTTTCGCTTAAGTCGCGCTTGTGCACTTCTTCAAAGGTTAGCCATTGTTTGCATTTGCTTTTGCTGATTTTAAAATCGTCGAGGCTCGGCGGGCGCACGGCTTCTTGCGCCGGGTCGGCGGCGGCCATGAAATGCTCGATCAGGCTGATGCGGCTGTCGGCTTCTTCCGTGCTGATATGTCCCATCGACTGGCTGTTGCGGACAAGATCCTTGGCCAGAGGCAAGATCGTATCCAGATTGTCCCACACCATATCCCAACCGGTCTTGACGAGGGTTTCTATCGCTTCCGGCGAAGAATCGAACAGGTTGTGGGTTTCCAGCCGCGCAATCTCGGCAATGTAATCGCGGTCATGCAGGTTGATGCCGAGATGAGAGGCAAGGCGCTGCACGCGCGGATCTTTTTCATGCTTTTTATGAAGGTCGAAGCGATTGACCTGATAATCGATCTCGATCACGTTTTCCGCGCCAAGGCTTTGCTTGAGGCTGATCAGGTCGCGTTTCATGATAAAACGCTGCGGCAGGCCGAGGAGATGGCGGCCAAGCCGCCCGATCAGTTGCTGCAGGAACAGCATGCTGTTGAGGCGTTTGACGTCGATTTCCTGATCCACTTTTCCGGTGCCGAGCATGACAAGGCGGATATCCAGTTTTTCGTTCGTTTGCCCGTGCAGGCTGTTGATACAGGTCTGCGGTGTATCGAAGAAGGCGATGTCGGTGTAGTGGTCGCCGTTGCGCGCCTGATGCACCTCGAAAATGGTCGGGGCGGCGCTGCTGGCGGTGGACAGGTCGTCGAGATCGAAATCCGGATCAGAGACATGTTCGGTTTTTCCGGTTTCCGGGTTCTTGTAGTGGAAGAAAATCGCCGGATCGTTGCGGGTGACGTTCATGGCCGTCACATGATGGCTGATCAGGGTTTCCTGCAGCTTGATGCGTTCCTTGGTGTCGCTGTGGCGGAAAGTCGCGTCCAGCGCCCGGCGCAGGACGCCGATGTCGTAGCGCGATGCCGCGAGCAGGAAATCGATGCTCTTGCCGATGCGTTTATTGATCGGGGTGATCATGTGCTTGTTGA
>JACPDM010000020.1 GCA_016184045.1 Micavibrio aeruginosavorus | reverse complement strand
CAGGGCCGCCAGCGCCACGACGGCAAATCCGGCAGCGCAAATCGGGTTTCGCATCGGGGAGGTGGAAAAAAACCGCATGCCGCATTATAGCGGCACAAGAGAGCCAAATCAAAAGGGCGACCCCTTTGTGATGAGCCGCCCTTTTTTAATTCATATGTCCCGCTAAAGCTTAGCCGCCGCGCTGGGAGCCTTTGGGCGTGCTGGCCGGTTTCGCGCCGGCGGTTTGCGCCTTGGTCTTGCCACCCTTGGCAGCAGGCTTTTTCGGCGCTGCCTTTTTCGGAGCGGCAGCTTTTTTCTTTTCTTTCAGTTCGCCGTCTTCGCCGACTTCATGCTCGCTGGCGGTGTCTTCGAAGTTCTGGGTCGGACCGGAATCCTTGCCTTTGGCGGTCATGTCACGATCGACCAGTTCAATCACCGCGACCGGGGCGGCGTCGCCATAACGGAACCCTGCTTTCAGGATGCGGATATAACCGCCGTTGCGGTCCTTGTAACGCTCGGCGATGACGCTGAACAGCTTGTCGACCTGCGCTTCGTCGCGCATGATGGCGATCGCGCGGCGACGGTTGGCAAGGCCACCCTTTTTACCCAGCGTAATCAGCTTTTCCGTGAACGGGCGCAGTTCCTTGGCCTTGGGCAGAGTCGTCGTGATCTGCTCATGCTTGATCAGGGCTGCTGCCATGTTGGCGAACATCGCAAGGCGATGCTGCGACCGGCGACCCAGTTTACGTTGTTTTGCTCCGTGGTTCATTTGCTTCTCACTTTCTTCTCTGCGGCCTTACGGGGTAAGAGCCATTGTGTTGCCCGGCTGCATCTCGCGATCACACCCGGTTCGGGGCGCCTGCCCCGCGATTGTCCGGCCACCGGATCACCCGATGGCCGGGATATTCCAGTTAGAACGGCTCATCGACTTTCTTCGCCAGTTCGTCGATATTCTCCGGCGGCCAGCCTTCGATCTGCATGCCGAGGTGGAGGCCCATCATGGTCAGGACTTCCTTGATCTCGTTCAGCGACTTGCGGCCGAAATTCGGCGTGCGCAGCATATCGGCTTCGGATTTCTGCACCAGATCGCCGATATAGACGATGTTGTCGTTCTTGAGGCAGTTGGCCGAACGCACCGACAGCTCCAGCTCGTCCACGCGGCGCAGCAGGTTGCGGTTGAACGGCAGTTCCGCCGCTTCCTCGCGCGATTCATGCGCGGTCGGCTCTTCGAAGTTGATGAAGACCTGAAGCTGGTCCTGCATGATGCGCGCGGCATAGGCTACGGCGTCTTCCGGCGTGATTACGCCGTTGGTTTCCATGGTCAGGGTCAGCTTGTCGTAGTCGGTGATCTGGCCGACGCGAGCGTTCTCGACGTCATAGGACACCTTGCGCACCGGGGAGAAGACGCTATCGACCGGGATGAACCCGACCGGCGCGTCTTCCGGACGGTTCAGCGCCGCCGGGCGGTAGCCCTTGCCGGTGTTGACCGTCATTTCCATGTTCAGCTTCGCGCCTTTGTCCAGCGTGCAGATGACCAGATCCGGATTCATGATCTCGATATCGGCACCGGCCTCGATCATGCCGGCCGTGACTTCGCACGGGCCTTCGGCATGCAGGCGCATTTTCTTCGGACCCTCGACATGCATACGCACGGCCAGAGCCTTGATGTTGAGGATAATGTCAGTGACGTCTTCGCGCACGCCCTCGATCGAGGAGAACTCATGCAGCACACCGTCGATCTGCACAGCCGTGACGGCCGCGCCTTGCAGCGAGGACAGGAGAATGCGGCGCAGGGCGTTGCCGAGCGTCAGGCCAAAACCGCGCTCCAGCGGTTCGGCGACGACTTTGCCGACGCAGCGCGCGTCAAAGCCATGTTCGATATCGATCTTCGAGGGCTTAATCAGTTCCTGCCAGTTCTTCTGGATCATGGTTTCCTCATGTTCATTGTGTACGTTTTAAAAAATCTGCGGTCCCGGCGACGGGCCGGGACCGGTATTCAATCGATTAAACGCGGCGGCGCTTCGGCGGACGAACGCCGTTATGCGGGATCGGCGTGATATCCTTGATCGAGCGGATGGTGAAGCCGATCGACTGCAATGCGCGCAGCGCCGATTCACGGCCCGAACCCGGACCCTTCACGTTCACGTCGAGTTCCTTCATGCCGTGTTCCTGCGCCTTGCGTCCGGCATTCTCCGCCGTCAGCTGCGCCGCATACGGCGTGGATTTACGCGACCCTTTAAAGCCCATCATCCCGGCCGAGCACCAGGACACGGTGTTGCCCTGCGCGTCGGTGATGGTGATGATGGTGTTGTTGAAGGTCGAATTCACATGGGCCATGCCGGAAATGATGTTTTTCCGCTCTTTTTTACGGCCACGGGCAGCGCCTTTTTTGCCGCCTTCGGTTTTTGCTTTTGCTTCAGCCATTTTCAGATCCCCTTATTTCTTCACAATTTTCTTGCCGGCGATCGGTTTGGCCGGGCCTTTGCGGGTGCGCGCGTTCGTCTTGGTGCGCTGACCACGGACAGGCAGGCCCTTCCGATGACGCAGACCGCGGTAGCACGCCATGTCCATCAAACGCTTGATGTTCAGGGAGACTTCGCGGCGCAGGTCGCCTTCGATGAGGATGCCGCAGGTTTCGATTTCTTTCCGGATGGCGTTCAGCTCATCTTCGGTCAGATCGTTCATACGGCGTTGGGGATCAATACCGACGGCAGCAATGATCTTGTCTGCGGTCGTGCGGCCGATGCCATGAACATAGGTCAGGGCGATAGGCGCGCGTTTTTTGTCTGGGACGTTAACACCAGCAATACGAGCCAATTTTTTTCTCCTAGTTTGATTTCCTGCCGAACCGTAAAGCCCCCCAGCCGTTAACTGGGTGAAAAGCGCCGGTTCGTATACCAACCCCAACCCCCTGATTTAACAGGGTTTTGAGTCCTTTCATTTCTGAAAGATGGCCGGAGTATAGTGATTTTCACCCCGGCGTCAACAGAAAAAACTGTGGAAAACTGCGGTTTTCAGGGGCTTTTATGAAATATGCCGCAAGGGACGAAAATCCAGCCCGACCCGGTCTCAATTTTTTCCATAATTAAAATCGATATGCCGCTCTGCCTGAAAATAAAAAGGACGCGTTTGCCGCGCCCTTTTACTGCCCATGCGGCGCGCCTCAGGCCGCCCGGGCGCGCTCCAGAATGCTCTCAATCGCGCGAGCGACATCATCGATCCCCGCCATGCCGTCGACCGATTGCAGCATGCCGCGCCCTGCATAATACGGAATGATCGGCGCGGTCTGCTCGCGGAAGACATGCAGGCGCTTGCGCAGGGTTTCTTCGTTGTCGTCGGCGCGTACGGGCTCGCCTCTGGCTTTGGTTTCGGCAATCCGCGTGTTAAGGCGGCTGACCAGCACCTCTTCATCGACCTTGAGTTCGATCACGGCGGAGAGTGGGCGGCCCTTCTCTGCCAGCATCGCGTCCAGAGCCTCGGCCTGCGCTACGGTGCGCGGGAAGCCGTCGAAAATGACGCCGTTCCTGCAATCCGGCTGATCAATGCGGGCCGAAATCATCTGGATCATGATGTCGTCCGTGACCAGCGCCCCGGAATCGACGATCGCCTTCACCTTTTTACCGAGATCGGTTCCTGCCGCCATTTCGGCGCGGAGCATATCCCCGGTCGAGAGCTGTTTCAGACCGAATTTTTCTTCAAGCCGCTTGGCCTGCGTGCCCTTGCCCGCGCCCGGCGGGCCAAGAAGGATCATGTTCATCATCGGCGGCGTCCTCCGAGTTTTGCTTTCTTCATCAGGCCTTCATATTGATGCGCAATCAGGTGCGAGTGAATCTGCGCCACCGTATCCATCGTCACGGACACGACGATCAGAAGCGATGTCCCGCCCAGATAGAACGGCATGCTGTAATGCTTGACCATGAATTCGGGCAGCAGACAGATGATGGCAAGGTAAAGCGCCCCGACCGTGGTAATGCGCGTCAGCACGTAATCGAAATAATCCGCCGTCGCGGCGCCCGGACGGATGCCGGGGATGAAGCCGCCATATTTGCGCAGCATCTCGGCATTGTCATTGGGATTAAACACGATCGCCGTGTAAAAGAAGGCGAAGAAAACGATCAGCATCCCGTAGAGAGCCATATATACCGGCGACCCGTGCTGCAAATAGCGCGCGATCATTGACGTGATCTCTCCGCCCTGCGCGCCGGAGAAGCCGACGATGGTCAGCGGCAGAAGCAGCAGCGACGACGCGAAGATCGGCGGAATGACGCCTGACGTGTTGAGTTTGAGCGGAATATGGTTCTGGTCGCCCGCGAACATCTTGTTGCCGACCTGACGCTTGGGATACTGCACGACAATACGGCGCTGCGCCCGTTCCATGAAGACGATGAACAGGATGACACCAACAACCATCGCCGCGATCAGCAGCAGGGCCAGGAAGCTGAATTGCCCCTGACGACCGAGTTCCAGCGTGCTGGCGACCGCCAGCGGCAGGTTGGCGACAATCCCTGCATAAATGATAAGGGATGTGCCGTTGCCGACGCCGCGCGCGGTGATTTGCTCGCCCAGCCACATGAGGAAGACAGTGCCGCCGACGATGGTGATGACGGTGGAAAGGCGGAACATAAAGCCCGGATCGACCACGGCGCTGCCACCCGATCCCTGCATACCCTCAAGGCCCACGGCAAGGCCGTAAGCCTGCACCGCAGCCAGAAGCACTGTCAGGTAGCGCGTATACTGGTTGATGCGCAGGCGGCCGCTCTCGCCTTCCTTCTTCATCGCCTCAAGCTGCGGAGAGAGAGAAGATGCAAGCTGCATAATAATGGACGCAGAGATATAGGGCATGATGTTGAGCGCGAAAATCGTCATACGCTGCAACGCGCCGCCGGAAAACATGTTGAACATGTCGAGAATGCCGCCGCCCTTTTGCGTAAAGATTTCATTCCACACATTCGGGTCGATGCCGGGGATCGGAATATAGGTCCCAAGGCGGTAGACCAGCAGCGCCATCACCACAAAAAGCAGGCGCTGCTTGAGTTCGGTCGCCTTGGCCAGCGCCCCCCAGTTGGCATTCTTGGCAAGCTGTTCGACGGCGGATGGCATAACCCGGGAGTCCTTTCAGTACGAAGAGAAAATTCACATTGATAAATAAAGAAGAGACCGCCCCGAGACAAGCCCCATTGCGTTTGAAGCGCGGGAAT
>JACPDM010000148.1 GCA_016184045.1 Micavibrio aeruginosavorus | reverse complement strand
GGGCCAGCGCATGCCGCGCCTGTTCGTGCCGGATGGGGTCGGGTTCGACGCGATGTGGAAGGCGTTAAAGCCGCCGCGTACCGAGATTTACCGCATTCCCTTCCTGCGGCAGGACGATTACGACCGCCTGCTCTGGACCAGCGACATCAATTTCGTGCGCGGCGAAGATTCGTTCGTGCGGGCAATCTGGGCGGCCAGACCCATGGTCTGGCAGATCTATCCGCAGGCCGAAGACCACCATTTTGTGAAGTTAAAAGCGTTTTTGGCGCATTATTGCGCCGATTTGCCCCCGGAATGTGCGGAATCTCTTGAGAATTTCATGATTTTGTGGAATGAAAGGGGCCGCAATATCACGGGTCCGATGCAACGGATCGGGCCCGACTGGCTTGAAACCCTGCCCCGGCTGACGCAACACGCAGCCACCCTGGCGGAACGACAGGCGCAGCAGGACGATCTGGCCAGCCAGATGGTTCGTTTTATCCGTCGACAACAGACACGTAACACGTAAGTAAAAGGGGCCTACTGCCATGAAATACGCTCAAGAAGTCCGCGCCGGGAATGTCCTGAACATGAACGGCAACCTGATCCTCGTCACCAAGGCCGAGTTCAGCAAATCGGGCCGCAACGCCTCGGTCATGAAATTCAAGTTCAAGAACCTGATCACCGGCTCCCCGTCGGAAGGCGTCTACAAAACCGACGAGCGTTTTGAAGACGTCATGCTGGACCACAAGGAAGTGGTTTACAGCTATCAGGACGCCGACAACTACGTTTTCATGGATCAGGAGTTCAACCAGTACGAAATCGGCGGCGAATTCATGGAAGACGCGCTGAAATATCTGGAAGAGCAGATGCCCTGCGAAATCGTCTTCTACGAAGGCAAGCCGCTTTCGGTCGAACTGCCGATCAAGCTGGTCCGCGAGATCGTCTACACCGAACCGGCAGCCAAGGGCGATACGTCCGGCAAGGTCATGAAAATGGGCCGCCTGTCCACGGGCCATGAAATCTCGATCCCGGCCTTCATCGAAATCGGCGAGAAAATCGAGATCGACACCCGCACCGACGAATACGTGTCGCGCGCGAAAGCCGCCTGATAAAGGGCTGCGCATGACCGCCAACACAACGACGAATGCACAAATCGCGGCGCGCCTCCTTCGGGATGCCGCCGCTTTTTTTCGTACTCTCGCCGAACAAAACCCGCCTCTGGCCGAATCCATGACAGCCAATGCGAGCCTTTACGAAGACGTCGCCGTTCTGGTCGAGGAAGACCCGAACGGGATCGTGACGGATTAGACAGAAAAGGGGTGCTGAACAGATTCCCTCTGGTTTCAGTGAAAATCTCATTGCCACGCGAGGCGCCTATTTCCATAGATCAAAAGGACGTCAATAGCGGCGACAACACCTCCACCGCCGTTACCGTTTTTTTAACCGCCCCCTTGGCACACTGAATCAATCGGGTAGTATATTCGGGCGATGCGCTTCATTGCCCTTAAATTTCTGCGGGGACGGACTTCATGAAAATTCTGGTGATCGACAGGGATACCCTGACCACGCAGCTGATCAGCTCGCGTCTCCAGATGTTCGGCCATGACGTTGTGGTCGAAGCCGTCAAGAACAATGCGCTTGAGCGCCTCGCCGCTGAAAGCTACGACACGATTTTCATCGACCCCGCGCCGCTCAGCAATGCGCGCCCAGTCATTCTCGGCATTCGCCGCTCGGTGCGGTCCTATCCCTATATCGTCCTGATGTCGCAGAGCATGGAGCGCGAGGAGGCGATCAAATCCGGCGCCAACGATTTGCTGCTCAAGCCCATCGACGCATCGGGCATTGAAAAGATGATCCAGAACGCGGATCGCCTGACCTCGCTGATCCGCCGCGTCGGCGACGAGAGCGAGGATTTCCCCAGCGCGGGCGGCGTCATCGCCAAATCCGCCTTCAATCAGCTTTTCCTCTCCTGCCTTGACCGCGCCGACCGCTACGGGGAGCGTTCATTCCTTGTCTTTATCGGCGTGAAGAACTATGACGAAATCCTCAACATGGATGGCCCCTACGCCGCGCAGACCATCTCCGCGCGTCTGTCGCAGACCCTCGTCCGTCTGCGCCGCCAGAGCGACATCATCGCGCAGACCGGAAAGTCGGAATATGTCCTGATGCTCCAGCGGCCCCAATATGAAACCGAACCGCTTGAGGCCGCTTCGCGTTTTGCCGAAGCCCTGACCAAGAACGATGATCTCGGCATGGCGGGCTCCAGCCGCGTCGAACTCTTCGTGTCGCTGATCGACCTGCCGATCGGCATGCAGCATGCCTATCACGCCATCCATCCGGGCAGCGGCGCAGGCGCGGCGGCGAGCGCGTTCTAAAAACCTTTCAAAGACAGCGATATTTTTCTAAAGCGCCGCAGGGGCCGGTGCGGTGCGCTTGCGCCGTCCTTCGGCGGCGGCCTCGGCCAGACGGTTCATCCCGTTGAGATCGGGGTCCTTGGCGATTTCCGACCGGAGAGATCCAGCGCTCTGCGCCAGAGCGGCAAGGTGAGCGCCGCCGATTTGCGGCGCGGCATCGCCCGCCCCGGCGGCATCAAGGGCAACGCCGCCTTGCGCGAAGGCGCGGCCAAGGGCGAGGCGCAGATGTTGCGGAAGATCGCCCTGGCCGTCCGGGCATAACCGCGCGGCGGCGGGGCCTTGCGTCCCCGGGTCATCGGCGCAGGCCTGCCAGCGGTAGCCGGGCAGGCAGGCTGCGGTCAGGGCGTTAAGAAGGGAAAGATTACGGGCCATATCCAGCGGTTCCCCGCTTGCGGAAGGCTCCGGCGCTTTGCCGGAATGCTGGAACAGAGTGCCGATTTTTCCCATGAAAACCCCGCTGAAAACCCCGCTTTTATCCCTTTCATCATAAGGCGGCGGCGTTAAGAATTGCTTTCCCGCGACTCTTTCCTTGACAAAAAGAACAAAACAGGAACATTATAGGGGCGAACACAGACAAGCTGTATCAACCCGAAAGCTCCGGCACCCCAAGGCCGGAGCTTTTTTCTTTGAAGGAGCCAGACATGCCCACCATCATGCCTATCGACCATAACAACAACCCGATCCCGGCGGTGCGCCTCAAATCCGGCGGCGGGGCACATGCCATTGCCGCCACTGCCGCCTCCGCCCGCAACGCTACAGCCTTTGCCGCTGATACGCAGATGGTGAGCCTTTATGCCACCGGCCCGGCCTATGTGCGCTTTGGCGGCTCCGACGTTACGGCGAGCGCGTCCGACCACTATTTCCCTTCCGGCGTGTATTACGATTTTTCCATCGGCGGCGACAAGGTTGCGCATTACACCCATATCGCCGTCCTGCGCGTCAGCGCGGATTGCACGGTCTATGTGTCGGAGAAAGAATGATCAGGCGCGCGATTTCAGCGCCGTGGCGATCGTGCCGTCGTCAAGGTAGTCAAGGTCGCCGCCGACGGGAATGCCATGGGCGAGGCGGGATATTTTAATGTTTCCGCCCTTCAGGCGATCGGCGATGTAATGCGCGGTCGCCTGCCCGTCCACGGTGGCGGACAGGGCCATGATCACCTCGACCCCCTCATGGCCGCGCAGACGCTCCAATAAAGGCTGGATGCGCAGATTGTCCGGGCGTACGCCGTCAAGGGCGGAAAGCAGCCCGCCCAGAATATGATACTGCCCCCTGTACGCCCCGGTGCGCTCGATCGCCCAGAGGTCGGACACGCCCGCGACGATGCAGATCTGGTCGCGGCGGCGCTCCGCCGCCGCGCAGATGCGGCAGGGGTCGGCGGCGTCGAGGTTGCCGCAGATGGCGCAGCTGCGGATTTCTTTCTCCGCGATCTCCAGCGCATGCGAAAGCTGCCGCAAGCCGCTGTCGCGGCGGGAGAGAAGATGCAAGGCGATCCGCCGCGCCGAACGCGGCCCCAGCCCCGGCAGACTTGCCAGGGCGCGGATCAGCTGATCCATCGGCCCGTCGTCGCGCACGATTTTCATGGCGTCCCCAGCAGCAAACGTCCCGCCGCGTCGTCGGTATGGATTTTTCCTGTCTGCGCCCCTTGCGCCAGAAGAAGAGGGATCGTCGCCTGCACCATCGGCGAGGGACCGGAAAGATAGATGGATGCACCCGGCAGCGGCACGGGGTCGCGGATCGCGGCATCGCCCACCAGACCGTCGCCCCTGTCCTCAATCACCGGGACAAAGGTGAAAACGGGGTTGGCCTGCGCCAGCACGGTGAAATAATCCGCGAGATAAAGATCCTTTTGCGTCCGCGCGCCCCAGTAAAGGGTAACCGGACCCGGATGGCCGTGATACAGGGCATCGTCGATCAAGGCTTTCATCGGCGCCAGCCCCATCCCGCCCGCGATCAGGATCATCGGATCTTGATCGGCGCTGCCCCGGGTCGCCGTGCCGAAGGGACCGCGCAGGGTGAGGGTATCGCCGGTCTTCAGACTTCGGACCTGCTGGCTCACTCCGCCGCGATTGGTGTTGCGGATATGAAATTCCAGGACGCCCGTATGCGGCGCGCTGGCGATGGAATAAGGGCGGGACGGCAATCCGGGGAGAGACAATTCCATGAACTGCCCCGCCAGCCATGTCACAGGGGCGCTGGTGACGCGCAGGCGAATCACCCGGATATCCGGGTGAGGGTCGTGAATATCCTCGACAATTGCATTCATAACATCACTCATTGATTGAACGTCTTGCGGCCCTTGGGGTCGTGATAAACGAAAAGATCAGGGTCCAGCCTGACCCCGGTCTGGAGCTGGAAAAGCTCTACTTCCACCGTCTGCCCCTGCGCATCGACTATACGCCATTTTTTCAGTTGCACCGGGTTTTCCGTGAAGCCGAGCGTCATCGATC
>JACPDM010000019.1:11448-16872 GCA_016184045.1 Micavibrio aeruginosavorus | reverse complement strand
GTTCATAGACGATCTTGCGCCCCGGATCGACAGCGGCGATTTTATAGGGGCCGCTGGCGACGGGAATGTCGAGCGATGCGGAATCGAAAGCCCGTCCCTGCCACCATGCTTTCGAGAGAACCGGCATCATCGCCAGGATCATCACGGTTTCGCGGTCGAAGCCTTCGCCCAGCGCGAAATGCACGGTGCGGTCGTCGCGTTTTTCAACCGTCTTCACCAGCTTGTAAATCCGGCGCATGTTCGGGCGGCCATGCTCGCGCAGGGTTTCAAAGGAAAAAATCACATCGTCTGCGGTGATCGGGCTACCGTCCTGAAATGTCGCGCGGGGGTCAAGAAAGAAGGTGATGGCGGAACGGTCTTCCGGCACATCGGCTTTTTCGGCGATGGTGGGGTAGAGGGTAAAGGGCTCGTCCCAGACGCGGGTCATCAGGCGGTCATGGACGAAGCTCAAACCCTGCGCCGCCTTGCCCTTGATGGCGAAGGGGTTGAGGCTGTCGAAACTGCCGATGGCGGATTGCCGCAGCGTGCCGCCCTTCGGGGCGTCCGGATTTGCATAGTCGAGGTGGTTGAAACCGGCTTCGTATTTCGGCGCACCGTGCATGGCCAGGGCATAGAGGATTTCCGCCTGCGCCGGGGCGCTTGCAAGGCAGGCGACAAAAAACATAAGCCGGATTAGAATCATTCCCATGTCAGATGTGATAGCAGACCCTTATCCTCGTTCCAATCGCCATTTGATCAGCAGAATACGGCTGATTGAGGGCGATCTGACGGCGCAGCGGGATGTGGACGCGATTGTCGCCTCTGTGCCGGTGACGCTGGATATGGGGCGGAGCCTCAATCAGGCGATTATCAAAGCCGCCGGGCCGGAATTGGACGAATTCCTGCTGGAGCATCTCTTCAAGCCGCGGGCGGGGGATGTTTTGCCGGTGCCGTCTTTCGGCCTTGGCGTGCAGCATCTTCTTTATGTCGTCACGCCGGAATGGCGGGCGGGGATCGAGCATGAAGACCGCGACCTCGTTCGCTGCTATCGCGGAGCGATGCAGATGGCGCGGCATATGGGATTGAAAAGAATCGCCTTCCCGGCGCTGGGGACGGGGGCGCATAAATACCCGGTTAAACGCGCCGCGCGCCTTGGCCTTCAGGGGATCATGGACCGCCTCGATGCGGGATTTCATGAGGTGCGCATCGTCTGCAACCGCGCCGAAACCTACGACGCGTTCCATGAATGGCTGGTGCATTACGGGTGGGAGGGGAACGCCCCTCCGTCTCAGGCCGCTTCTTTCAAAAATTCCGAATAGCGCACCGCAGGTCTCGGGCCCATGTGGCCGATGACTTCCGCGGCGGCCATCGATCCCAGTCTGCCGCAGGCATGGAGCGGCATATGATGGGTGTAGCCGTAGAGGAATCCTGCGGCGTACTGGTCCCCGGCCCCGGTGGTGTCGATGACCTTGGCGACAGGCTCTGCGGCGATTTCAATGACTTTATCACCGGAAACGACGACGGAGCCCTTGGCGCTGCGCGTCAGCACGGCGATTTCGCAGTGGCCTTTCACCGCTGCAACCGCTTCATCGAAGGTCTTCGTCTGATACAGGGACATGATCTCATGTTCGTTGGCAAACAGGATATCCGTATGCCGCGCGACGAAATCGAGAAAATCGGCGCGGTGGCGATCGACGCAGAACGGATCGGAGAGGGAGATCGACACCTTGCGCCCGCAGGCATGCGCGATTTCCGAGGCGGCATGAAACGCTTCCTTCGCCTTGACCGGATCGAAGAGGTAGCCCTCCATATAGGTGACCGCGGCGCGCTGGATCAGGTCGTCGTCGAGATCGTCCGTGGACAAAAGCTGGCTGGCGCCGAGATAGGTGTTCATGGTGCGCTCCCCGTCCGGCGTGACGAGGATAAGGCAGCGCCCGGTTTTTTCGCCGACGATGATCGGCTGGGTGCGGAATTCGACACCCATGGATTTGAGATCGTGCCTGAACACGTCGCCAAGCTGGTCCTGCGCGGTTTTGCCGATAAAGGCCGCCGTGCCGCCGAAGGAGGCAAGCCCGGCGATGGTGTTTCCGGCGGAGCCGCCCGAGGATTCGATGGCGGGGGGCATCTGGGCATAAAGTTCCACGGCCCGGACTTCGTCGATCAGGCTCATTGCGCCGCGAATGGTTCCCTTTTTGATTTGCGCCTCGATGAAATTGTCATCGACATTGGCCAGAACATCGACAATAGCGGCGCCCATGGCGACGACATCGATCCCGTTTTTCTGCATTCTTCCTATTCCCCGGAAATTGCTGTTATAATCCGGCTATCTGTAAAGGAATTATGCAGGATTACAAGCATGGCGAAGGCAAAATCCCCGAAAAAACCGGCCTTGCCCCTGAGGGAGCGGGCCGTTCGCGCGGCGCTCGATCTGGCGGCGCGGCAGCCCTGGGGCGCTGTTACGATGCGTGACATTGCCGGGGCTGCGAAATGCACGCTGGCCGAATTATACAATGTTTTTGGAGATCGCCATGACATTCTGGCCGCGTACGGACGGCAGATCGATTGCCGCGTGATGGAGGAGTCCGCGGCGGACCCGGACGCGCCGGAGCGCGACCGCCTGTTCGATGTGATGATGGCGCGGTTCGACGTCCTGAATGAAGACCGTGCGGCGGTTGTTTCGATTTTGAAATCGTTTTGCACGGCGCCGAAAAACGCGCTCATCAGCCTGCCGCATCTGGGCCGGTCGATGGTGCGGATGCTGGAAGCCGCCGCGATCGACCCGAACGGGCCGCGCGGGGCGGTGACGGCGCTGGGGCTGGCGGGGGTTTACCTCTGTACGCTGAGGGCGTGGATGGGCGATGAAAGCGACGACATGGGAAAAACTATGGCGGCGCTAGACCGGGGGCTGGAGCGGGCAGAAAAAGCGGCGGAATTCCTGAATAGTCCCAAAAAGTTTGCATAACTACTATGGGGTTTGATAAGAAAGGGGCTAAATCTTCATCGGGAGAGCCCTTTTATGTTTACAAAAAAACCAGAAAATTTTGATCATTTGGGTGTGGATGATGTAACGCACTTGCTGGGTGGTTTTTATGAGGCCCAACTGAAAATTATTACTGATAAAGACAAGGGATGCTTAAGAACGACCTTCGGTATTCTTGCCAACCGCATTGCGCAGGGGCCTTGGGTAAATGCCCTTTTTGATGCTGTTCTGGAGAAGAACGGGATTAAGAAAATCAAGACGGACGGACCTGTCTGTCATAACTATCTGCCGGAAATTATTGCTGCGGTTGAAGCGCGTGGCAGCAATGCGGCAGAAGGACTCAAAAAATACAATGCATTTGTGATGGCCTGCGAAGTGGCAGCAGCAAAAACGCCGGGATTTGATGCAATGAGCCTGTATCAGAAGGTCAAAACCCGTCTAAGGGTATCGAAGCAACTGGATATTCAGTAATTCGGGCGATTATCAGGCAACCGCCCGAACCAGATGGTTCATATCCCAGAGTTCTTTCAGGATATTTGAAAAACGCTCGACGTCTTCGATGCTGTGCGCGGCGGTTGCGGTCAGGCGCATCCGCTCCGTGCCTTTGGGGACGGTCGGATAATTGATCGGCTGGACGTAGATATTGTACTGGCTCAGCAGCACGTCGGTCAGCATCTTGCAGCAGGTGGCTTCACCCACGATCAGCGGTACGATGTGACTTTCCCCCGGCAGGAAGGACAGACCGTCATTCGTCAGGCGCTGCTTGAAGCGGCGGACGTTGTTGCGCTGGCGCTGGCGTTCGATGGAAGACGTTTTCAGGTATTCGACGCTGGCCCGCGCCCCGGCGAGAACGGCGGGGGGCAGGGACGTGGTGAAGATAAAGGTCGAGGCAAAGGAACGCACGGCATCGACAATCGCCGCTTTCCCGGCGATATAGCCGCCGACGACGCCGTAGGCCTTGCCGAACGTGCCTTCGATAATGTCGATCTGGTCCATCAGGCCGCGTTCCTCGGCGACGCCGCCGCCGCGCGGGCCGTAAAGCCCGACGCCGTGGACCTCGTCAAGATAGGTCAGCGCGCCGTAACGGCGGGCGAGGGCTGCGATCTCCGCGATCGGGGCGATGTCGCCCTCCATCGAATAGACGGATTCGAACGCGATGATTTTCGGGCGCTTTGCGTCCGTCGCCTTGAGCAGGTCTTCAAGGTGGTTCAGGTCGTTGTGGCGGAAGATTTTCTTTTCGGCGCCGCTGTCCTTCATGCCGTGGATCATCGAGGCATGGTTGAGCGCGTCGGAGAAAATGACGCAATCCGGCAGGAGCTTTGCGAGCGTCCCTAGCGCGCCTTCATTGGCGGTGTAGCCGGAGGAAAAGACGAGGGCGGCTTCCTTGTTGTGCAAGTCCGCGACGCTGGCCTCGAGTTCGACATGGTAGCGGGTGGTGCCGGAGATGTTGCGCGTCCCGCCCGCGCCCGCGCCGGAGGCGTCGAGGGCTTCGTGCATGGCCTGCAGGACGACCGGGTTCTGTCCCATGCCGAGATAGTCGTTGCTGCACCAGATCGTGACCTCGCGGGTGCTGCCGTCAGGAGCGTGGTAGAGGGCTTTGGGGTACTGGCCGGCAATACGCTCCAGTGTGGCGAAGACCCGGTAACGGCCTTCGGTTTTCAGGGCGTCGAGGCGGCTTTGGAAAAAGGCGGTATAGTCTGTCATGCCCGGTTTCTTCCATGTATATTAGAAATATCGTTTTCGGGCGCACAGTATCCAATTCCACCTTTGAATACAATCGTTGTATAATCCCGGCTCTAAAGGAGAATAATTCTCACATGCTGATCGTTTTTGGCTCCATTAATATGGATATGGTAATTTCCCCCGAACACCTGCCACAGGCCGGGGAAACGGTGCTTTGTCCGGATTATGACCTGTTGCCGGGCGGAAAAGGTGCAAATCAGGCCCTTGCCGCCGCGCGGATGGGGGCCAGGGTGGCTCTGGTCGGGAGCGCCGGGAGCGACGCCTATGCCCCCCAAATCCTTAATACGATCCGCCGCCAGGGGGTGATTACCTCCGGCGTGTCCCAGTCCGACCTGCCGACGGGATGCGCCTTTATCCTGCGTGAAAGCGGCGGGCGGAACCGGATTATCGTCGCCACCGGGGCCAATGTGGAGGCCAGGGCCGATCAGGTTCCGGATGAAATCCTGCGCCCGGAATGCATGATCCTGACGCAGACGGAATTGCCCGCGGAGGAGGTTTTCAGCCTGATCCGCCGTGCCCATGCGCGGGGGCTGAAAGTGATCCTCAATCTTGCTCCCGCAATGCCGCTGCCGGAGGATATTCTGGGGATGGTCTATATCCTTGTCGTCAACGAGATCGAGATCGAGCAGACGGCAAAAAACCTTGGCCTTGCCGAAACGGCGCATAAGGATATGGCGCGCGCGCTGGCGCTCTAAGGCAGGACCACCTGCATCCTGACCATG
>JACPDM010000019.1:0-11412 GCA_016184045.1 Micavibrio aeruginosavorus | reverse complement strand
GACCATGGCGAACAAGGGGTCGATCATCGCGCAGCCGGACGGGAGCGTCCTGCATATCAATTCGCTGGAACTCGATGAAGTCGTCGATACGACGGGGGCGGGCGATGCCTATTGCGGAACGCTGGCGGCGTGCCTTTACAACGGCATGGATCTGACGGAGTCGGTGCGCTGGGCGTCGGCGGCGGGGTCGCTGGCCTGCACGAAGCTCGGCACGATCACGGCGTTTGCCTATCAGGATGATGTCCGGGAACGTCTGGACGAGGTGAAGGTTACGCGCTGAAATCGACGCGGCTGCCGCGTCCGGAGACGGGCACGTTGTCGGCAGCCTGTTCGAGAACGGCGACGATCTGCTTTTGCATGTCGGCGTTCATTTTCATCATTTTCTGCGTCATGGCGATTTGCGTCATGGCGGCGTTGGCAACGACAGAGGCTTCCATTTTTCACCTGGTTGATGGTCTCCGATCAAGAATATCAGGAAAGCCTTAAGGGCCGCTTAAGCGAAAATCTCAAGTCTTTTCAATGTGATATTTTTTCTGGTAGCGCTGGCAGGCACTGTGGAGCTCCTTGGCGAGAGCAAGCCCTTCCTTGCCGCCGTTGCCCTTCATCCCGCTCAGGACAATCGCTGTCAGGGTGCGGTGATGGACATCTACAATCTCGATCGCGTCGTCGTTGAGGGCGTCCAGTCCTTCAAGAAAATCCAGAAGGATATCGGCGATTTCTGAAATCAGGGCGTGGCCGAACATGCCGCCATTGGCTTTCAGTTCCATCACCGGGCGCACGATGGCGTTAATCGTGTTGCGGTCGCGGTCTTTCGCGGATTTCGCCGCGGCAACAGCTTTTTCAATGCGTTCCAGAAAAGTGCGCGCATAAGGCACGAAATCCAGATCGGCTTTGGCAATCAGTTCTTCCGCTTTTTCAATAATGGCCGGGTCCATGCCCCCATAGCCGATTTTTTCGCGCAGAATATTGCGCGGTGTAATCACCCGCACCTCGTTATCTGCTCTGTGTTCAAATTCCGTCATTTTAAAGTATCCGTCTGTCAGGATTTCGTGCGTTCACTGGCATCCTGCTTGAGTTTTTTCAAAATGTTCTCGATACGCTTGTCGTCCTCGGTCCGTGTGCCGCGGCTGGTGTCCTTATCCAGGCGGCGGCGGTGCGGGCCGGAATAGTCGTCGCCTTTCTTGCGGCGGCGGTCGGGTCCGAAGAAGGTTTTTGAATCGATGAATTTGCGTGGTTTTTCGATCAGCTGTTCGATGCGCGCATAAAGGTCCTTGGCGCTGAACGGCTTGACCAAGAATTCGGTCACGCCCTTGTCGCGGGCTTCCATGACGCGGATCTTGGCGCTGGGTCAGCTCGATCCCGTCATAAGGCTCCATCAGCCAGTCGGTCAGGACGATATCGGGGCTGAACTGGCAGAATTTGGCGAATCCTTCCTCGGCGTCCTGCGCGGTATAGACGTGCTTGAAGCCGAACGTTTTCAAAATCGAAACGGTCAGGCTCAACATGGGCTTCATGTCGTCAATAACAAGGATGGACGCATTGGCAAACTGGTAGGTCATGGAAATCCCGCAGGGCTTTATCGTACCATGGTAAGGCTGGCGAGGGTTTCTGTAAATGATATTTCGCGCTTTTTTGCCTCCCGGCGCTGTGCTAGTTTCACCGCTATGGAAACATCAGGGCAAAAATTCAAGGGTACCGGCGGACAAATCCTCGTTGAAACGCTGGCCCGCAACGGGGTCGAACGCATTTCCTGTGTCGCGGGGGAAAGTTATCTGCCCGTGCTGGATGCGCTTTTGGAACATCCGGAGATCGCGGTGGTGACATGCCGTCAGGAAGGCGGCGCGGGCTTTATCGCCGAGTCCTGGGGCAAACTGAGCGGCAGGCCGGGGATTTGCATGGTCACGCGCGGCCCCGGAATCTGCAACGCCTCGATCGCCATTCATACAGCGAAACAGGACTCCACCCCCATGATCGTCTTTATGGGGCAGGTGCGGCGGTGGGAGCGCGGGCGCGAAGCGTTTCAGGAAGTCGATGTTCGCGCCGTGTTCGGCACGCTGGCGAAATGGGCGACGGAGATCGACGACCCGAGCCGGATTCCCGAAATCGTCAACTACGCCTTTCAGGTCGCGACCACGGGCCGCCCCGGCCCGGTGGTCATCGGCCTGCCCGAGGATATGCTGAGCGAAATGGCGGAGGCTGTTCTGCGCGGCGCCGCCCCGGTCATCAAAGCCGTGCCGCAGGGCGGCGATCTTGAAAAAGCGCTCACGCTGCTTCAGGCGGCGCAGCATCCGATGGTGATCGTCGGCGGGTCGGGCTGGACGGAGGATGGGCTCAATGAGCTGGCCGGGTTTGCGCGGCTGGCGCATCTGCCGGTGATGGCGGCGTTCCGCAATCACGATCTGTTCGACCATCGCCACGGCTGTTATGCCGGGGAACTGGGGACCGGGCCGAACCCGGCGCTGGTGGAGAGGGTGAAGGCGGCGGATCTGCTGCTGGTGATCGGCTCGCGACTGGATGAAATCACGACGCAGAATTACACCCTGATCGATCATCAAAAACTGATCCATATCCATCAGGACGCGGCGGAGATCGGCAAGGTCTATCACCCCGCGCTGGCGATTCATGCGGATGTGAATGCCGCCGCGACGGCACTGGCCGGCATGGCGTTCACGCTGGACGGGCGCGGATGGGCCGGGTGGCGCGATGCCGCGCGCAAGGATTACACGGACTGGATCGCGATTGATCCGGAAAATCGCCCGGCGTTCAGCGGCGCGGACATGACGCTGGTCTTTCACCAGTTGCGCGGATTGCTGCCTGCGGATGCGATCGTCACCACCGATGCCGGGAATTTCAGCGGCTGGGCGCAGCGTTACCTGCAATACGGGCGGCCCGGTCGGCTGCTCGCGCCGATCAGCGGGGCGATGGGTTATTCCGTTCCGTCGGCGATCGGCGCGTCCATCGCCAACCCGGACAGGGTGGTTCTGGGGCTGTGCGGGGACGGCGGCTTCATGATGAACGGGCAGGAATTCGCCACCGCCATGCATCACGGGGCGAAGCCTGTCATTATGGTCTGCAATAACGGCATGTACGGGACCATCCGCATGCATCAGGAAAAGAAATATCCGGGCCGGGTCAGCGCCACCTCCCTGACCAACCCTGATTTTGTCGCGCTGGCGAAAAGCTATGGCGCCTATGCCGCGCGGGTTGAGGACGCCGCCGATTTCGGGAGAATCTGGGCCGAAGCGCTGGCTTCCGGGACGATTGCCCTGATCGAGATCCGCATGGACCCGCGGCAGATTACCACGCGCTCGGCCTAAAACTTTGCTTTTCGCCGACCGGCTGTGCTAAGGTTTGCCCATAACAAGAATAAAACACTGGGAACCGCCGCATGAGTGATCAGCACGATCATGGGGATCTGGGCGATCTGGGAAACATCGTTTTGCAACGCGCCAATCAGAAAACGGGCGTGCGTCAGGTCAACCTGTCCGAAGTTTTCAACCTCCTTTGCAAGGGCGGGACGAAATATATCCGCCGCCAGTCGCCGGAAATCCGCCCTGAAACCATTGCGTTGGGCCGGGCATGGCTGATCGCGACGCGGCCTGAGCTTTATAAAGAGAAAATCGCCCCCAATCAGACCGGGGATTTGCGGATTCTGGTCGATGAGTGCGTATCCGCCCGGATCATCCCGGTCATTCGCAACGGGTTCGGTTTTGCGACCCATGCCAATTTCGTCGGCCTCAAAGGGTGCGGCACGAAATCCGGGCGTGGCGATGCGTCTTTGTGGGAATGGGCGCTCGACAACAATATCGACGCCGTCATCACCCGCGATCGCACGGAAAGCGATGACAAGATCGACCTGACCCTGATTACCAAAAAACACGCGGTCGGCGTTCTCGCGCGGATGCAGACGGAAGAAGGCCGGAATGTTGACTTTAATACCTTGCCGGTCCTGATCCATGTCTCGGGGCAGCGAGCCAACTATCAATATGTTTCCGGTTTGCTGAACACGCACAGGAAAAAGATTCAGGATTTTCTGCACACGCGTATCGCCCCGGTGATCGTCGTCGATGAAAAGGGCGTAAAGCCGGATGTGACTTATTTGAAACTATGGGAGCAAGCGCAAATCGGCGACGTTCCGCCCGGTCCTGCGCGTGCGCTGGTCACAAAGCAGTCGCGCTGGGCGTCGGAATGGCTGAAAAACATTCTGGCCGCCAATCCCGCCATTAATGACAATCACAAGGATGCGGTCACGACTATTCTGAAGAACGCCGCCCAGAGCTTCCCGCCGAAACCTAGGTTGCCTTAGCGGTGACATACCCGTTCATCGCGCGTGCCATTTTCAGATCGAGTTCCGTGACGCCGCCCGCGTCATGCGTGTTCAGAACAACTTCGACGCGATTCCAGACGTTGAACCATTCCGGATGGTGATTCATTTTCTCTGCCAATACGGCCACGCGGGACATGAACCCCCAGGCTTCGTTGAAGTCCTTGAAAGAGAAAGTTTTCGCGATAGCCTCGCGATCGGACAGGAGAGCCCAGCCGGGAAGGGCGGAAAGCTGCGATTCTACCGCTGCTCTGTCGATTTTTTCATATGTTTTTTTCTCTGTCGTCTGGGCCATTGCCGCACCTCCTGATTCAGCGTAATCTAGCGGGGTAGCAAAAACCCTAGCACGATTCCCGGGAGAAACATGGCGTTAAAAACCATGGAGCGCGATCAGATCATTATGAACTTCAGCCTGCCCCCCAGCGCTGAGGAGATTGAGGTCATGGCAGCGCAGGCGCTGGAGTCCCTGCCGGAACAATTGATGGAAATGTGCGAGGGGCTGGCGGTCAAGGTCGAGGATTTCCCCGACGACGCCACCCAGCACGATCTCGATCTCGACAGCCCGTATGCGACGACATCCTTTTGATTTTCCGCAGGCCGCTGCTCGACGCGTGGTGCGAGTCCGGGGAGGATCTTTGCATCCTCCTGCGTCAGGTGATGATCGAGGAGATTGCCACGAATTTCGATTTCTCCGAAGACGACATCGAAGAAATGATCTCCCGCCACTTGCAGGGCATGGTTTAGCCCGGCCTACGCCGCCAATCCCTTTTCCATGAAATTCGCCATGCGGCGTGCGAATGCCGCCGGATCGGGCAGGGGTTCGCCCTGAATGATGCGCGCCTGATCCAGCAGAAGATGCGCGGCATCGCTTAGTCCGGCGCTGTCATGCTTTTCATGCGCAAGGCGAAGGATAAGCGGGTGCTTGCCGTTGATCTCCAGAATCCGCGTGGACTTGGCTTCGTATTTCTGGTGGATTTTGAGGACGCGCTCCATGTTGATATCGACGCTGTTATCTCCGGCGACGAGGCAGACGGGAGAGTCGGTCAGGCGGTCGGACAGGCGCACGTCGCTGACATCGTCTTTGAGAATGTCTTTAAGGATTTCCGCCAGTTTGATGATTTCCGGCGTTTTCTCTGCCGGTTTTTCCGCGGCCGCGTCGCTGCCGGGGAATTTCGAGAGGTCGATCGAACCCTTGGTGATCGATTTGAACGTCTTGCCCAGATATTCCGGCACCTGTTGCAGCCAGAAATCGTCGATCGTGTCTGTGAACAGCAGGACTTCAAGGCCGCGCGCGCGGAATCCTTCGAGCTGCGGGCTGTTTTTCAGCGTGTCGATATTTTCGCCGCTGATGTAGAAAATTTCATCCTGCCCGGCTTTCATGCGGCTGACATAGTCGCTGAGCGTCGTCAGTTTTCCGTTGTCGTGGGTGGAATAGAAGCGCGCAACCTTGAAAAGCTGCTCGCGGTGTTCGACCGCGTCATACAGGCCTTCTTTAAGGACGGGCCCGAACTGGCCCCAGAATGTGCCGTAGAGAACGGGATCGTCGTTGGCGATTTTTTCGAGATCGGTCAAAATTCGCGTGGCGACGGAATTGCGGATTTTCGCGATCACCGGGTTGTGCTGGAGCATTTCCCGGCTGATATTGAGCGGCAGGTCTTCGCTGTCGATCACGCCGCGCACGAAGCGCAGCCACGGGGCCATCAATCCGTCGCAATGGTCGGTGATGAATACGCGCTTGACGTAAAGACGCACGGCGTTGCGGCGGGAGGGGTCGTACAGGTCCCACGGGCGCAGCATCGGCACAAACAGAAGAGCGCTGTACTCTATTTTCCCCTCGGCCCGCCAGTGGGATGTGACCAACGGCTCATCCATGCCGAAACCGATGGTGTTGTAAAATTCGCGGTACTGCTCCTGCGTCACCTCGCTGCGCGGACGCATCCACAGTGCGGAAGCCTTGTTGACTGGGTCTTCGTCCTTTGCCGCATGCGCAGGATCGGAGAGATAGACCGGGGCGTTGATATGGTCGGAATAGGTCTGGATCACCTGTTTCAGTTTCTCGTCGATCAGGAATTCGCTGGCATCGGCGTTGATATGCAGGAGGATAGCCGTGCCGCGATTTCCGATGATGAGTTTTTGCTCTTCTGCCGTCGCTTCGCGGATTTCAAAGCCGGTTCGCCCGTCGGATTCCCAGTGCCATGTCTGCGCGTCGCCCGCATGGCGGCTGATAACTTCGACTTTTCCGGCGACCATGAAGCTGGCGTAAAAACCGACGCCGAACTGGCCGATCAGGCTGAGTTTGTCCTTGTCCTGCGCTTTTCCGATTTGTTCCATCAGGGCGCGGGTGCCGGATTTCGCAATGGTGCCGAGATTTTCAATCAGCTCATCCCGGGTCATGCCGATGCCGTTATCGACAACATGCAGGGTGCGGTAATCCGCATCTTTATAGATATGAATGCGAAATTTCGAATCGTCCTTCGCCAGATCGGGTTTTGAAATCGACTCATAGCGCAGCCTGTCGCAGGCATCGGACGCATTCGAGATCAGTTCCCGCAGGAACACGTCGCGGTTGGAGTAAAGGGCATGGGCGACGATTTCAAGAAGGCGGGAAACATCGGCGCCGAAGGTGAGTTTTTCTGCTGTCTGTGTCATGGTCTATATATCGCGCAAGGGTCGGGGTTTTTCAAGGATAGAGCATATGCCGTGCCCATCCGTCCGCAGTTTTTTCGTACAGGACGCGGGTATGCAGACGGGATTCTCCGTCGTGCCAGAATTCGATGGATTGCGGAATGACGCGGTACCCGCCCCAATGCGGCGGGCGGGGGATGTCCGGGTTGTCGGCAAAACGCCGTTCGACCGCCTCTACGCGGGCAGTGAGGGCACTGCGCGATTCCAGCGGGCGGGATTGCTGCGATGCCCAGGCACCGATCCGGCTGCCCAGCGGGCGGGAGGCGTAATAGTCGTCGGATTCCGCATCGCTGACCGGGACGACTGTCCCCTCGATCCGGACCTGGCGCTTCAGGGATTTCCAGTGCAGGCACAGGGCGGCGACCGCATGGGCGGCAAGGTCGCCTCCCTTGCGGCTTTCGCGGTTGGTATAGAAAACGAATCCGCGCTCGTCATAGCCTTTGAGCAAAACGATGCGAAGGCTGGGGCGGCCACGCGCGTCAACCGTCGCAAGGCCCATGGCGTTGGGATCGTTGGGTTCGGTTTTCTCGGCCTCGGATAGCCACTGATCGAAAAGAACCAAGGGATTCTGCGGTGTCTGGGCGACATTTTCGAGCGCTGCAAATATGTCCATATTTTGAAAAAAGCTCCTTACCCTGTCTTTTTTTTGCTGTAATTTTCCCGTAGCTTTAGGTCATAAGGATCTTATAAACCTTGAACCCTGATGAAGGAAGGCAAAAGAGAATGAAGAAGGTTTTATTGATGCTGGCAACGGTATCTGCATTGACGGTGGCCGGTTGCGAAACGACCACGGGCGGTTCGGGGATGAGCTGGAACAAGCAAACCGTTGGCACAGGCATCGGCGCGCTCGCGGGCGGTCTGGCCGGGTCGCAGATCGGCGAGGGTTCGGGACAGCTTTGGGCGACGGGCGCGGGCGTTCTGCTCGGCTCTCTGGTCGGCAGCAGCGTCGGGGCTTCTCTTGATAAAGCCGATATGATGTATGCGCAGCGCGCTTCGACTCAGGCCAACACGGCGCCGATCGGCGAGCAGATTACATGGAACAACCCGCAAAGCGGCAACTCGGGGACGATCACCCCGGTGCGTGACGGTTACAGCACGGGCGGCCGCTACTGCCGCGAGTACCAGCAGACCGTTACCGTCGGCGGCCGTAAAGAGTCCGCTTTCGGCACGGCGTGCCAGTCTCCGAACGGCGATTGGGAAATCGTGAACTGATTTTCTTTGGAAGAGTGATAAAGAAGGCCGCGCTTTTCGTGCGGCCTTTTTTATTGTTTCTATTTGTCGGGGTCGTTTTCCAGCGTCAGGAAATCGTCGTCCTCTTCTGATGTGGCTGTGGCTGGCTGGGCGGGCGGCGGCGCTGTGCTGGCGGGGGCTTTGTGCGCCGTCATGCCCCCGCTGCCGCCGGGGCCGAAGCCGGGAGCCTTCATTACCGGGGCTGCCGCAACCGGCGCGGGCGCGCGCGGCGCTGCCGCCGGGGCGGGTTTCAGCTCCGGGATATTTTTCGGGCTAAGGTCGTTGGCGACATCCAGCTTGCTCAGGTAGGACGGGTCTTTCATCGTCACGGCGATGGAGCATGACACTCCGGCCAGCGCCGGCGTCGTGCCGCAGAATTCAAGAATGTCGCTGAACGTCACCGCGTAGCCGTTGCGGTATTGCGCGATGATGGTTTCGCCAAGCTGTTTGAGACTCTCCCAGGTCGTTTTGTGACGCGTTTCCTCGAACTGGCGGCGGGCGTCCTGAATGGCGGTTTTGCTGCCGTTGGCCATGGCGCTCTCAAAGGCCTGCCCGGCGGCTTGAAGGGCGGCGGCGCACCACCCGAAAATATGACCTTCGCTTAAGCTCCGGTTCTGTTCATTCGCGGCTTCGGTGAAGGAGCTTCCGCTGCGGTCGGAGACGCATGCGCTGGCGGCCTTTTCAAAAGCCCGCTCGACCATGCTTTCGTGCAGGCGCTGGTTATACCGGTCTTCAGCGAAGGGGCTGTGGGATTCGTCGAGGTCGGTGACAGAGAGCGGCGTGACATGCATGATGTCGGCGACAAGGAAACCCGTCGCCCGGATGAACGTATCCTGCGATGTGCAGACGGCGGCGCCGAGGATGGTTTCCGGCTTGTCTCCGCGCCAGGCCATGTTCTGCGCAGGCTTGCAGAAAAAAATCCACTGTTTCAGGGTTCCATCGTCGAAAACCCCGCTGATTTTGTCGGCCAGCAACATCGACGCGGGTATGGCGCGTTTTTTCGACGGCGGGCGCTGGATCATGTCAGCCAGTGCAACCTGCACTGTTTCCATGGCAAGCGGGAAGGGATAATTCTCCGGCACGATCCCGTGGTTCCGGCTTAAGGCGGCGGCGCATCTGCGATGGGCGATGCGCCGTGCCGCATCCCGGTCGCCGTCAAGATTGCAAAGGGCGGCGCTGAACACATCGGCGTGCATGTTGGCAGAGGGGCGGTCTTCCGCGCTGTAAAGAGGCTGGATGATACCGTCGGCGAAAGCATCTTTATAATCGGCCTTGTATCTCAGCCCGTGGTGAAAGATCGCATGCCAGGCCATGTGCCAGGCTTGCGCTTTGACTTCGCGCAGGGATTCGAATTCATCGACGTTGAGAGTTGTCAGCGCCAGATAATCGGAGCCGCCTGTCAGATCCAGAATTCTGCGCTCACGCCATGCGGCGAGTCCGAGGAAATCCGAGTGCTCGGCCTTGCTTTGATTGCGCATCAGCTGGATCGCGTTTTCCCCCGCAGGGTGGGCCAGCAATTCCTGTCCGGCGAGGCTTAAGGATTCCAGTTTTTCGCCGTTATGGTGGACGATAAAACTCAAGTGGAGCGTGCGCGCATGGTCGCGCACTTGGAGGGCGATGGCGCGGCAGGTTTGCTGAACGGCGTCGATCTGGAGAGTCATTTGCCCCTGTCTTTTCCGGAACCCATTGATAGACAAGGCTAAAATTATCATGATTTGGTTAACAGAAGGTCAAAAGGAGGGGCTGGACGAATGGCTGTAAATGTGTAGGATGCAGGGGAATTTTACAGAAATTCCTAACATTATCAGGGTGTTGCCAGATGACACAAAAACCCGGAATCATGCAGGGCAAACGCTGCCTTATTATGGGGGTCGCCAATGACCGCTCCATCGCCTGGGGAATCGCCCAGCAGCTCGTGGAGCAGGGGGCCGAACTGGCCTTCACCTATCAGGGCGAAGCGCTGGAGAAACGGGTGCGGCCTCTTGCCGATTCTGTCGGCTCGAAAATCGTCCTGCCCTGCGACGTTACGGATGAAGCCAGCGTCGCGGCGGTGTTCGATACGCTGAAAGAAGAATGGGGACGTCTTGACGGCGTCGTTCACGCGATTGCGTTTTCGGACAAGAACGAACTGGATGGGCTGTATCTCAATACAACCCGCGCCAATTTCCTCAAGACCATGGATATCTCCGTCTATTCCTTCACCGCCGTGGCGCAGCATGCCACGCCGCTGATGACCGAAGGCGGCAGCCTCGTGACCCTCACCTATTACGGGGCGGAGCGCGTGATGCCGCATTATAACGTGATGGGCGTCGCCAAGGCCGCGCTGGAGGCTTCGGTGCGTTACCTCGCCACCGATCTCGGCCCGCGCAACATTCGCGTCAACGCCATTTCCGCAGGCCCGATCAAGACCCTCGCCGCAAGCGGTATCGGCGATTTCCGCTATATCCTCAAATGGAACGAACTGAATTCCCCGCTGCGCCGGAACGTGACGATCGAAGATGTGGGCCGCTCCGGCCTGTTCCTGCTCTCAGACCTCGGCAGCGGCGTGACCGGGGAAACCATGCATGTCGATTCCGGCTATCACACGGTCGGCATGTGCTCGGTCGATAGCGCCGCCGAAACGGCGGAGCTGCTGCAAAGCATCGCGCCGAAGGGCAAGACGGAAGCCGCCTGATTTTTTTAGGGCATTTGTTTTTTGTAGGGGCAGGCCGGACGCGTTCCGGCCTGTCCTTCGATCGCGTCCATGCGCGATGTGCTGCTGCGGGTCATGACTTTTTCCATGGCGCCTTCGATCGCTTCGCAG
The DNA here is from genome assembly GCA_016184045.1 of Micavibrio aeruginosavorus. Taxonomy (GTDB): domain Bacteria; phylum Pseudomonadota; class Alphaproteobacteria; order Micavibrionales; family Micavibrionaceae; genus Micavibrio; species Micavibrio aeruginosavorus_C. The sequence continues at coordinate 370 of JACPDM010000019.1, read as the reverse complement.
ACGCGGCGGACCCTTTTGCTGGATTCCTTTTCCGCGCGGATTTTCTGAATGCAGGCGGCGATGGCGCTGTCCTTGCTGTCCTGCGCACCGCCCAGATCCAGCTTCAGCCATTTGACGCCCGCACCGGAGAAGGGGCAGACGACGGTCCGTTGCCCGAACGGGCTGCCGAAGGTGCGGCGGAAAATGCCGGCGCGCTGCGCCATTGAGATCCCGTTGCTGTAGTCTTCGGGCGTAGGCTCCGCATGGCGGCAGGGCGTGAGGGATTTTGCCGCCGCGATGAAAAACAGCGGGACCGTCGGGATTCCGATGCTGTCCCTTGTGAAAAAGACCGTATGGGCCAGCGGCAGGAAATCGGTCAGTTCGTCCTGAT